>CANGHW010000194.1 GCA_947453695.1 Opitutia bacterium
GGCGCTCGGGTTGCCGGTGTTTACCTCGCGGGCGCAGCGGCCGATTACCCTCTTTCGCCAGCCCTGCGCGGCCCTGTGTGCGGATCGCACCTGCCGGGTCTATGCCGACCGGCCGACGCAGTGCCGCGCCTTTGAGTGCGGCGTCTTCAAGGATGCGCAGGCCGGCCGCCTCCCCTTCGCCACCGCGCTGCGGCGGGTGAAGCAGGCACGGAAGCAGGCGGACCATGTGCGGCAGCTCCTGCGCCAGCTCGGCGACGAGGATGAGCACCGCTCACTGAGCGACCGCTTCCGCCGCACCCAGCGGCGCCTCGAGTCCGCGCCCAGCGATGCCCGCACCGCGGACCTCTTCGGGGAACTGGGGCAGGCGGTGCATGCGTTTAAGCTGCTGGCTCACGACAAATTCTACACCCGGGCCGACGCGACGTGAGGCGCTGACCCGGGCCACGCCGGCGGGCGGGAATTTACGGCGGGCACGGCTTCGCAGTTGTCGCCGCGCCGCCGCCCTCTACGCCTGAGGCATGTCTAAACTGGATTCGTCGGGACAATTCACGCTCGGGACCGACTCCTTTCGCTGGGTCGTGAAACACTACGCGGGCGAATTCTCGACCGACACGAATTTCCGGGGCATCACCGCCCGCGTCTCCCTCGCCGACGCCAAGTGCCGGGAGCTCGTGATCGAATTCGACGTGCGCGACTACCCGGCCAAGCGCCCGGCGGTCTCACAGCACTTCGAGGCGCGCGTGATCGAATATACCCAGCGCGCGATTGACGACGGCTGGCGGCCGGACTCCCGCGGGAAACCGTATCGCATCGTGGCGGACCCGCTGACGCCGTAGGCGCGCCCGACGACGCGCGGCCGCGCGATTTATTGACGTGCCGGCGCTGCGGGCGCGGAAGGCGGAGGAGCGCGGCGCGCGGCCTCGGCGAGGTCGACGGTGTGCTGCAACAACTCCGGGCCGCCGCGGTCACCGTGCCCGGGCAGCACGAGCTGCGCGGTCGGGTAGGCCTGAATCACGCGGCGCATCGAGGCGCCCCACTCGGCCACCGAGGCATCAGAGAGATTGCCCAGCCCCGCGGACGCCGCCGCGCGCACGGCGCACCCACCGGCGAGCACCCGCCCGGCGGGAATCCACACCACGACATTGTCCGGCGCGTGGGCCGGACCGGGATAGAAAATCTCCAGCGCGCCACTGCGCTTACGCTCGCCCGGCTGCAACCGATACACCTCAAACGCCGCCGTGGGCGTGACCTTGCCCAGCGCCACCGTCTGCTCGGACGCGACGATCCGCACCCCACGCTCGGCAAAGACCTCCCAACCGCCGAGGCGATCATCGTGAAAATGCGTCACGAGCAGGCGAGCCACCGGGAGTTTCAGCTCGCGATCGATCCACGCCAGCAAGGCCCGCGACGGCGCCGCGCCCCACGCGGTATCCACGACGACGAGGTGATCGCCCTCGCGCACGATGAGGCCATTCGACTGCACGCGCCCAAACACCGCCACCGTCTGCCACGACGTGTGCAACCAAACGCCCTCCGTCAGCGGCTGCACCTCGACGGCGACCTCCTCGGCCCGCGCCACCGCGACGACGCACCACCACGCGGCACAGCAGGTGACGAGCAATGGCCAGGACTTCATGCGCCCCATCGTTCCGAGGATCGACGCCCTGCCAACTCCAACATGAACCGAGCAGGCGAGGTAGGACGTGCCTTGGGGCGCCTACTGGGGCGGCCGCACCGATCGCTTCGGCATCCACGGGATGTTCAACTGTGCGGCGAAGTAGGCCCCGCGACCGCGGCGGGGGCGGCTGGGAAAATGCGCCGCCGCTTTGGCCCGGTGTGACCTGCGCCGGCCGGGCGCTCGCCCGACAACCGCGGCCCGTGCCGCCGGTCGCCGAGGAGCGCGTTTTCCGCGGTGCGGCGAATTTGAAACTCCTGCATGCGCTGAAAGAGATCGAGCAGTTGCGTCGGCTGCGTGTAGGCCTCGAGCCCCGAGCGATCGAGGGCGAGGAGCAGTTCGTGCGTGGCCTCGAGGGTCGAGAGGCAGCCCGGCTCCGGCTGCCGCTTGATAATGTAGCGACTCGGCGGGGCGCCGGAAAACATGATGCGAGGCAGCCGCTGCAGGCTCAGACTGAGACGAAACATCGGGCGGACGAGCCGCCACGTGGCATCGAGGAGAAAGACCACGAGCCGGCGCGACGCCAGCTGGTCGCGCAAAATCGAGAGTTGCGGATCGCTCTGGCCCACCGTCGAAAGATCGATGGACTCCCGGCCCGGGTAGAGCAGCACGGGGAAATTCCGCGGATCCTGAATCAGCGCCTGCACCGCCTCATGCTCATCGAAGCCGATCCCCAGGTGCAGCTCGCTGTCGCGGAGGCTGAGGTGGGTGAGGCGGCCGGTGTTGGCCTTCACGCGCTTGGCCTCATAGGGGTGCATGAGGAAGACGAATTTCGTGCGCGTGGGCATGGGCGTGATCGACCCGCACCAGCAATGGCGGGCCGGCCAGAAACAGCGGTAACACATCTCACGACTCATGGGCCGCGCACGATTACGGGACCGAAGGCGCCTGACCAGAGACAAAACACCGGCCACCCCGCACCGGGTGGAGGTGACCAAATCAAAAGCGCTTCAGGGGCTTGAAATACTTGGCGTCGTCCGCCGGCTTCACGAAAGACGGGATGGGCGAGGCCGGAGGCGACGCGGGCGCGGGCGGGGGCGCGATCGCCGGCGCCTTTGGCGGCGGGGCGCTGGGCGTGACGGCCCCGACCGGTGTCGCCGCGGGCGGATTGGCCGCGGGACCGGTGGGCCCGAGGGCGGCCAGAAAGGGATTTTCGCGCGCCGCCTGGCCCGGCGCAGCGCCGGCGGTGGACGGGGCGCTGCTCCGCTCGCCCGACAAGGTCGCGCCGAGGCCGTCGCGGGCCGCGGCCGAGGCGCGCTCGGTGGCGATGCTGCCGGGGACGCCCGCGGACGTGCCGGCCAGGTATAACTGATAATCCTGCGACGTCATCCACCCGGCCATGAAGGTGGACAGCGGATTGGCAGGCTGGGGCGCGCCGGCCTTGGCGTCGCCGCGCGTCGGGTCGCGCTCTCCCTCGCGCCGCGCCTTGGTGGCGGCGGCCGGAGAGTCCGCCGTTTCCCGCTCTTCGCCACTGAGCACCAACTCGCCCGCGAGGGGAGGGTTGGCCGGTCGGTCACCTTTGCGCATCATGGCATCGACGAGCCAATTCTCCTTGGCCCCCGCCGAGCCCGGAGCGCCCGGCTTCGTGGAGCCCGGAGCGGGCCGACGCTCGGTCATGACCGGCGCGGGCAGCGGGTTGAGCTCGGGCGCGGCCAGTTGCGGCAGGTCCGCCTTGCCGGCACCGGCGCCCGGGGAGCGCAAGGCCCGGATAGTCTCCAGATCACGCCGGGCGGCCGAGAGGACTTCTTCGGTGGATGCGGGCGCGGGAGTTGCCGGCGCAGGCGACGCCGGGTCGGCGGCACTGGCGAGCGCCGCGCAACCGAGTCCCCAGGCTGCCCACCGCGCGCGCATCAGGTTTTGATGAAGATCCCCTTCAGGTTCATCTCGAGCGCCTGCGGGTTGGGCGAGAAGCGCAGGCCATCGGCCTTGCTGATGCGACCGGCCTTGATGAGGCGGTAGAGATCCTTGTTGAACGAAAAACTCAAGGAGTCGCCGCTGCCCTCAAGAATGCCCTGAATCTTCTCAAACTGCCCTTCGAGGATGAGGTTCTTCACCGTCGCATCGGCGGTGAGGATCTCATTGGCCGGCACGCGGCCGTTGCCATCAATGTTGGGAATGAGCTTCTGGCAGATGAAGCCGCGGAGGGAGCCGGCGATCGCCCGGCGGGCCTGGATCTGCTCCTCGGGCGGGAAGAACTCAAAGAGGCGCGTCAACGACTGGGCCACCGTGGCGGCGTGCATGGTGGAGAAGACCAAGTGACCGGTCTCGGCGGCGCTGATGGCGGTCTCGAACGTCTCACGGTCGCGCATTTCGCCGATGAGGATGACATCGGGGTTTTGGCGGAGGACGGCCTTGATCGCCAATTCGAAGCTGGGCACGTCGAGCCCGATTTCACGTTGCTGGAAGAGCGACTTGTCGTCCGAAAAAGTGTATTCGATCGGGTCCTCGATGGTGACGATGTGCTTGTCCATGTTCTGGTTCACCCAGTTCATCATCGCCGCCATGGTGGAGCTCTTGCCGGAACCGGTGGCACCGCAAACGAGGAGGATGCCGTCCTTGGCCTGCACGAGCTTGATCAAGGCATCGGCGGTCTGGCCCAGGCCCAGTTGGTCAAAGGTCGGGACGCTGCTCTTGATATGACGCATCACGATGCTCACCAACCCGCGCTGGTGGAAGGCGTTGACGCGGAAACGCCCGATGCCCTCGACGGCGTAGGCGAAATCGACCTGCCCGTCGTCATCCCACTTGCCCTTGAACACCCGCGGCACGTGCTCATCGACCCACGCCTGAGCCTCCGGGCAAGTGATGGGGTCCATGTCGACCGGTTTGAGCTTACCGGCGAGGCGGACGTAGCCGGGCTTGTTGGACTTGATGATCACATCGCTCACACCGCTATCGACGGCGAGCTTGAGCAGATCGTTGATGATTTCGGTGTGCGGTGTGACGGGCGGCATGGGTAAAAAAGCGTTGCGGATTCGGTATTTCGCCGTGGTGTGTTTCGCAAGGCTACACTGCCCGCACTCATGAAACTCCGTCCGCTTACAGGCACGATCACTGCACTCGTAACTCCCTTCCTCAAGGGCCAGGTTGACTATGCCAGCCTGAAAAAACTCGTCGCCTACCAGATCAAGGGCGGAATCGACGGTCTCGTGCCCGTGGGCACCACCGGCGAGTCCCCCACCCTGTCGCACGAAGAGCATATGGACGTGATCCGGGCGGTCATCGCCGAGACGGCCGGCCGCGTGCCCGTGATCGCCGGCACTGGCTCCAACTCGACCGCCGAAGCCGTCGAGCTCACCCGCCTCTCCCACGAAGCCGGCGCCGACGCCATGCTCGTGGTCGCGCCCTACTACAACAAGCCGGGCCCGGAGGGTCTCTTCCGCCACTTCTGCGCCGTCGCCGAAGCGACTGACAAACCCATCATCCTCTACTCCATCCCGGGCCGTTGCGGCATCGAGATCGGCATCCCCGTCGTCGAGCGCCTCCGCGCGAAATACTCCCACGTCCGCTGGATCAAGGAAGCGGGCGGCAGTGTGGATCGCGTCGACCAGCTCAAGCAGGCCATGGGTGCCGACCTCACCGTGCTGAGCGGCGACGACTCCCTGACCGTGCCGTTTATGTCCGTCGGCGCCGAGGGCGTGATCAGCGTGGCCTCCAACCTCCTCGTGAAGGAAGTCGGCCAGCTCGTCCGCCTCTGCCAGGCCAATGATTTCGCCAAGGCCGGCAAGCTGCACCGCCAGCTCTACCCGATCTTCAAGACGATGTTCATCGAGCCGAATCCGGTGCCGGTGAAGGCCGCGGTTCGCCGGGCCGGCCTGATCGTCTCCGACGAAGTGCGCGCCCCGCTCTGCGAATTGAGCAAGGCCAACGCCAAGATCCTCGAGCAGACGCTGATCTCCCTCGGCAAATAACCCTGCGCCCCCGCCATGTCTCTCAGTGTCTTGATCAACGGCTCCAAGGGCCGCATGGGCCACGCCCTCGCCGACGCCGCCAAAGAACTCGGTCTGACCGTGGGTGCAGCCGTCGATGTCGGCGATGACCTCGCCGCCGGCCTCGCCCGCTGTGAAGTCGCCGTCGACTTCAGTTCGCACCAGGCCACCCGCGCGGTGCTCGAAATCGCCGTCGCCCAGCGCAAACCCGTGGTGCTCGGCACCACCGGGCACTCGGCCGAGGAAAAGAAACAACTCCTCGCCCTCGCCGCCCAGGTGCCCTGCGTGTGGGCCGGTAACTTCTCCGTGGGTGTGAATCTGCTCTTCGCCCTCACCCGCCGCGCCGCGAGCATCCTTGGCTCCGACTACGATGCCGAAGTCGTGGAAATGCACCATCGCTTCAAGAAAGACGCCCCGAGCGGCACCGCGGCCCGCCTCCTCGAGATCATCCTCGAAGAGCGGAAACTCACGGCCGACGCCCTGCGCCATGGTCGCGAAGGTATCGTGGGGGCCCGCACCAACTCCGAGGTGGGCATCCATGCCCTCCGCGGCGGCGATGTCGTGGGCGATCACACCGTCTTGTTTGCCGCGCTCGGCGAACGCGTGGAGCTGACCCACAAGGCCAGCGACCGCGGCATCTTTGCCCGCGGCGCCCTGCGCGCGGCCCAGTGGGTGGTCCACCAGCCGCCCGGGGTCTACGACATGCAGGACGTGCTGGGGCTGAAGTGACGCCGTAAATCGCGGCACTGAAGCCGCGAGCGGGCGAAACCAGGAATTTCCGCCCGCCCGTCCCGGCCGGCACCGCCGACCTGCGCGGCTTCTGCCCGCGAAGGTTTTTCTCCTCGCTACCCCCTAACCGCTGCTCGCTACTTCCACGCCATGATCACTTCGATTCAGGGACTGCTCGTCGAGTCGACCCCGCTGCACGCCGTGCTGGAGCTGAACGGCCTCGGCTACGAGGTGCATGTGCCGGTGACGACCGCGGAAAAGCTCCCCTCGCCCGGCGTAAAGGTGAAACTCCACACCCACGTGATCTACCGCGAAGACGCCCAGACGCTCTACGGATTCACGACGGTGGCGGAGCGCGATTTTTTCCGTCTGCTGATCGATAACGTCACGGGCGTCGGCCCCAAAGGTGCGCTCGGCATCATGAGCCGCCTCTCCCTGCCCTCGCTGGAATCGGCCATTCGCGCCGGCGACATCGGCTCGCTCTCGAAGGTCCCCGGCATCGGCAAAAAGACCGCGGAGCGCCTCGTCGTTGAGCTCCGCAGCAAACTCGGCGCCGCCGCCACGTCCTCGGCCGACCTCGGGACCGCGGAGTCTCCGTCCGCCGCACCCGCGGCCTCCAGCGCCCACGCGGATGCCGTCGCCGCCCTCGTGGCCCTCGGCTATAAGGGAGCCGATGCTGATCAAGCAGTGCGCCAGGCCGCCCTTGCGCTCGGCGCCAAGGCGACCACCGAGGCCCTGATCAAGAAAGCGCTGGCCTGACCCGGCCGCCGCGTCGGCCCCGTGCGCCCGCGGCTACTCCGCGGGGCACAAAAAAGGCGAGCCGGGTGGCTCGCCTGGAGAGAAATGACCGGGAGTCGGTTATTTCTGAAACTGAAACGCGGTCAGCTCCACGGCGCCCTGCTCCGTCCGGCGCTGGCCACCGAAGTTCGGGCTTTTAACCGGGGCGACCGGCCGGGCCTCGAAGCGGAGATCTTCCACCTGCACCCGTTGCAACGGGGCAATCTGCAGGCCGGCGATCCAATCGAACTTCGCGGAATCGACGGCGGCAACCTGCTCGTCGGGGGCGGTTTGATTCGCCAGCGTGAGCCCGCGTGTCGCGAGGACGGGCTTGAGCTCGACCCGCTGGGCGACCGGAACGGTCACCGTGCGGGCAATGGCGGTCGTGGGCGCCGGCGCCAGCGTCAGGCCGCCCTGCGCGACGACGACCTTGGCCTCGACCGGCATCGACGGTTGAGCCGCCGCCACCATAGAGTCGTTGCTGCGGTTCAGGCCGGGACGATTCACGAGCACGAGCGCCACGCAGGCGGCCGCGGCGAGGCCGCCCGCAACCCAGAGACCCGTGCCCCAGGCGGAGCGCTGAGGCTCGAACGCGACGATCTTGCGGCCCTCCGCCTCGGCGGCGGCGGATTTCTCGGCGAAGTCTTTCGCCAGCACGGTGCAGGCCTTCTGCATCCGGCAATATTGCAGATAAACTTTCCGGCGCTCCGGACTGGCCTGGACCTCGGCTTCGAGCCGCGCGGCGTCGGCCGGCGTGATCTCGTGGTCGAGATACAGGTTCAGGAGTGAAATAAATTCCGAATCTTTCATAACGGTCGTGGTAGTGGTCAGGTTTTAAAGTCCTCGCCGAGCTTCGAGCGGAGGCTTTCACGGGCGCGGGCGATGCGACTTTTTACGGTTCCCACGGAGATGCCGAGAATCACGGCGATTTCTTCGTAGGAGAGGTTCTTGATGTTGCGCAAGACGAGAATCTCGCGGTGCTTGCTGGAAAGTTTCTCCATCCCCTGGCCGATGCGGGTGATGAACTCCTGGTTGACCGTAATATCGTCCGGCGACTCGACCTCGGCCGGGATGATGTCCGCCAGGGTCATGTCGTTTTCGGCGCTCACGGGGGCGTCAAACGAGACGGACTTGTCCCGCTTGCGGCGCCACCAATACCAGTAGCGGTTGCGGGCCAGATTGGTCGCAATCTGGTAGAGCCAGGTCGAAAAGGCGGAATCCCCGCGAAAGTTAGCCAACCCCCGGTGGGCGCGGATGAAGGCATCCTGCGTCACTTCCTCGGCATCCTGCTGGTTGCGGAGGAGCTGATGGACCATGGAGTAGATGCGATCCCAATAGCGCGTTACCATTTCGTCGAACGCCGCTTGATCGCCGTTTTTGAAACGATCGACCAGGAGGCGGTCGAGGGCCACTTCTTGAGCTTTGGAGGACATACGGTCTGCCTCGCTCTGATGGGTATATTTTTGAATTGTTCCCAAGATGTGTGAGTAATTTGCGTGGATAGGCCGCAATCAGACCGCGGTCAACCGCGGTAGTCCCATCTTGGGGAGAAAATTCTTGCCAACCCCCGCCTGCGAAACCCATTTGTCACGTTCTCACGGATGGGGGCTGGTAGCTCAATGGTAGAGCAGTTGCCTTTTAAGCAATTGGTTCCGGGTTCGAATCCCGGCCGGCCCACCACCGTCCCCTTTTCTTTTCACCGCCTATGAAACGTCTTGTCATCATCGAGGACCAAACCGCCATCCGCGAGATGTTGGTCGAGATTCTACGACTGGACGCGAACTACAAACTCGTGGGCGAAGCGGGCGATGGCCAGGCGGCCGTCCAGATGTGCCTCGATACCAATCCAGACGTGTGCGTGCTCGACGCGAAGCTCCCGGGATTGAACGGCGTCGATATCCTGCGCCGCATCAGCAAGAAACTCCCGCACATGCGCGTGCTGGTATTCTCCGGTCACGAAAATCCTGTGCTCGTGCGCGAGATGTTGGAGGCCGGCGCTCACGGTTTTGTCGAAAAGACGGCGGGCTTGTTTGAATTCAAGAAAGGCCTCGAGACCGTCGCCAATGGTGGCACCTACTTCGGCCCGGCCGTCGCCTCCCTCCTCCGCAACGTCGTTGCCAATCCGGCGACGAGCAATGCCCCGGACTTCCTCACCGATCGCGAACGCGAAATCCTCCAGCTCGTGGCCGAGAGCCACAGCACCAAGGAGATTGCCGCCAAGCTCGGCATCAGCGTCAAGACGGTCGACAATCACCGCACGAATCTGATGCGGAAGCTCAATCTCCACGACGTCGCGAGCCTCACGCGCTACGCCCTCGAAGTCGGTCTCATCGAACCGAAAA
>CANGHW010000195.1 GCA_947453695.1 Opitutia bacterium
ATCAATACCCTCCTCATTGAAAAAATCTCCGCCGCGAGCGCCGATCAACGCGCGGGCCGTGCGGGCCGCACTGCGCCGGGCGTGTGCGTGCGCCTGTGGACGGAGCGCGAGCACGGGAATCGTGCACCGCAAGAGCTGCCGGAGGTGAAGCGGTTGGATTTGTCGGAAGTGGTGCTGACTCTCAAAGCCAGCGGGATCGACGACGTCGCGAACTTTCCCTGGCTGGAAAAGCCCGATGCCGTCGGCCTCGTGCGGGCGGAAAATCTCCTCGCGGATCTGGGTGCACTCGGCGGCGAACGGAAGACGATCACGGACGTGGGCCGGCGCATGCTGCGTTTTCCGGTTCATCCACGCTACGCTCGTATGCTCCTGGCGGCGGAGGAGCGCGGCTGCGTGCGGCCGGTCGCCCTGATGGCAGCGCTCACGCAGGGACGAAACTTCCTGCTACGCGGCGTGACGCGGGACGTGGAGAAAGCGCGCGAGGATACCCTCGGCGAAGAACACGAAAGTGATTTCTTCCTCCTGATGCGGGCGTGGCGTTACGCGGACAAGGCGGGCTACGCGATGGACGCGTGCCGCCGGCTCGGCATTCACGCGCAAGGCGCGCGCCAAGTCGGGCCGCTGTTTGAGCAGTTTCTCGAGATCGCGAAAAAGGAAGGCCTCGATATCAGTGAGCAACGCGTGGATGGCGCCGCCGTGCGCAAGTGCGTGCTCGCAGGATTTTCGGATCAACTGGCCAAGCGGCTCGACGTGGGAACCCTCCGGTGCGAACTCGTGCACAACCGCCGGGGCCTGCTCGCGCGCGAGAGTGCCATCGCGCAGGCGAAGATCCTCGTGGCGGCGGAGATCAGCGAGATCGGGCGCGGCGACGGCGAGGTCAACACCCTGCTCACCTTGGCGACCGCGGTGGAGGAGAGCTGGTTGAAGGAGATTTTCCCGGACGACTATCGCGAAGCGCGCGGCGTGACCTACGACGAGACGATCAAGCGCGTGGTGTCGCGGCGCGAACGGCGTTTTCGTGATCTCGTGCTGGAGTCGAAGGCGAGCAGCGATGATGCGCCCTTAAACGAAGCGGCCGCGCTGCTGACCAAGGAAGTGCTGGCGGGCCGGCTGAAGCTCGAAGCGTGGGACGATACGGTCGAGCAGTGGATCATCCGCGTGAACCGGCTGGCGGAGTGGTTTCCCGAGCTGGAGGTGAATCCGATCACCGACGCCGACCGGGCCACGCTCATCGAGCAAGTCTGCTACGGCGAACTCGGCTACCGCGATATCAAGGATAAGCCCGTGATGCCGGTGCTGCGCGACTGGCTGACGGCCGAGCAGTTTGCCGTGCTCGACGACTATCTGCCGGAGAAACTCATCATGGGCAACGGCCGCAAGGCGCGACTCACTTACGCCAAAGAAGGACCGCCGATCATGAGTGCGCGCATCCAGGAGCTGTATGGCATCGAAGGAAAATTCACAGTCGGGCACGGGCGCGTGGCGGTGAAGTTTGAAGTGCTGGCCCCGAATCACCGCCCAATCCAAGTCACGGACGACCTGACGAACTTCTGGCGCGAGCAGTATCCGAAAGTGAAGACGGAGCTCTCGCGCCGGTATCCCCGCCACGAGTGGCGCTGAGGCGCGTGCTTGCGCGCGGGGGCGGGTTGGCCTAGGTCCTGCGGTCCCATGATCACGACTCGCGCCCGCGGACTCGCGAATCTTCACGCCGTGGTGGCGATGCTGGGGGTGGGCGCGTTCTTCTGGTGCTATGCGGAGTTCATTATGCGGCACGTGCCGATCGTGCGACTGAGCCGCGAGGTGAACCTCGTGCCGTATTTCCTCTGCGTGCTCGGCGGCATGGCGCTCTCGCGGGCGGAGCTCCGGCGCTTTGCGCTGAAGGCGCACCGAATCGACCTCGCGGATGCGGCGCGCCTCGCGGCGTGGCAGGTCGGGCTCATGGCGCTGCTCACCTTTACTATGATGTTTGCGACGTTGGACCGCAGCATCAGCCGCCTGTTTTTGGGCACGTTTCTCACGTGGAGTTGGCTCGGGCTAACCCTACTCAACGCATGGCTGCCGCCGGCGCTGGCCCGGCTCGTGTTTCAACGCGGGCATCGCTTGCCGACGTTGTTCGTCGGGCGGGCCGCCTCGCTGGCCAAGCTGGATGAGTGGATCACCCATAAAGAACCGCTGGGCATTCATCCCGTGGGATTGCTGTCCGATGAGGTGTCGGCCGAAGGCGCGCCGGCGCTCTCGACGCCCCTCCTCGGCCGCGTGAGCGACCTCGCCCGGGTGCTGGACGAGCGGATGGTAGGCCAGGTCATCCTGTTGGAGCTGCCGGCGAACGATGACGAGGCGCGCGCGGTGATTGATATTTGTCACGACCGCGGTTGCCGGTTGCTCATCCACAATAATCTCCCCGAGCGCTACACGCGTCCGCTCGTGCCCACCATGGAAGAAGGGCGGCACTTTTACACCCTGCAGGAAGAGCCGCTGGAGGATCCGCTGAACCGCCTCGTCAAACGCGCCTTCGACGTGGTGCTGGCGCTGCCGGTGGTCGTGCTCGTGCTGCCGGCGCTCTGCGCGTGGGTGGCGGTGATGCAACGACGGCAGGCGCCGGGTGCACTGTTTCACGTGCGCGAACGCCGCGGGCAACAAGGCGGGGGCTTTCGCATGCTGAAGTTTCGCTCGATGTATGCGGAGCCGGCAACCGAGGTGGAGGAGGCGCGGCAAGCGCAGGCGGAGGACGCGCGGATTTTCCCCTTCGGACGGTTTCTGCGGCGGCACAGTTTGGATGAGTTTCCCCAGTTCTGGAACGTGCTGTGCGGCGAGATGAGTATCGTGGGCCCGCGGCCGTATATGCCCGAGCTGGACGAAGAGTTTCGCCGGCAGGCCTCGGGCTATCGCACACGGCATCTGGTGAAACCCGGCATCACGGGCCTCGCGCAAAGCCTCGGCTACCGCGGGGAGATCCTCGAACAGGAGATGCTGCGACGGCGCGTCTATTGGGACGTGCATTACATCACTCACTGGTCCTTGTGGCTCGATGTGCAGATCACCGTGCGCACGCTGTGGCAGGTGGTGCGGCCGCCGGCGACGGCGTATTGAGTGCATGGCCAGCGGGCCGGGTGCGGGATTGATTTCCACGCTTTACAGCGAGGGCGGCGGTGGCGCACGGTGGGGCAATGGACCAATCGGTTACCACGCGCGACGGTTCCTCCCAGACGCGCCGAGCGTTTATTGCGACGCAGACGGCGGCCCTCGTCGCCACGCAGTTGCCGGCGGCCCTCGCGGCAGCCGAGCCGGCGCCCGGAGCGCCGGGCGAGAAACTCGCCAAACAGGGCGGCCCCAAAGCAGTGCGGAGCAAGGCCGGGGCGTGGGTGCGATGGGACCAACGCGAAAAGGATCAGATGAGCGCGGCGGTCGACCAAGCGTCGCTCTTCTATTGGCAGGGACGCGGCGCGAACAAGCAAACCGCACTCTTCATCGAACGCTTCAAGCAGGTGTGCCCGCGCGAACACGTGGTGACCTGTTCATCGGGCACGGCGGCCGTGCACATCGCGGTGGCGGCGGCGGGCATCGGGCCCGGGGACGAAGTGATCACGACGCCCATCACCGATATCGGCACGATTACCGGCGTGTTGTTTCAACAAGGCGTCCCGGTCTTCGCTGATCTCGGAGCGGCGACCTACAATCTGGACCTGAAGTCCGTCGAACGCGCGATCACCCCGCGGACGAAAGCCATCATCGCGGTGCACCTCGCGGGCACGCCCTGTGACCTCGCACCGCTGCGGGCGCTCGCGGATCGCCACCAACTGGTGTTGATCGAAGACTGTGCACAGGCGTGGGGCGCGAAATACCGCGGCCAGCCCATTGGGACAGTGGGGCACGTGGCGTGTTTCTCGTTGATGAACTCGAAGCACATCGGCGCGGGCGATGGCGGCGTGGTGGCCTCGAGCGACCCGCGCATCGGCCCGGCGTTGCTGAAGTTTGCCGATAAGGGCAACGATCGGATGCTGCCCGGCTACACCTGGGACAAGACCGACGTGCTCGCTTCGAACTATCGGATGAGCGAATTGCAGGCGGGCTTTGGTGCGGTGCAATTACAACGGCTGGAGGCGCTCGCGGCCAAGCGGGCGGCCCTGGGTGGACTCCTCGCGGCGGAAATCGCGGGGGCGCCGGGAGTGATCCTGCCGGAACTGCACGCCGAGGACCGGAGCACTTTTTGGTTCTTCTATTTTCGGCTGCGGCTCGACCGGCTGAAGTGCACCCGGGCGGAGTTTGCCGAGGCGTTGCGGGCCGAGGGGGCGCCGTGCTCGGCGGGCTATATCCCCGTCCCCGTCTACAAGCTGCCCTATTTCCAAAAACACGGTTTCTTCGCCGGGCGCTGGCCCATCAAGGAGCTCGGGCTCACGACGATGGACTACACGAAGGTCGCGTGCCCCGAGGCCGAGGCGATTCTCGCCACGGGCATTCACTGCACGGTGAACGAGTCGATGAATGAAACGCTGATCCGCGAGATCGGAGCGGCGGTGCGCAAAGTCGCGCAGCACTTCGCCGCCTAGCGCGGCAAGGCAGGCGGGAGCAGCCGCGAAACCGGCGACCGCTGATTACTGGCCGCGGGTGCGGCGGATGAGTTCGCCGGCCTTGCTGACAATCTTCTCCTCGAGCCCGGACGACCACGGGCCGGGACGGCCGTAGGGAATCATCGAGGTGTCACCCTCGTAGCGACCTTCCTTGAGGATGCGCTCGTTGGGGATGTAGGCCATGATATCGTTGGAGTAGCCGAACACCCAGAGGTTGCCGGGCGTCTCGGCGCGCAGACGTAGTCCGTAGTCGACGACGACTTCGCCGCCGAGTGCGGTCCAGGAAAGATTGCCGATGGTCCACGCCTGAATCGGGTAGGCGTAACGCATGACGGCCTCGCCCTTCGCCTTCTTCTGGGCGGTGACATAAGCGGCCCAGGCTTGGTGCATCTCGCGGTTGGGTTGTTGTTTCTCCGCGGCTTCGCGCAACTGCTCGTCCGTGGGGTGCCGGGAGAAGGTCAGCGTGACATCTTCGAAGGCGGAGGAAAATACGCCCTCAACCGTCGTAAGCTTGCCGGCCAAGGCGCGGTCGGCGGCGTCGGCCAGCGCCTTGCCGTGTTGTTCGGCGAGTTCCACCGTGCCGCGTGGGTTGGGATTGATGTCCGCGCCGCAACCAATCGCGAAGAGCACGGTGGCGGTGGGATGACGGACTTCCAGCTCGGCCTGCGCGCAGCCGGCGTAGTCGCCGTGCCATTGGTAGAAAGAGAGCGTGGTATTGTGACACGCATAGGAAACCAACAACGCGCGGAGGACGCCGTCAGCCGTGCGCACGGCCAGAACGGGAACGCGCGGATCCGACGGACCCTTGAGCTGGCCGGCGGCGCGGAGCGCGGGGGCGTCCTTCTCGGTATTGGCCCGGCGATTGATCCCGAAGGTCGCCTGATCTTCGCCCCATGAAATCGTAGCCGGAGCGAGGGCGGTGAGCGCTGCACGAGCGGCCTTCACGGCGCGCACTTCGAGTTGTTTTCGGTATTCGGCGGATTTCGCGACGCCGTCAGGCGGGAGAATGCGGAGCCCGGCGATGCTGCCTTCGAGGGCGGGCGAGCAGTGGGTGTGCGACACGTTAAACATGACCGCGCTGCGGGGGAGGCCGTGGCTCTTCTGGAGCTCGGCGGCAATCGTGTCGGAGATTTCGCGCGTGATACCGCAGAGGTCGAACGTGAGCAGCACACCGCGCTGGCCGGCCGGATCGGCGAGGGCGAGCGCCTTGACCCAAAGCTCCTGCGCGGTGCCGTCGGCCGGGTGGGTGCGGACGGCATAGCCGGTCATCCAGAGTCCGGCCGGCGGGGTGATGAGTTCGCGGCCGGTGCCGGCTTGCCAGGAACGAGGGGCCGAAGCGGCCCCGGTGACGGCCGCGGCAGCGATCCACAGCGCGAGCGCGACGAGGGAGAAGCGGGGAAGTTTCACGCGGGGCGAGTAACTGGCGGGTTACAGCAGTGGCAAGGTGAATCGCCGCAGGGTTCGTGGGCCTACGGGCCGCGGGGCGGGATTTAGCTTGTCACCCCCGCCTGAGAAGTAACTTAACGGTTACGCTGCGAAGCGGTGCCCCCTTCGTCGTGCGGCGCCCGGCCTTCCGGCCGGGACAGTCCAACCACATCCCACTGACCGTCCCCATGAATCCGTCGACTCACCGTCTGTCCGCCGGCGCTCGCTACGCGCGGTTTTGGTTTTCCACTGCAACGTTGCTCCTCGGACTCGCCCTGGGATGCGGTCCTGCGGTGCGCGCCGCGGAGTCGGGCACAATCACTGGCGTAGTCTCCAATCTCGCCACGGGAGATTTGCTGGCCGGCGCGGTGGTGCAAATCCCGGGCACTTCCGCCTCCGCAGTCAGCGAGCGGGGTGGCGCCTTTACCCTCGTGGCACCGGCGGGCGTGCAAACGCTGGCGGTGAGCTACGCGGGACTGGATGGGGCCCAGGTTTCGGTAGCTGTCACGGCGGGACAGACGACGACGCGCAACGTGCAGCTCACGTCGACGGTCTACAAACTGGACGCCATTGCGGTGTCCGGCGTGCGCGAGGGCAGCGCGCTGGCGATCCAGACGCAACGGCTCTCGGAGAATCCGAAGTGGGTCGCCGCCACCGATACGTTCGGCAATCCCGCGGCGAATCCCGGGGAATTGATTCAACGCCTGCCCGGTATCTCGACCGATATCGTCGGCAGCGAGGTGCGTTCGCTCTACATCCGCGGCATGGGCCCCGGTTTCTCTTCGCTGATGGTGGATGGCGAGCGCGTTGCGACCTCCACCGGCACCTCGGCCAGTCGCGACTACCAGATTGAGCAAATGGGCACCGGCAATCTGGAGTCGGTCGAACTCATCAAGGCGCCTCAGCCGGAGCAGGATGCCAACGCCGTGGCAGGCTTCGTGAACCTCGTCCCCCGCCGGGGCTTCGATATCCCGGGTCGGCGAATCACCTTCACGGCGGCCACGATGTGGCGGCATCGCGGCTTCAGCGGGAGTCCCTTCGAAGACAAGGCCGACAATTTCGACATCCTCAATTTCTCCTACGCGAACGCGTTCGATGTCTTCGGCGGGAAGCGGAACCTCGGCATCGCCTTCAATGCCGGCCGACGCGTGTCCTACACGACCCAGGATGAAATCGGACCGGGCGGTGTGCTCTACAACTTCAGCCAGACTTACCTCAATCCCACCGGGGCCAATCCACTCACCCGGCTCTTCGGCACGGGCGACTTCGGTTATGCCGCGAAAGCGCGCAACGCGGGGCTGAGCGTCGACTACAAGCTCAGCCAAGACGCCTACGTCTTCGCCCGTTTCGCCTATAACACCAACGATCAATACCAGGTCTACTACCGCCCGGGATTCGGCAACCCCGCGGCGACGGCGGCCAACTTCACGGCCGACAGCACCTATGAGCACTCGACGCTTCTGGCGCACGCTGCGTCCGTGGGGGTGCTGGAGTCGACGCCCGCCTTCACCAAGAACTCGCGCAATTTCACGCTGAACGGCGGCGCGGAGTTCAAGGTATTCCAGCGGTCCGGGACGTTGAGCCTGCGCGGTAGCTACTCGAAGGCGGATATTTCCTATCCGGGTTGGATCCGTGCCCAGGCCCGCACCATCGGCACGACGGGCATCGGCTTCGAAATCGACCGACGCGGTCAGGACCCCTGGTATCCGATCTTCCGCCAGACCACGGGACCTTCGATCTACGATCCGGCGAGCTATAACTTCAGCACGATGTCGAAGCAGTCCTACAAGTCGCCGAATGAACTCTACAGCGCCCGCCTGGATTTCACGAAGAAGTTTTCGTTCTCCGTCCCAGTGACCCTGAAGTCCGGGCTGAAATACGCGGAGGATACGCGGCGCCCGATCACGACCTTTGCGACTTACACGTTTGCGGGCGCCGATGGCGTGATCAATTCGGCCGACGATTCGCTCAAGCCTTATGCCGACTTGCTGTCCATGCAGGGCGACGGTCGTTACGGACCGTTCCCGTTTCCCACCAATCCGGCGAATGTGCCGGCGGGCTATTGGAAACAGACCGCGGCGGACGCTTACACCAGCTACGCGACGTCGAATGCGAGCAACGCGACCTTCACCGAAAAGATCTCCGCCGCCTATGTGCAGGCCTCGGTGAAATTCGGCGCCCTGCGCATCCTCGGCGGCGCGCGCCTCGAGGAAACCGACACCAAGGGCACGGCATGGGCCCGTAACACGACGGCCACGTGGGGCGGCAACAGCGTCGGCGGCACGAGCTTAGACCCGACCGTGGTTTCAGCCAATGCGGCCCGTGCGCAGCGTTCGTTCGTCCGGCGCAACACCTCGGTCGGCAACTACCGCGATGTGTTTCCGGGCCTGCACTTCGTTTACGAGCCCATTTCGTCGCTCCTGCTTCGGGCGAGTTTCAATCGCGCGATCTCCCGTCCGGCGGTTGCCAGCCTCATTCCCACGGTCACGGAGAACTCCGAGAACAACACGGTCACCATGGGAAATCCGGACCTAAAGCCATTTCACACCGACAACTTCGAACTGAGCGTGGAGAAGTATTTCGAGCCCGTGGGGCTGTTTAGCGTGGGAGTCTTCCAGAAGCAGATCAGCAACTATTCCCGCACGTTTTCCTCGACCGTGCCTTCGACGGGCCTCGATGGCAGCGGGCTGTATGCGGGCTACACCTTGACGACGACCCAGAACATCGGCGATGCCCGGGTGCGCGGTATCGAGGCGAGTTACCAGCAGCAGTTCAGCTTCCTGCCCGGGGTATTCAAGGGGCTCGGAGCGTTTGCCAACTTCACCTACCTCGAGACCGAGGGGAATTTCGGCACGACCGCCACCACGAACAAGCTCGGCAATCTTCCGCCGCGCAGTGGGAACGGCGGACTGAATTTCCGCTACCGCGGGCTCGACGTGCGGTTCCTAGCGAACTGGACGGCGGAGAAATACAAAAGCACGGTGGGAGTAATCGATGTCTACAACGAGGCCCGCCTGATCTACGACGTGAAGGTGCAATACAGCATCAATCGCCGCTACGACGTCTTCCTCGACGCCGCCAACATCACCGATGAAGCCGCCCGCACGGATGTGGCGCTCAATGGCCTGAAGTTCTTCAAGACGAACCAAGGCATCGGATTTGTTGCCGGAGTGCGGGGAAAATTCTAATTTTGTGCCCGTGAAACTCCGCTTCGTCACCCTTGGGCTTATAGCCATGTCCAGCCTCGTCGCCGCCCAGCCGTCCCCCGCTACAAGTCGGGCCGAGTTCAAACGTGTCGCCGCCCCACAGCCGGGAGGCGTGGCCGCCGCCGTGCGGGTGCCCGACGCCCCGCTGTTGTTCACTGGCGCCATCTATCCTAAAACATTCACGGAT
>CANGHW010000196.1 GCA_947453695.1 Opitutia bacterium
CACCTACCGCCAACAGGACGCCCTGCGCGACGCCCTCGTGGCACTGATGGACCGTCTCCAACTCGACGCCCTCTACTTCCCGTTCCGCACGTTTGTGAGCCACCCCGTCGGCGGCGATATGACCACCACGCAGAGCCCCGACACCCGCAACACCGTCTCTTCCTACACCGGTCTGCCCACCATCGTCGTCTCCGGCGGCTTCTTCGCCTCTGACGGCATGCCGTTCGGCGTCCAGTTCCTCGGCCGCGCCTGGAGCGAGCCCACGCTCATCATGCTCGCGAGCGGCTTCGAAGCCGTCGCTCCACACCGCCGCGCCCCCGCCCGCACCCCCGCTTTGCCCGGCGAAACCCTCACCTACTGATCGTTCTCTCGTCCCATTTCCATGATGCGCCTCTTCCGTCTCGCCCTCCGCGCCTTGGTCATTGGGCCTTGGTCGTTGGTCCTTCTCGCCGTCGTCCCCGCGACGGCGCGCGCCGCCCGCTTCGACCTCTCCACCGCGACCATCGCTGACATCAACGCCGCCGTCGACGCCGGCGCCCTGTCCTCGGAGAAGCTCGTCTCGCTCTACCTCGCGCGCATCGCCGCCTACGATCAGCAAGGGCCCAAGCTCAACACGATCATCACCCTCAACGCGAAGGCGCTCGACACCGCCCGCGCCCTCGACGTCGAACGGAAAACCACCGGCCGGCGCTCCCCGCTCCACGGCATCCCGATTCTCGTCAAAGACGTCTTCGACACCTTTGACATGCCCACCTCGGGCAACTTCAAGCCGATGGCCACGTCGCAGCCGTCGCGCGACTCCTTCGTCATCGCCCGTCTCCGCGCCGCCGGCGCCATCATCCTCGGCAAGCTTAACCAATCCGACTGGTATGGCGTCGGGCAAAACGGCGGCGGCACCCTCAAGGGCCGCGTCATCAGCCCCTACAATCCGCAAAAAGCCGGCGGCGGCTCCAGCTCCGGCACGGGGGCCGCCATGGCCGCTTGGTTCGCGACCGTCGGGCTCGGTTCCGACACCACGGGCTCCATCATCGTCCCGAGCACGCTCAATAACCTCGTCGGATTCTCCACCACGCACGGCCTCGTCTCCCGCACCGGCATGATGTGGAGCTCCCCGGCTCAGGAAAACGGCGGCCCGATGGGTCGCTCCGTCTACGACTGCGCCACCGTCCTTGGAGTGATCGCTGGCTACGATGCTGCCGATCTGCCCACCCAGGAGAGCGTCGGCCGTTTGCCCGACCGGCCTTACACCTCGTTCATCGCGCGCGATGGTTTGAAGGGCGTGCGCATCGGCGTGCTCCGCGAAATGTTTCACACCGGTCCGCTCCACGCCGAGGGCCTCGCCCTCATGGAAAAAGCCCTCGCCGACCTGAAGTCCGCCGGTGCCCTCGTCGTCGATCCCGTTCTCACCGGCCTCGATCTTTTCAAACTGCTCCCTGACGCCGACACCGCCGATTACGAGCGCGCCGCAGCCATCGATAAGTATCTCGCCGGCCTCCCGGCCGACGCCCCGATCCGCAGCGTCGAGGAGATGATCGCCAAGGGCGGCGACCTCGTGAAACCCGAGATCATCGCCACCGCCAAACTCCGCGGCTCCCTCGACCGCCACCCCGCCCTCGCCTCGGTCTACAAGACTCAGGCCCTCATGCGCGACGCCCTCCGCCGCGTTATGGAACAATACCGACTCGATGTCCTCGTGCTCCCGTATCGCACCGCCCAGCCCGACGACATCACCAAGCCCCTCCCCGGCAGCTGGCGCAATTTCGAGGTCCGCAACCACATCGCCTCTTCGACGGGCTTTCCGACGATGATTGTCCCCGGCGGCTTCTTCCCTTCCGACGGGATGCCCTTCGGCGTTCAGTTTCTCGGCCTGCCGTTCACCGAGCCGACGATGATCAAAATCGCCTCCGGCTACGAAGCCGCGACTCACCACCGCCGCCCAGCCCCGCGCACCCCCGCCCTCCCCGGCGAGTCCTTCGACTACTGATTTCCTCTTTCTCTCCCCGCACCGCCCATGCTCTCCCGTCTCCGCCTCGCCCTCTGCACCTTAGTCATTAGTCATTGGTCATTGGTCATTCTCAACTCAGCAGAGTTGAGCCTCTCCACTGCGACGATCACCGAGCTGCACACCGCGATCACCTCCGGCAAGCTCACCTCGGAGAAACTCACCTCGCTCTACCTCGCGCGCATCGCCGCCTACGATCAGGCCGGCCCAAAGCTCGCCTCCGTTCTCTTCCTCAATCCCAACGCCCTCGCCGAGGCCCGCGCGCTTGATGCCGAGCTCAAGGCCGGCAAATCCCGCGGCCCTCTCCACGGCGTTCCGATCGTCGTCAAAGACGTCTACGACACTGCCGACATGCCCACCACCGGCGGCTACCTGCCGCTCAAGGGCGTGAAGCCCACGCAGGACGCCTTCGTCATCAAAAAACTCCGCGACGCCGGCGCCATCATCCTCGCGAAGCTCAACCAGTCCGACTGGTATGGCCAGCCCGCCAACGTCGCCGCCTCCACCCTCGGCGGCAACACCCTCAATCCCTACGACCTCACGCGCACGCCCGGCTGGTCCAGCTCCGGCACCGGCGCCGCCGTCGCCGCCGTCTTCGGCGCCGCGGGTCTCGGCAGCGAAACCGGCTTCTCCGTCCGCACGCCCACGAGCGACAGCAATCTCTACGGTCTCGCCTCCACCTCCGGCCTCATCTCCCGCGACGGCCAGATGTGGAGCTACATCACTGGCGAGCGTTGCGGCCCCCTCGCGCGCAGCATGGCCGATCTCTGCGCCGTCCTCGATGTCATCGCCGGCTTCGACACGTTCGATCTCTGGACCGGCCAGAGTCTCGGCCAAATGCCGCTGCAGAGCTACGCCTCCTTCCTCGACAAAAACGGCCTCAAGGGCGCCCGCGTCGGTGTCCTCAAAGAGGGCTGGGATTTCAAGAATCCCGCGCCCGACCCCGACGTCATCGCGCTCGCGAAGAAATCCATCGCCGTCTTCGCCACTTCCGGCGCGAAGATCGTCGATCCCGTTTCCCTCGGCCTCGATCTCCCGCAGGTCCTCGCGTCGAACAGTTTTCCGAGCCGCTTCGAACGCATCCCCGCCATCGCCCACTATCTCGCGCGCCAGGGTCCGTCCTACCCGTTCAAGACCCCCGCGCAGTTGCTGCTCAATCATCCCGGCGTTCCCGGCCGCCCCGCCGATGCCGCCGCGATCGCCAACCCCGTCGACCTCAACCGCGATCCTGAATACCGCGCCACGCTCGCCGGCAAAGCCGCTCTGCGCGCCGCCGTCATCGCGCTCATGGACAAATACGCCCTCGATGCGCTCATCTACCCGCACAAGTTGAGCAAGGCCCTCAAGCTCGGCCCGCGCGAAGATCCCGAGCGCAAATACGACGCCAACCAACTCAGCCCGCTCACCGGACTCCCCGCGCTTGTCGTCCCCATGGGCTTCACGCCCGACGGCAATCCCGTCGGCCTCGAAATCCTCGGCCGCCCCTGGAGCGAGCCCACGCTGATCAAAATCGCGAGCGGCTACGAAGCCGCCGCCGGCCCCGTCCGCGCCCTCCCGAAAACCACCCCCGCCCTCCCCGGCGAAACCATCACCTACTGATCGCTAGCTCCCTTCCCTCCGCACCCACCATGCTCAGCCCTCTCCGCCCCATCCTCCGTTCACTAGTCATTAGACATTGGTCATTGGTCATTCCTCTCCGCTCCGTGGTCCTTGGCGCTTGGGCCTTGGGCCTTCTCCTCTCCGCTCCCGCCCGCGGCACCACGTTAGACGTCACCACCGCCACCGCCGCCGATCTCCAGGCCGCCTTCGCCTCCGGCGCCCTCACGTCTGAAAAACTCGTCGGTCTCTACCTCGCACGCATCTCCGCTTACGATAAGGCCGGCCCGAAACTCGCCGCGTTTCTCACGCTTAATCCCCGCGCCGCCGAAGAGGCCCGCGCCCTCGACGCCGAGCGAAAAGCCGGCAAGTCCCGCGGCCCGCTCCACGGCACCGCCGCCGTCGTAAAAGATGTCTTCGACACCGTCGATCTCCCCACCACCGGCGGCTACATCGTCCTGAAAGACGTCAAGCCCACCAAGGACGCCTTCATCGTCAAAAAGCTCCGCGAGGCCGGCGTCATCATACTCGGTAAGACCAACCAGTCCGACTGGTATGCCGCCCCCGCCGCCGTCGCCGCCTCCACCCTCGGCGGCAACACCCTCAATCCCTACGACCTCAAGCGCACGCCGGGCTGGTCCAGCTCCGGCACCAGCGCTGCCATGGCCGCCGTCTTCGGCACCATCGGCCTCGGCAGCGAAACCGGTTTCTCCATCCGCACGCCCACCGCCGACGGCAATCTCTACGGTCTCGCTTCCACGTCCGGCCTCATCTCCCGCGACGGCCAGATGTGGAGCTACGTCACCGGCGAGCGCGGCGGCCCCATGGCGCGTAACACCTACGATCTCGCCGCCACCCTCGACGTCATCGCCGGCTTCGACTCCTTCGATCTCTGGACCGCCCAGAGCCTCGGTCAGATGCCGGAAAAATCCTACGTTTCCTTTCTCGACAAAAACGGCCTCAAGGGCGCCCGCGTCGGCGTCCTGAAAGAAGCTTGGGACTTCGGCCCCGTCGAAGCCGATGTCGTCGCCCTCGCCAAGGCCACCATTGCCCGCTTCGGCACCGCCGGTGCCAAGGTCATCGATCCGGTCGCCCTCGGCTTCGACGTCAAACAATACGCCGTCTCCAATTCCCTTCCCAGCCGCTACGAACGTGTCCACGCGATCAACCACTACCTCGCGCGCCAAGGTCCATCCTACCCGTTCAAGAACGCCGCCCAGCTCCTCCTCGATCACCCCGGCGTCCCCATGCGCCCCGCCGACCGTGCTTCCCTCGAGAAGCCACTCGATCTCGACCGTGACCCGGAATACCGCGCCACGCTCGCTGGCAAAGCCGCCCTCCGCCAAGCCGTAATCGATCTCCTCGATAAATACCAACTCGACGCGCTGATCTACCCGCACCGCCTCCGCCGCGCCATGCTCCTCGGCGGCCCCACGCCGCCCACGGTTTACAGCGATACGATTCAACTCAGCCCGCTCACCGGCCTCCCCGCTCTCGTCGTCCCCATGGGCCTCCTGGCCGATGGCAATCCCGTCGGCCTCGAGATCCTCGGCCGTCCGTGGAGCGAGCCCACGCTCCTCAAACTCGCGAGCGGCTACGAAGCCACCGCCGGCCCCGTCCGCGTCCTCCCGCCCACGACGCCCAAACTCCCCGGCGACACGGTCACCTACTAAACGTCCTCGTTTTCCATCTTCCATGCGCCGCTTCACCCTTCCCTCCCCCTTCACCTCAAAGCTCCGTTCGTTAGGCATTAGACATTGGTCATTAGTCATTCTCCCGGTCCTTCTCGCGGTCGCTCCCGCGACCGCGCGCGCCGCCCACTTCGACTTCGCCACCGCGTCCATCGCCGACATCCAAGCCGCCGTCGCCGCTGGCGCGCTCTCGTCGGAAAAGCTCACGCAACTCTGCCTCGCGCGCATCGCCGCCTACGATCACGCCGGCCCGAAGCTCAACGCCGTCATCACCCTCAATCCCAAGGCCCTCGACGAAGCGCGCGCCCTCGACGCCGAGCGCAAGGCCGGCAAATCCCGCGGCCCGCTCCACGGCATCCCCGTCGTCCTGAAAGATAACTTCGATACCTTCGATCTCCCGACAACCGGCGGATTCTACGGTCTGAAAGGTTCCACCCCGCCGCGCGACGCCACGATGACCGCCCAGCTCCGCGCCGCCGGCGCGATCATCCTCGCGAAGGTCAACCTCTCCGAATTCGCCAGCGGCGGCGCCATGAGTTCCCTCGGCGGCCAGTCGCTCAATCCCCACGCCCTCACCTACTCGCCCGCCGGCTCTTCTGGCGGCACCGGCGTCGCCATCGCTGCCGCGTATTCCCCGCTCGGTTACGGCACCGACACCGGCGGCTCCATCCGCGGCCCATCTACCAGCAACGGCATCGTCGGCCTCAAGCCCACCCAGGGCCTCACCAGCCGCGCCGGCATTATTCCGCTCGCCCTCAGTTTCGACACCGGCGGCCCCATGGCCCGCTCGGTGGCCGACATCGCCGTCTCCCTCAACGTCACGACCGGCGTTGATCCCCGCGACGACGCCACCAAGCGCAGCGCTGGAAAAACTGTCCCCGACTACACCAAGTTTCTCGACGCCGGCGCGCTCAAGGGCGCCCGCATCGGCGTCGCCCGCGATTTCTTCGGCCAGGACACCGAGGTCGACACCATCATCGAGTCGGCCTTGAGCGCACTGAAGGCCGCCGGCGCCACGCTCGTCGACGTCAAATACCCCGACGCCGTCCTCAAGCTCCGCACCGATCTCTACAACGCCATCCGCCGCCCCGAGTTCAAGTGGCAGGTTCAGGACTACCTAGCGACGCTCAAGCCCGGCTTCCCGAAGACCCACGCCGACATCCTCGCGCTCTCCGAGAAAATCACTGCACCCACCAACGGCGTTTTCCCCAACCACGGCCGCCTCGCCCTCTATCGTCAGGAAGCGAAATC
The DNA here is from genome assembly GCA_947453695.1 of Opitutia bacterium. Lineage (GTDB taxonomy): Bacteria > Verrucomicrobiota > Verrucomicrobiia > Opitutales > Opitutaceae > GAS368. The sequence goes on from CANGHW010000196.1 coordinate 6,541, forward strand.
CCCACCGCTCACCGACCCTGCTTACCTCGCCGCTGCCACTCACGGACTCGCCTTCGTCCGCGACTCAATCACCGCTGTCATCACGTCGAACAAACTCGACGCCATCGTTTATCCGACGAGCCCGCGGCGCCCACAGAAGATCGGCGAAGAACTCCCCGCCGCCCTCGCCGCGACGACCAACTCCCCAACGAATTTCGCCAACCTCACTGGCTTCCCCGATCTAATCATCCCAGCCGGCTTCACCACCAACGGGCTCCCGGTCGGCATCAGTTTCTTCGGCCCCGCGTGGAGCGAGCCCAAGCTCCTCGCGCTCGGCTACGCCTACGAACAGGCGACCCGCGCGCTCCGCTCTCCCGTCAACACGCCCGCCCTCCCCGGCGAGTCCTTCGACTACTGATCCGTCCAGTTCCGTCTCCCGTTCCACGCCTTCTCCATGCCGACCATCCGCCGACTTGCCTGCTCACTCCTCCTCTGCGGGCTCATCGCCGCTCCCCTCCGCGCTGCGACCTTCAATCTCGAAACTGCGTCGATCGCTGACATCCAGGCCGCCGTCGATGCCGGGGCCCTGACCTACGAAAAGCTCGTCACCCTCTGCCTCGCACGCGTCGCCGCCTACGACAAACAAGGCCCCGCGATCAATACGGTCATCACGCTCAACCCGAAAGCCATCGAGACCGCCCGCGCCCTCGACGCCGAGTTCAAGGCCAAGGGTCGCCGCACTCCCCTCCACGGCATTCCGGTTCTCGTGAAGGACAACTTCGACACCTACGATCTTCCGACCAGTGGGGGCACGTTTCTCCTCGCCGAATCCGTGCCCTACGCCGATGCGCCGATGATCAAGCAGCTCCGCGACGCCGGCATCATCATTCTCGCGAAGACCAATCTCGACGAATTCGCCCACGGCGGCGTCGGCTACAGCTCCCGGGGCGGCCAGACACGCAATCCCCACGATCCCCGCCGTCATCCCGCCGGCTCCTCTGGCGGCACCGGCGCCGGTCTCGCCGCGTGGTTCGCCCCGCTCGGTCTCGGCACCGACACCGGTGGCTCCATTCGCGGTCCCAGCTCCGCCAACGGCGTCGTCGGCCTCAAGCCCACCAACGGCCTCACCTCCCGCACCGGCATCGTCCCCTGCACGCTCAGTTTCGACACCGGCGGTCCCATGGCCCGCACCGTCGCCGACGTCGCGCTCTCCCTTGGTTTCATGACCGGCGTCGATCCCCGCGATCCCCTCACCCGCACCAGCGCCGGACTCTTCTACACTGACTACACGCCGTTCCTCAAAAAAGACGCGCTCAAGGGCGTCCGCCTCGGCGTGATTCGCGACTATTCTGACACCGATCCCGAAGTCCTCCGCGTGTTCAACGAAGCCCTCGCAGAACTCCGCAGCCTCGGCGCCATCCTCGTCGACGACCTCCACTATCCCGCCGTCGCCCTCAACAACCGCGCCAACGTCATGGAGCCCATGCGCGTCGCCGAGGTGAAACAAAACTACGCCGACTACCTCTCCACCTTGCGCCCCGGCTTTCCAAAGTCCGTCGGTGAACTGGGCGAGCAGGGCATGAAACTGACCGAGGCCAACGGAAAATTCTTCCCGCACCCCAGTGTCTTCACCCGCTTCAAGCGCTTTGCCGACGGCCCTCCCACGAGTGGTATCGCATACACCTCCGCGAAAGAGCACGGCATGCTCGCCGTGCGCGGCGCCGTCCTCGGCCTACTCGAGGCCAACCAGGTTGCCGCGCTCGTCTACCCCACGCGCTCCCGCCAGCCCGAGCTCATCAATCCGGAGACGCCCAACATCGTCGACCGCGTCAGCACGCCTTCGCTCACCAGCATAGCGAATGTCACGCAGTTCCCCGACGTGATCGTCCCCGCGGGCCTCACGAAGGAAAAGATGCCCGTCACGATCTCCTTCTTCGGCCCCGCCTTCAGCGAACCGAAACTCCTCGGCTACGCCTACGCCTACGAGCAAGCCACCCACCACCGCGTCGCCCCGTCAACGACCCCGGCCCTACCCGGAGAGACGTTCACCTACTGATCCGTAACTTTCTCTTCCCCCTTTCTCTTTCCCCTTTCTCCTCCGCTCTCACCGCGATGCCGCGCCTCTTCCGCCCACTCCGCTTAATCTTCAGCACATTCGTCATTAGTCATTGGGCATTGGGCATTCTCAACTCGGCGGAGTTGAGCCTCACCACTGCCACCGTCGCCGACCTCCAAGCCGCGATGTCGGCCGGCGCAATCACGTCGGAGAAACTCACCCAGCTCTACCTGAATCGCATCGCTGCCTACGACCAAGCGGGCCCAAAGATCAATGCGATCATTACGCTCAACGCCGAGGCCCTCACCACCGCGCGTGCCCTCGATGCCGAGCGCAAGTCCGGAAAAGTCCGCAGCCCCCTGCACGGCATTCCGGTCGTCCTGAAAGACCTCTACGACACCAAAGACCTGCCCACGTCCGCGGGTTTCCTGCCCCTCAAAAATTCCCGTCCACTCTACGACGCCACCGTCGTGAAACGTCTCCGCGAGGCCGGCGCCATCATCCTCGCCAAGGTCAACATGGACGACTGGTTTGGCGTCCCTCAGCCCGGCGACCAGAGCACCGTCCTCGGTCGCACGCTCAATCCCTACAACCCCGCCCTCACGCCCGGCGGTTCTTCCGGTGGCACTGGCGCCTCCCTCGCCGCCGCATTCGCCCAAGTCGGACTCGGCAGCGAGACCGGCGTCTCGATCCGCAATCCCACTTCCAACAACTCGATCGTCGGTCTCGCTCCCTCCCGCGGCCTCATCCCCCGCGCCGGCCAGGTCATGACGTCCTTCACTCAGGAGCGCTGCGGCC
>CANGHW010000197.1 GCA_947453695.1 Opitutia bacterium
ATGATGGACCACCCGGATATCGCGCGGGTGTTCGACGCCGGCTCCACCGCGACCGGTCGCCCGTTCTTCGTGATGGAGTTCGTCGACGGCCTGCCGATCACGAAATTCTGCGACGAGCACAACCTCTCGATGGACCAGCGGCTCTGGCTCTTTGCCCGCGTCTGCTCGGCCCTCCAGCACGCCCACCACAAGGGCATCATCCACCGCGACCTGAAGCCGTCCAACATCCTCGTCGCCCTCCACGACGGCCAGCCCGCGCCCAAGGTCATCGATTTCGGCATCGCCAAGGCCACCTCCGGCCGGCTCACCGAGCAGACGCTCGTAACCGGGTTCGACCAGTTCATCGGCACGCCCGCCTACATGAGCCCCGAGCAGGCCGAGTTGCGCGACCTCGATATCGATACCCGCAGCGACGTCTACTCGCTCGGCGTCCTTCTCTACGAGCTGCTCACCGGGCTCCCGCCCTACGACCCGAAATCCCTCGTGCGCGCCGGCATCGGCGAGATCCGCCGCATCATCCGCGAGGTCGATCCGCCGCGCCCGTCCACGCGGTTGTCCACGCTGTCCGGCGCCGACCGCGACACCATCGCCCGCCACCGCGGCTCCGCCCCCACCAAGCTCCGCGCCGCCCTCTGCGGCGATCTCGACTGGATCGTCATGCGCTGCCTCGAGAAGGACCGTGAGCGCCGCTACAGCACCGCCCACGAACTCGCCGACGACGTCCGCCGCCATCTCCGCTCCGAGCCCGTCACCGCGCGCCCGCCGGACAAACTCTACCGCCTCCAACGCTTCGTCGCTCGCAACCGTGTCGCTTGCGCCAGCGCCGCCATCGTCACCGTCGCCCTCGTCGTCGCCACCGTCGTCAGCGTGCGCCAGGCCGTGATCGCCACCCGCGCCAGCCGCGCCGAAGCCGTCGCCCGCACCGACGCCCAGCGCCGCCAGGAACAGGCCGAGGCTCTGCTCACGTTCATGCTCGGCGATTTCCGCACCGAGCTGAAGAAGATCGGCCGCCTCACGCTCCTCGACAGCGTCGGTGAGAAAGCGATGGAGTATTTCCGCTCGCTCGACTCCCGCGACCTCACCGACACCGCTCTCGCTCGCCAGGCCAAGGCCCTCACCCAGATCGGCGAAACGCGCCTCGACCAGGCTCGCTACCCCGAAGCCGACGCCGCCTTCGCCACCGCCTACGAGCGCGCCGCCGCCCTCGCCGCCCGCCACCCGCGCGACGGCGACATGCTCTTCGAACGCGCCCAGGCCGAATACTGGCGCGGCTTCATCGCCCGCCGCCGCGGCGATTTTACGCTCTCGCGCGAGTGGCTCGTGCGCTACCGCGACTCCACCGCCGCCCTCACCGCCCTCGAAGGCACGAAACCCCGGGCCCAGAGCGAACTGGTCTACGGCCATCACAATCTCGCGGTGCTCGACTACGATCGCGGTCAACTCGCCTCCGCGCGGGCCGGCTTTCTCGCCGAACAACCCACGCTCGAAGCCCTGATCGCTGCGCAACCGGACGACGCCACCCTCCGCTTCCGCCTCGCCGATAACGCGTCGTGGCTCGGCTTGGTCGCCGAACGCGACGGCCAGCTCACCGAGGCCATCGCCCGTTTTTCCGACATGTCCACCCGTGTCGCAGCGCTGGCCGCCGCGGAGCCTGCCAACGCCCGCTGGCGCGAAAAACTCGCGGAGAGCATTCTCGCCGTAGCCAATCTCTACGCAGTCACCGGACGCGCCACCGAGGCCGTCGCCGGCTATGAACGCGGCGGCCAACTCCTCGACACCCTGCTCGCCGAAGATACGAAGAACCAGCAGCGCAACTTGCGAGCCCTCGCCCGCCGCCTGCGCCAGGTCGCCGTCGCCCTTCACACTGATGCTGCCACAGCCGGCCCACTGCTCGACGAGGCCCGTGAGCGGCTCGCCGCCCTCGTCGCCGCCGAGCCGTCGTCGCGAATCTTCACCGGCCGCCTTGCCTACGCGTGGCTGCTCGAGGCACGGCGCCGCTTCGCCGCTGTCCGGCCCGACGCCCGTGTGGCCATCGAGTCCGCGCTCACTATCGGCGCGCAAATCCTACGCGAATCCCGCGCCGATGACCTCGTGCTCGCCGAGTTCGCCCAGGCCTGCGTCCTCGCCGGCCGCATCGCCCACCGCGAGGGCCGTGACGACGAGGCTCGGCGCCACTGGACTGCGGCGCTCGAAGCCCTCCAACCCCGCCTCGACGCCACCCGCGACTGGCGTTTCCTCGATCCCGCCGTCCAAGCCTATGTGCTGCGCGGCGAGCTCGCCGCCGCCCGCCCGCTCGCCGAACGCCTGCGCGCCATCGGCTATCGCGCCCCCGACCCTTTGGCGGTTTCCACCTTGGAAACCGCATCTTCAACCCTCAGTCCCAACCGCAATCCATGAATCAGTCCTCCACTCCGCCTTCCACCGCTGCCGGCAACGATACGCCCACGGCGACGCTCGCCGTAACGATCTCGCAGTTCGCTCCGATCGGCAGCGGTAAGATCACCTTCAACCTCGTGATGCAGGGCGCCACGCCCACCGGCATATTCTCCTTCAGCAACAACAAGCTCACGATTTCCGCCTCCAAGGGACAGAAAGTGCACGTGGTATTTTCCCTCACCGGTTCCGCCTACGTGCTGATCGGCGTGGCCTTGAAAGGAACACCCGGACACGTCGGTCGCGGCCAGTTCCCGCACGTCGACATTCAACGCAGCACCAGTGGCTCGACCATGTGCGTCACCGATGTCGCCCCCTCCACGGATGGCACCACGACCTTCACCTACGACCTTGTCATTCAGGAGACCCAGCAGGGGCAGCTCGGCCTGATCGATCCCGGCATCGAGACCGACGTCGAAAACTGAACCGCCTCCCGGCTTCTTTTCCACCGGCTCCCGCTCTGCGGGCGCCGGTTTTTTTGTGCTCCGTGGCCCCTTTTCGGCCGGAACCGCGCATGGGGACTACGACGGCCCTTCCCGTCACCCACTCTTCCCTCCGTCCCACCGCCGCCCGCACCACCACCGCCATGAGCTCCACCTCCGTCATTTTCTCCGCCACCGGCCAAATTCAGACCTTTATCGCCCCTGCCACCGGCAGCTACGTCATCGAAGCCTCCGGCGCCCAGGGCGGCGCGGGCGGCGGCCCCGGCGGCAAGGGCGCCCGCGTGCGCGGCACCTTCCAACTCGAGGCCGGCGAATCCCTCAAAATCGTCGTCGGCCGGCAAGGCACTGCCGGCACCACCCCGCACCAGCCCGCCGGTGGCGGGGGCGGCGGCTCCTTTGTATGGAAGGGCACCGCCGCCTGGCCCCTGCCCGACAAACCTCTCCTCGCCGCCGGCGGCGGGGGCGGCGGCGGGGGCGGTGATGGCGTCGTCACGCTAGACGGCGGCCGCGGTGCCGTGCCCGGTGGTCGCAACGGCCGCGGCGGGGCCAGCGACGCCGGCAACTTCCGCTACAGCGGCGGTGGCGGCACGGGCTGGCGCAGCGGCGGTGAAGTCGGTTCGACCCCCACGCTCTGCTTCGGTGGCAGCCAATGGCAGGGGGGCACCGGGGCCGACTACTGCTGCAATCAGGGTGGCTCCGGCGGCTTCGGCGGCGGCGGTGGCGGCTCCTTCCTCGGTCACGGCAGCGGCGGCGGCGGCGGTTTCAGCGGCGGCGGTGGCGGCACCCAAGCGGGCCCCGATGCCGGTGGCGGCGGCTCGTTCAACGCCGGCAAAAACCAAACCAATCTCCCCGGGATCCAGATCGGAGACGGCTGCGTCACCATCACGCCCGTCCCCGAGCCCAACGCCATTTTCCGCCCGCGCACCTCGTCCCTCGCCTCGGCCAATCCGTTTCCTTCCGAGCCTTCCATCGAGCCCACCCGCCCCACCGCCGTCGACCTGCAGTTCGCCGGCTTCAGGTGAGCGTCCGCTCAACGCGGCGCCGACCGTAGCGCCGGCGCGGTGGGCGCGGAGGTAAGAGCCGACCGCCGCGCGCCGAAAAACAAAGCGAAGACCGCGAGTCCGTAGACCAGGAAACCCAACGCCGACCACAGCGCCGTCGTTTTCATCGAGGAAAGATTTCCGGACTCAGCTCTTCTTGGCATGGCAGCTCGCGCACATCGTGCCGCGACGCACCGCGTGGGGAGCCGAACTGCGGGTGCCCGCGAGCGCTGCCGCACTCAAGGCCGGTGCACCCGGCGCGACGACGACCCGCGCCTTGCTCGTGGTCTCCGAGTTCGTATCCGGCACCGCCGTCGTCGGCCGGCCCGTGGTGCGCCAGGGCACGACTTCTCCGTGCTCGTAGACGTTTTTGTAACCGGGAAAATCGTAGCCCATGTTGTAGTTCATCAGCCGGCCGTCCGGAAACTCGGCGCTGACGATCCCCTCCTGGCGCAGCGGAAAACTACCGCGGTAATCTTCGCCCGCGACCACGTTGAGCGCCTTGATGTAGTTTTTCGGTCCAACCAAGTCGTCGTAGTTCACGATCTTCGCGTTGTTCTCCAAAAAATACTGGTCCGCCGCCGCCGCGAGCTGGCGGAGATTGCACAGCACGGCCTTGTCCCGACTGGAGCTCCGGACGCGATCCAGCGAGCCGGTCAACCCGTAGACCGGCGCACTGAGGCCGACGCAAATCGCGAGCGCCTTCGCCACCGTGCGCCACGGCGCGCAGCGCGCGAAGCCCAGCAGCACACCCGCGAGCGGCATCGCCAAAATCGCGAGCGCAAAAAACAGCCGCGAATCGCGCAGGTCCTGCACGACCGGGATGCGCCAGGCTTGTTTGTAGAGGAGCACCGCGGCGAGAAGCCCGAAGGCGAGAGTGAGACCGATGATTTTCTTAGTGGTGAGAGCGCGCATGGGTGAAGGGAGTTCACCCATATCTGCGAAATTCACCGGCCGGCCGGTATCATCGAAAACAAAAATAGTTTTACCCCGCCCGCCCTGCTCACTTTTTCCGCAACTCGCGCGCATCCGCCCGCAGCCGCTCGGCCCGCGCCGCATCGCCCTGCGCCGCATAGGTCTCCGCCAGCGTTTCCATAATCTCTGCCGCCCGGATCGGCGCCAGTGCCTGCTGCTTCAGCGCCGCCCGATAGGCCTCGACCGTCCGCTGCTCCGCCGTCCGTGCCCGCTCCAGCATCGCTCGTTCGCCAAGCCACAGCCACGTCGTCGCCACCAACCCGCCGATCACCAGCGCCGCGATCACTCCACCGGTCATCACGGCGACGCGGTGCCGGCGGACGAATTTCCCGAGCACATAGGCCCGACCCGGCGCAGCGGCCGACACCGGCTCATGCGCCAGATGCCGCTCCAGGTCGCGCGCGAGCGCCGCCGCCGACTCGTAACGGCGCGCCCGGTCCGGCTCGAGACACCGCAACACGATCCAATCCAAGTCGCCCCGTAATCGGGCCGACGCCGGACCTGCGACGCGGCTCGACGGGCGCGGCACCGCCGCTTCACGCTTGGCCCGCGCCACCACTTCCGCGGACGCCGCCGCTCCCGGCACAGCCAAGGGCAGTTGTCCGGTCAACACTTCGTAAAGCACCACGCCGAGCGCGTAGACGTCGCTGCGCGTGTCCATGTCGTCCGACGCTCCGTCGGCCTGCTCCGGGCTCATGTAGGCCGGCGTGCCGATCGGCTGGCCCACCCCGCTCAGCAGCGTCGCGTCCGTCAGCCGCCCCGCTGTCGCCTTCGCGATGCCAAAATCGATCACCTTCGGTTCCACCCCAGCCTCCGTCCGGGCGACGAGGATGTTCGAGGGTTTCAGGTCGCGGTGGATCACGCCTTTTTGATGCGCATGTTGCACCGCCCGGCAGACGAGGATGAACAACCGCAGCCGCTCCTCGCACGACAGGTTTTCCTGCGCGCAAAATTCCGTGATCCGCACTCCCCGCACGAGCTCCATCACGAAATACGGCCGCCCCGCCTCGGTCGCGCCCGCATCCCACACGCGCGCGATCCCCGGGTGGTCCATCCGCGCCAACACCTGCCGCTCCGCCTCGAAGCGCGCGACGATTGCCGCCGTGTCCAAGCCGGGCTTCAGGATTTTCAACGCCACCTCGCGCCGCACCGGCTCGACTTGCTCCGCCCGGAAGACCACGCCCCACCCGCCTTCGCCGATTTTTTCGCCCAGCGCGTAACGCCCGATTCGTGCACCGGGGCCCTCCACCGGGCCACGGCGCAACAACGGGCTCGCCATGAAATCGTCCGCCGCCGCCTCCACATGCGCCGCCAGCATCGCCTCCAGGCCGATCCGCCGCGCCGCATCGTCGCCGCAGGCCGCGGCCAGAAACGCCGCCCGTTTGGCCGCGGGCCGGGCCAGCGCCTCGGCAAACAGCGTGTCGTCGCCCGCGCTCATGGCTTGATCTCGCGAAACAGCCACGCCCGCGCGTAGGCCCAGTCGCGTTTCGCCGTGATGCCCGAGACGCCGAGAATCTCGGCGGCCTCCTCCAACGTAAAGCCGGCGAAGTAGTGCAATTTCACGAGCTCCGCCTTGCGTGCATCGTGCGCCGCCAGCCGCTCCAACGCCTCGTGCACCGCAATCACGTGCTCCGGTTCCGCCGGCGCCGCCACCGCGGTCCAGGGATCGTCGGCCCCGACGCGTTCCAGTCCGCCGCCGTGGCGCGCCGCCCGTCGCCGTCGCGCGGCCTCGACCAAGATGCGTCGCATCGCCTCCGCCGCGGCACCGAAGAAGTGCGCGCGGTTGCGCCAGGCCGGCTGCGCCTCGCCGCCGAGCCGCAGCCACGCTTCGTGCACGAGCGCCGTCGGCTGCAGCGTCTGCGCTGCCGTCTCGCGCGCCATCTTCGCCGCAGCCAGCCCGTGCAGCTGATCGTAGACGAGAGCAAACATCCGCTCCGCCGCCGCTCCATCGCCAGCTTCGGCTCGCTGCAGCAATACGGTGATCTCGCCGGGGTCGGACATACCTCACCGCTAGCGGGTCGCCCCCGCCAATGAAAGGCCGAACCTGCGGCCCCCCGCCGGCATTGCACCCGCGCCCCGCGCCGACCACGTTCGCCGCACTTTTCATGCGCGCCCGTTGCCTTCCCCTGCTGGTCCTCACCCCGCTCGCCGTTGCTGTCGCCATCGCCGCGCCCACTGTCCTGCCGCCCAAGGCCGACCTCCCAGCCGGCCTCGAACTCCTCGTCGCCGCTGCGCCGCCGCTTGTCACGCACCCGATCATGGGCTGCCTCGATGACCGCGGCCGCCTCTACCTCGGCGACGCCGCTGGAAAAAATCTCAACCGCGCCGCCCTCGAAGCCCAACTCCCCAACCGCGTCCTCCGCCTCGTCGATACCGACGGCGATGGCGTCTTCGACCGCGTCACCGTCTTCGCCGACCGGATGACGTTTCCCCAAGGGGGCGCCTGGCTCAACGGCTCCCTCTACGTCGCCTCGCCGCCCGGCATTTGGAAACTCACCGACACCGACGACGACGGCGTGGCCGACCAGCGCGAGATGATCGTCGGCGGCTTCGACTTCGACGGCAACGCCGCCGACGTGCACGGGCCCTTCCTCCACCCCACCGACGGCCGCCTCTACTGGTGCCACGGCCGCAAAGGTCACAAGGTCGTCCAACGCGACGGCACCCTCGTCCACGAGGGCAAGGCCTCCGGCGTCTGGTCCTGCCGCCCCGATGGCAGCGACGTCCAGTGGCACGCCCTCGGCGGCATGGACAATCCCGTAGAGATCGATTTCGCCCCCGACGGCCAGATCTTCGGCGTCGTAAACCTCCACTTCAACCAGCCGCGTCAGGACACCCTCGTCCACTGGCTCTACGGCGGCGTCTACGCACGCCCCGACCAACTCGCCGTCCTCGCCGGCCTACCGCGCACCGTCGAGCACATGCCTGTCGTGCACAACTATGGCCACGTCGCCGTGTCCGGCAGCACGTTCTACCGCACTGGCACCCTCAACCCCGCCTGGCGGGGCGACATGTTCGTCACGTTTTTCAATAGCCAGAAAGTCGTCCGCACCCACCTCGTGCCTGTCGGCGCGACCTTCACCGCGACGCAGCACGAGTTTCTCAAGTTCGACGATCCCGACATCCACCTCACCGACGTGATCGAAGACCGCGACGGCTCACTCCTTGTCCTCAACACCGGCGGCTGGTTCCGCCTCGGCTGCCCTACCAGCCTAACCGAAAAACCCGACCTCCGCGGCGCCGTCTACCGCATCCGCGCGACGAAACCCTCGCCCGCCCTCGCGCCGCTCCCCGCTCCGCCCGCCGTCGCCCTCGCCACCGCGGCCGACGCCCCCGCCCGCCTCCGCGCCTGCGAAGCCCTCGCTCGCGCGAAAACGCTCTCGCCCGTCGACCGCACCGCGCTCCTCGCTCTCCTCACACAGCCCCTCGATGCCGCGCTCGAACACGCCGCGATGTTCGCCGCTCTGGCCACGCGGACCTTTGCTTTGGCCGACCTCACCGCCGACGCCGCGCCCGCGCTCACGCGGCGGCTCCTCGTCATCCTTGACCAGACGACCGCCGAGCCCACCGCCCGCGCGTCACTCCTCGCCCTCGCGGAGCGCCACGCCACCGCCGCGGATCCGGCCCTCGCCTCCACCGCCATCGGCCTCGTCGCCCGTCACCCCGAATCCCTCGCGCGTCTTTCCGCTGCACTCCTCACCGCCCTCGACGCCCGGGCCGTCCCACGCACCACCCTCTCGCTGCTCATCGCCCTCACCACCGCGCAACTCGCGACACCCGCCGCTCGAGACCTCGTCACCCGCATGCTCGCCCACGCCTCGACCGAGGTCCGCACCGCCGCGTGGCGCGTGATCGCCGAACAACCCGGCAAAGTCACCGCTCCCGCCTGGCTCGCACCGGTCGAAAAAGATTTCGCCTCCGCCCGCGAGGCCGATCTCCCGCTGCTCCTCGACGTGATCGCCAAGCTCGATCCGAAGAAGTTCGCCCCCGCCCTGCGCACGCTCGTCGCCGACGAAAAACGTCCGCCCACCCTCCGCCTGAAAGCCCTTGCCGCGCTGGCCGGGCCCAACGATCCCCTCGACGACGAGGCCTTCGCCCTCCTGGTCGGTTGGTCGCAGCCCAACACCCATCCGCTCCCGCGCATGGAGTCCGCCCGGCTCCTCGCACGCGCCCGACTCACGCCCGCGCAACTCACCGCCCTCGCCCCGCTCGTGGGCGCAACCGGCCCGATCGAGCTCCGCGAGTTCCTCAAACTCGTCCGCCGGCTAGACACCCCGCTCGCCCAAACCTGGACCGATGCCCTCGTGCGCTCGCCCGTCTTCGGCAGTCTCGAGGAGAGCGTCATCAAGTCCGCCTTCAGCGTCCACCCCGCCGCCCTCTACGAACGCACGCTTGCGCCCGCCATCCGTGCCGGCGGCGCCGCCGTGGAAGCCAAACATC
>CANGHW010000198.1 GCA_947453695.1 Opitutia bacterium
ACTGGGCTTCGACCTCGCGCATCTCCGTCACATCACGGGAATTCACCACGACGAGTTTTTCGCCTCTGTGCCCGGGCATGAGTCGGCCCATCGACTGGAAGAATCTCCATCGGCCATCGCGATGCCGAATTCGATACTCCACGCTTTTCAGCGGGCCTTCGGCCAGTGCGCGCGCCATGCCCGCCTTGGCGATCCCGACATCCGTCGGATGGATAAAGTCCGTCACCTTGCGCCCCTGCACTTCCTCGGGTGAGTAACCGAGTAGACGCTTCGCAGAGGGGCTCTGGTAATGAATGCTTCCCTCGGCATCAACGACAGCAATCAAGTCTGTGCCATTCTCAATCAGTCCGCGGAAACGTTCCTCACTCTCCCGCAGCGCGCGCTCGACCGCTTTGGCCGCCGTAATGTCGCGAAACGTCCAGATTCGTCCAAAGTATTCCCCTGCCCTGCCCTTTACCGGTGCCGAATAGCGATCCAGCATCGTTCCATCGCGGAGTTCGATCTCATCACGGGCGGTCTCGTCCGGATGAGCCAACAGGTAGGTGACGCGCTGCACAAACGCCTCGGGGTGCTTTACGGCCTTGATCACCCACTCCAACTGCGGTCGGTCCTCCGTATCGTCAGCGACGTGTGCCGGGATCTTGAACAGTTCAGTCACGCGCGCGTTCTGCAGGGCCTTGCACCCTTGGGGATCCACGACAAGAATGCCGTCGATCGAGGATGAGACTTGGGCCTCGAGGAGCGCCGTCTTCCACTGCAGCTCAAGTTCGGTGCGCTTGCGTTCGGAAATATCCTGATGGGCCACCACCACACCGCGCCGGCTACCGCTAAGCGGTGACACGTGCATGCGAAACCATCTCCGGCCGTTCGGCCGTTCGCACGGATATTCGAGGGCAAATTCGGCGCACTTGGCGGCGAGCACGGCGCGAATGCCGGCCGCGGCTTCGTCGGCCCCAACCGCGTCGCGCGCATCTTCGGGCACCTCACACGCGGCGAGATAATTGCGCCCGATAAAATCCGTCTCGGCCGCGCCGTTTTCCCGGGCAAACCGCCGCCAGCCCTCGTTCATTTGGATAATCACGCCCTGCTCATCCAGCACCACGACATGGGCGGAGAGCGAATTGAGAATGTCGCGGACGAAGTCCGCGCTTTCCCGATGCGCGACCTCCGCCTGCCGGCCGGCCCGCCGAAGCTGCGCTAGCTCGAGCGCCCGCGCCACCGCCTGCCCCAGGCGCTCAAGCCGGTCCTTCATCAGGTAGTCAGCCGCCCCTTGCTGCATCGCCGCCACCGCCGCCTCTTCACCGATCGTCGCCGAAACCAAAATAAACGGCACGTCGGGCTCCCGATCCTTCAACAAGGCGAGCGCCCTCAACCCGTTGAACTCCGGCAACGCGAAGTCCGACAATACCAGATCCAGTTCCGGTTTCAGGTGAGCGACGTAGGCGGCCTCCGTCTCCACTCTCTCCCATGCGGGTTCGTAGCCCCCACGTCGCAGCGCGCGCATGATGAGTTCGGCATCGTGCGGATTGTCTTCCACCACGAGCACGCGGAGCTGCTTCTCATCTGACAACCCGGTGTTCGACGAGATTTTCATTTTTTACCGTTGTGCCGCCCTAAGCGGGCCGCACGAGCGCCCAACTAAACTGTTCCTTCATTGCCGCCCTGCTGAAGCTCGCAAAACTCAGCGGCTTGATGATATAGCTTTCCGCGCCGAGCCGCTCGCATTCGGGGATATTGCGATCATGCCGTGAACTCGTGAGGACCAGCACGGGGATTTTTTGAGTGCGCTTCGCGGCTCTGATGCGTCGTAACACCTCAACGCCGGACATATTGGGCAACTGGAGATCGAGTATGATAATCCCCGGCAAAGCCGCTGGCTTTTTCGCATGGGGGCCTGTGCCCAGAAGGTAGTCGAGCGCTTCGGCGCCATCGTGGGCGACGTGGATTCGATTGGAGGCATGGGCATTTTTTAGCGACTGCACGGCGAGTGCGGCATCCGCGGCACTGTCCTCGATCAAGAGTATCTCGATGAGTTGGAGGGCAGCATTCGGTCGCTCATTTCCCGCCGGCACGAGCGCTGCGATGGGCGCCTGCAGCGCCTCTGCCAGCGCCGCGATGCTGCGCAGCGTAAGATTGCGCCCGCCGCGCTCGATATCGGCGATGTAGGTGCGGTGCATGTCAGCCCGCCACGCTAGCTCCTCCTGGGTGATGCCGAGGCCGTGACGGAGGGTTTTCACCGCGAGCCCAAACTCGGATTCTAGATTGGGTTGTTGGGAAGATACCCCATTCATTTTTGCCACGTTGAACTACTGTAACACAGGCAGCAATCGACTATGAGTGACAACGGATCGACTTGAGCCCCCGGGGGTTCCCTCAGTCACCTGCGATGGCAAACTCCCAGTTTTGGCTCGCTCACGGCACCGGCCGTCCAGCCTCCGCTCCAGCACCAATCGTCAATTGAAGATTCAGTCTCGGCATCAACCGGACCAGGCTCTCGACTGCCAGTGGCTTCAGCAGATAGTCGGCGACCGAAAGCTTGGCGCATTCAAAGATGATATGGTGGGTCCGCGACACCGTCAGCACCACGACCGGAGTCGAACGCAAATTTTCGTCGGTCTTCACGCGGCGTAGAAACTCCAAGCCCGACATCCGCGGAAGATTCACATCGAGCAAAATGAGCGCAGGCCGCGGCGGATGTCGTTTGGCATAGCGGCCGGTGCCGAGCAGGTAGTCCAGAGCGGTCTCGGCGTCACGGACCGCATTGATGCAATTCGTAAGCTTTGCCTGTTTGAATGCTTTTACCACCAACGCGGCATCGGTCGCAGATTTTTCCACCAGCAGGACGTCCCCATCCGTCACGACGATTTTTGCGGAGTCCAACTTGGTCGGCGCACCGAGCGGATTAGTCGTATGCCCGATAAGATTTTCTACCGTTACTTCCAACCCGGACGCCAACGTAGCCAGCGTCCGCAAGGTCACATTGCGCGCACCACGTTCAATGTCCGCAATGTAACTCCGATTCAGATCCGCTCGCCACGCGAGTTCCTCTTGGGTTATGCCCAAATGTTGCCGGCTGATACAAACCGCCAGGCCAAGGCGACGTTGCAGATCAGAATCAACCTTTGCTGAAATATGATCTCGACGCTTGGCCATGCTTTCAGACTAGGAATCGGAATAGAGAACACTACGCGTATTCGCGACTGAACCTTGGGGTATACACCTACCCGTGATCGACACGTGTGTCGCCACTAATGAGTCACCGGCCTTGGAGGCTGCCCCTTTGGTGCTCGGTCCAGGCCGTAAATTGATTGGGGCGCCTGATATCCATTTTAGCATCCGACCGCCACCACGCACCGGCATGCTTCTTCGCCGCCCAGGGCTCAGGTCGCGTCGACGCGGGCGCCGTGCTGGGTCAGGCCATGGCATCGGCCACCGCGCGCAACAATCCTTCCGCCGTAAACGGCTTCTGCAGGATTTGCCGCACGCGCAGAGTCTCTAGCGCTGTCCGTTCTTCCTCCGATATAATGCCGCTCATCACGATCAGCCGCAAATCCGGCGCTGCGCTCCTGATCTCCCGGAGCAACGGAAGTCCACCGACGACGGGCATCATCAAATCGGCAATCACCAGGCGAATCTCGCTTTGGCGGGCCCGGAACAGGGCAAGACCATCGCAACCATTGGCCGCAACAAGGGGCACATAATTCATTTGCTGGAGTATGATTCGCGTCGTCAACCGAATCGACTCCTCATCGTCCACAATGAGGACGCATTCCCTCCTTCCCTTCGGTGGAGCCGAGTGCGTTTCTGCGGCGGCGGCTTCAACGTCCTCGCTGGCGAACGGCAGATAAACACTGAAGCAAGCGCCACCTGCCGGGAGATTGCTCGCGGCCACATATCCACCATGGCTGCGCACAATCCCCAGCACCGTCGAGAGGCCGAGGCCCGTGCCTTTACCCGCCTCCTTGGTCGTAAAAAAGGGATCGAAGATGCGATCCACGATCGCAGCAGGAATCCCGTGGCCGGAGTCGACGACGCGCAGGAGAACGTGACGCCCCACCCGCATGCCATCGCGCCCCTTTACGTCGCTTTCTACCAGAGTGACCGTGCTCGCGTGGATCGTGAGTGTGCCTCCTTCGGGCATCGCATCACGGGCGTTCACGCAGAGATTCATGATGACCTGATGCAGTTGCGTCGCGTCGCCCAACACCGGAGCGACCTCGCTCGCTACCCGGTCCACGATTGTGATATTGCGGGGAAAGGTCTCTCGCGCGATCTGCACCATTTCCTTAATGAGGTGCTTGACCTGCACGAGTTGATGCAGGCCCTCGACGCCACGGCTAAAGGTGAGCAACTGCCGAACAATGTCGGCACCGCGCTTGGCTCCGACTTCAATCATCTGCATCAACTCGCGCGAACGTGGGTCCCGCAGTTCCTCCTGCAACAGACCACTCGCCATCACGATGGGCGCGAGGATGTTATTGAGATCATGGGCAATGCCGCTGGACAGCGTGCCGATCGCCTCCACGCGCTGGGTGCGCAAGAACCGCGACTCCAACTCGCGCCCCTCGGTCACATCCTCGGCCACGCCCACGACGCTGCTGACAATGCCGTCGACCCCACGAACCGGGAACGCGCGATCGTGAATCCAGCGCACCGAACCATCCGGTCGGACGACCCGATACGTCTCGTCATACGTGCCAAGCAATTGTTTGGGAAATGCGTCGATCACTCGTGACCGATCTTCCGCGTGAATTGCCTCAACCCAGCTATGGGGATTGGTGTAAAGCGCTTCACACGACCGCCCCCAGACTATCTCATAGGCCGGGCTGATGTAGAGGATCTCGCCCTTCTTCGCATCGGTCATCCAAAACACCTCGCGAATAGTCTCCACCACCTGCCGGAAGCGTTCCTCGCTTTTTCGCAAGGCCTTCACGGCATTCTGCCGGGCTTCCTCGCGGGCGAGGTTGGCGAGACCGAAGGAGGTATCGTCCGCGGCCTCCATCAGGAGCTCGATTTCCTTGTCCTTGAAGACGCCAATCTCGCCTGAATACACGATAATCGCACCACGCACCGCCCCTTCGACGCGGAGGGGAAATACCGCCAAGGAACGAAACCCCGACCGAGCCGCCGCCTTCCGCCACGGAACCGTGCAGGGATCGCGCTCAAAATCATTACAAATGTAATTTTGCTCCCGGCTGATCGCGGTGCTGGTGGGGCCGCGGCCGGCTGCACTATCATTCACGTAGATCTCTATCTCGTCCAGATAGCCCTCGGTGTCTCCCCAACGTCCCGCGGGCACCACTCGGCCCGACGTTTGGTCCAACCATCCGATCCACGCCATGCGAAACCCACCAAAGACCACCAGCACCTCGCAAATCTTGGTAAGAAATTCGTCCCGCCCGCGGGCCAGCACAATCGCCTGATTGATCTGACTGAGGGCGGCATAAAGCCGGCTGAGACGCGCGATTTCCCGCTCCTGTTGTTTCCGCACCGACACATCGCGGGCGATTTTTGACGCGCCGATAATCCGCCCGTCGGGGCTCCGGATCGGCGAGACCGTCACAGACACGTCGACCAAGCGCCCGTCTTTTCGGCGCCGCACCGTTTCGTAGTGTTCCACCGCCTCACCGCGCGAAATCCGCGCCATGATATCTGCTTCCTCGGACACACGCTCCGGCGGAAACAAAATCAACACCGGCTGCCCGATCGCTTCCCGGGCGGAAAAGCCAAAGATCTGTTCAGCCGCCCGATTCCAACTCGTGATGACACCGGCCAACGTTTTACTGACGATGGCATCGGCCGAGGACTCGACCACCGCGGCGAGCTGCGCACTGATCTCCTGCATGTGCTTCCGCGCCGTAACATCGGCGCGGATCGCGATGAATTGTTCCAACTGTCCCTCGTCGTCGAGAAAAGGCACGATGGTCGTTTCGACCCAGTAGAAGCTCCCATCTTTGGCCCGATTGCGGATTTCGCCACGCCACACCCGGCCCGCCTGGATCGTGCGCCATAATTCGGTGAAAAAACTTTTCGGGTGATAGCCCGAGTTGATCATCCGATGATCCTGCCCGATTAGCTCTTCACGTGGGTATTGCGATATCTGGCAGAACTTCTCGTTGACGAAAGTAATCCGCCCTTTCGCGTCGGTGATCGCCACAATTGCATGCTGATCCAGCGCGGCGCGCAGATCGCCCAGCTCGCGCACGGGGTCGCGCAAATTTTCGGGGTTAAACATAGCTGTGAATGTGAAAATAGGGGAATGCCCGACGCATCGGCGAGCGAAATACGCAATCGGCGCGGTAATTGACGGATGAAATCAGGCAGTGTTGCGCCAACGAAGCCTGAGCAGTTCTACGCACCGAGTTAGCTACTTAACCCTAGCCAGAGTTCCTCCCGGCCAGCTCGCGGGCCACGGCCCGCAACAATTTCTGCACCTCACAGGGCTTGGGCAAAATACAGTGCACGCCGTCGGCGGCGAGGCGGGCCCGCGTATCCGCTTCGATGAGTCCGGTGAAAATTATCGCCGGCATCACTTGACGGTTTAGACGAAGGGCGTGGATGAAGGTGGCTCCATCCATCACGGGCATCATGAGGTCCGTCAGCACGAGGTGCACCTCGCCGATTCTTCCGACACACAGGGCCAGGGCAGCGGCCCCGTCCTGGGCGGTGACTGCCCGATAGCCGGCGAATTCCAGGGTGAGTTTCAACGTATCACTGATCATCGGCTCATCGTCGACGATCAGGATGAGTTCCCCGTGGCCCAAGGGAGGGGGTTGCACCACCGCAGGGCCGGAGGGCGCCGGCTCAACGGTAGAGGGCAGATACACGGTGAAGGTGGCGCCTGCTCCCGGCGCACTCGCCACAGCGACGAAGCCCGCGTGGCTCCGCACGATGCCAGCTACGACCGACAGCCCCAGTCCGGTGCCTTTCTCCCGCGCCTTGGTCGTGAAGAAGGGATCGAAAATACGCTCCAGATTGTCCGGCGCGATCCCCTCGCCAGTGTCGCTCACGACGAGTGCGCAATAGGGGCCGGGCCGCGCGGGCTCGTGACCGACGACGTCCTGCTCGTCGAGATCCGCATTGTGCGCCCGAAGAGTCAGCCTGCCCCCGTTGGGCATGGCGTCGCGGGCGTTCACGCATAGGTTCATCAGCACCTGGTGAAGCTGGGTCGAATCGGCCAGCACCGGCCGTAGATCGGCCGGAATCTCGGCCGTGAACGTCAGATTGCGTGGAAACGTCTCCTGCATTAGCGTCATCATTTCCCCGATCAACCGGCGGGGCTGCACCGGCACGCGACGCCCGCTCACTCCGCGGGTAAAGGTCAGCAACTGTTTCACCAAGCCACTCCCGCGCTCGGCGGCGGCCAAAATCAGATCCAACAACTCGCGGTCGTGCGGATCAGTGATGTGCCCGAGGAGGAGGTTCGCGCTGAGGACGACCGGCGTAAGGGTATTGTTGATATCATGGGCCACGCCCGCCGACATGGTGCCGATCGCCAGCATCCGCTGCGCGTGGCGCAGCTGTTCCTCTAGCGCACGCTGCTCGGTGATATCCATCAGCACTGCCCGGCACTCGGTGCCGCCCGGCGAGCGCGCCGCCTCGAACCGCCCGACGCGGGCGGGCAAGCCGGCCCGCACGAGGGTGAATTCGCAGACTGCCTTCTTACCGGTGGAGAAAACTTGCTCAATAGACGCGGCAAACGCCGGGCGATCGGCCTCCGCCACCCAGAGCCCAAACCGCGCGCCGACCAGGCGCCCGCGCTCGATTCCCAGCAGGGTGGCACCCGTGAGATTGACGAGCTGAATGGTGCCGTCGGCGGTGAGGTTGAAATATCCGACCGGCGCGAATTCAAAGAGATCGACGTAGCGTTCCAGTCCGGCCGCCACCTCGGCCTGTGCCGCCACGAGTTCCCCATTCTGCATCTCGAGCTCGATTTCATGCACTTCCAGTTCGTGCTGGAGGCGGCGCAAATCAGCCTCGTTCCCCGGCTGGGTCCCGACGGACCGGGCCTTGAGCCTCGCCTCCGCCCGGCGGCAGCGCGCAACCGGATCGGATGCAGGGATAAGGTCCTTCATGATGTCGCTCCCATGCGGGCGCGCAGCTCGGCCTCAAGCTTCTTGGCCGTCGTGATATCCGTGAACGTGATGACCACCCCCTCAATGCGGTTCTCCGCGGTGCGATACGGCATCAGGCGCATGGCATACCAGCGGCCCGAGCGTGTCTCCACCGGCAAATCGAGCGGAACCAGTGTCCGTAGGGTATCGCGGGCGTCGGCCACCATCTCCGGGTAGAGCAAGTCGTTGGCGAGGTCGGTAACTGGGCGACCGATGTCGCCCGGGATAAACTTAAACAGCTTCTGGGCTTGTTCGGTGAATCGTCGCACCCGCAGCCCGTTGTCGAGAAACACCGTCGCGATTTCCGTGCTGTTTAGAAGATTCTTCATGTCGTTACTCGCGGCGCCCAGCTCGTCGACCTTGGCTTGTAACTCGACGTTTACCGTCTGCAGCTCTTCGTTGAGTGACTGCATCTCCTCTTTCGAGGTCGTGAGCTCCTCGTTGCTGGACTGAAGTTCCTCATTCGTCGACTGCAGCTCCTCATTGAGGGACTTCAAATCCTGTTGGGAAACCAGCATGACATCGCGCGTGTTTTGCAGGTCATCACGTGCCGCCCGCAAGGCCTGCTCCAGCTGGTGCACGCGTGCCCGCGATGTGACGGCCTTGCCGCCCCTTCGAGGGAGAGGGGCCGCCGGTGCCGGCACATCGGTAAACTCCACCATCGCCAGACCGCGCAGCGCGATCGGCTCAAGCAGATACTCCACCGCCACCTCCACGTGCCGGGCATCCTTCATCAGCACAACGCGCCGGCAGGCGCCACCTCCGACGGAGACGCGGGCCTGTTGAAACACCTTCGTCACCCCGGGCCGCAGGCTCGGTCGCACCATGGCGAACAGGTTCCAGTTGGCCTTGCCGGCGGCTGGTTCGAGGTAGGGCCCCGTGCGCCGGCTGACGAAAAGAATATCCCCCAATTTGTTCACGAGCACCGCCGTTGGCGCGCGATGGTGCAACAACCACTGCTCAGCGGAGGCCTGGAGCCCAGCCGCGGCAGGCGACGGCTTGCGGGCGGGATCCGGGTCACCGCCGCGGGCGGCGAGGAAATCGGTCGGGAACTTTGCCAGCGCGGGATGCGGCAACGCGGTCAGACGGCGGAACAACCGCGACTTGCCCGGGAGAGCGGCAAACAGCCCGGTGAATCCGCCCACGCTCTCGGC
>CANGHW010000199.1 GCA_947453695.1 Opitutia bacterium
CCCCAACGAGGTGGCTTGGACATGCCTCAGCAAGTCTTGAGGAAATAAGCGCGGAAAATCCTCAAAGTCGCACTGATCGATCTAGGTTACTGCAGTAACGATCGCTGCCATTTCACACCACCAAAGCTCCAAAAGCAAAACTGGCGGAGAGGGGGGGATTCGAACCCCCGGTAGGCTTTTACACCTACAACGCTTTAGCAAAGCGCCGCTTTCGGCCACTCAGCCACCTCTCCGGACAGTTCAAGGGAAGCAAACGTCCTCGCGGGAAAGTGCAAGGCGGATTTCTCCGACCTACCCTTTGGCCCACAAATTAATTTTCGTCGTCACCGGGACGATCAAGTTCATCGCGGCATTCCGCCATGACTCGGAGCCAAATCTCTCGGAGATCGAAGAGGCTTTGCTGCGCAGGTTCGCGCCACGCCGCAATTGCGGGAAGGTCGGCGACCTGATCACGGTGGAGCAGCGCGAGAGTTCCGTTGAGCGCACTCATCGCCCGTTTCAACAAACTTACGGCCATCGCATAGTCACCAAAATCAAGGGCATGGATTGCCTGCACTGATTGCTCTTCACCTCGATGAAGCGACGCGAGGAGCCTGACCGCGAGGTCCTGCGGAACATGGGCTCCATCCACCGCGAGAGCTTCCCACGATTCACGCAAGCCGAGGTAAATGGCCTTGGTCGCTATGAAGATCGGATTCTTATGCAGGGTGTAAACGTCGTCCTCGTCGAAAAGCTCGGAGGAATCATCATCCTCATCGTCATCGTCGTCGTCAGCCAAGTCAGCAATTTCGTCGCTCCAGTTATCTTGCCCCCACCCCATCTTCTCTGCGACTGCATCAATACGATCAGCGGCACCGGTCGGCGGAGTGGCCGAGTAGAAGTTCAAATAGCGCCGAACTGCTTCGTCCTGCTCGCGGAGGTAGCGCTCCCAATCGAATTCGTTCCATGCGAGTTCTCCGCGATCTTCCCACTCGTTTTCCTGACTGCCGTCAGAGTTGAAGTTACTCATTCGTTGAGCGGCTAATGAGCCTGCGGCATGCCGAAATGCAAATAAAATTCCGGCCAGAAGATTTGGTGGCATTTTGCGGGTTGAATCGCCCTTTGCTACCTCGCTATCGTGTGCGACCCGACATGGCAGACGTCCATCACGAGATCGTTTTTTTCACCGGCCACGTGCAAGGCGTGGGGTTTCGCTACACCGCGCTCCAAATTGCCAAGGAGTTTGAGGTCGCTGGATTTGTCCGCAACCTCCCTGACGGCCGAGTGCACCTGGAGGCCGAGGGTGCCCCTTCCGAGGTTAACGCGTTTGTCCTCGAAATTGGCGAGCGGTTACATGGCTATGTGCGCAAGGTCGAACGCTCGGGGCAGAAGCGTTCGCCTCAATTCAGCGGTTTTGTGATCTCATGAGTGCAGCCATTCAGCCGACGCCGGCCGATTCTGCGCCCGCGATCGAACTGGACGGAGTAGTAAAGGACTTCTCGGTCGGCCTTCGCGGGATGAAGCTGCGGGCCGTTGATCGGCTAACCCTCCGCGTTGAACGTGGCCATGTCTTCGGTCTGCTCGGCCCGAACGGATCAGGCAAGAGCACGACGATAAAAATGATCCTCGGCTTATTGGACCCGACCATAGGATCGTGCCGGGTCTTCGGCGTGCCGAGTAATCAGGTCGAGTCACGGCTCGACGTGGGCTATTTGCCCGAGTCGCCGTATTTCTATCGGCACCTTACTGGCCGCGAATTGGTGAAATTTTACGCCCGCATTTGTGGATTGAAGGGAACGGCGGTGGCCGCGCGCGTCGCTGAAGTAATTGCTTGGGTGGGCCTAACCGAAGCCGCCGACCGACGAGTAGGAACCTACTCCAAAGGAATGTTGCAGCGGATCGGCTTGGCCCAGGCCCTCGTGCACAATCCCCGTCTCGTCATTCTCGATGAGCCTACAGCTGGCGTCGACCCGGTGGGTTCGGCCGCCATCACGGAGTTGATTCTCCGACTGAAATCCCAAGGGAAAACGGTGCTGATCACCTCTCACCTTCTCGCCCAAATCGAAGACATCTGTGATCGCGTCGCCATTCTTGATCGAGGCCGCCTCATGGTCGAAGGATCCGTGAGCGAGCTGGTGGGGCGCCGCGACCGACAGGCTCTTGTCGTGGACAAGCTTTCGCCGGAGCATCTCCGCGAACTGCGCGAATGGCTGGCCCAACGGGGGCAAAAGCTTGAATCAATCGAACAGCCGGGAGCACGCCTCGACCAGATATTTCTCGAGCGCGTGTCGCCTCGCGCCGTCGATGCTGAAAGGAAAGAGCCATGAACCAACGCGTGTCGTTCTCTGTCGTTCGCGTTGGGTTGATTGCGCGCAACACCCTGCTGGAGGCGTCTCGCCAAAAGCTCTTCAGCTTTCTCCTGCTTCTGGCACTTGCACTGGTAGGTGGTGCGCAGTGGTTCCGAGATTTCAACTTTGGCGCGCCGGAACTGAAATTCCTCGCTGATCTCGGTTATGGCGCCATGGCGTTTTTCGGCGCGGCTTTGACCGTGGCTGCCACCGCACAGCTTTTTTTCAGTGAAATTGAAAACCGCACAGCGCTGACCCTGCTCGCCAAACCAGTCTGGCGGGCCGAGTTCGTGCTCGGGAAATACCTCGGTGTGCTTGCGGTCACGGCGACGTTCTGCGCGCTGCTGACCGCGCTGCTCGCCACCGTCCTGCTTGCCCGTCAACAGACCCTCATGAGCGAGATGCCAGATGCATTCTTGCGCGGTGCCACCTTGCGACTCGGGGACCTGATCGGAGCGGGACTGTTGCAGTGGCTGAAACTCGCGGTGCTCGCCGCATTCACGCTACTGGTCGCGAGTTTCTCCCAGACCCAGCTTTACACCGTCGTAACGGGATTCTTCGTGCTGGTCATCTGCCATCTACAGTATTTGGCACAAGATGCCTCTTCGCGCGGCGGATCGCTGTTTGCTCAAGTCGTGGCCGGACTAATTGGGTTAATGTTTCCGAATTTCCAGCTCTTCAATCTCGCCGACGGCATCGGGGGCGGCGCGCCGTTGGACTGGGATCGTGTGGCGCGAGTCGGGCTCTATGCGGGAGGGTACGTGGCAGCTATCTGTCTGTTGACCATCTATAGTTTTAGGAAACGTGAAATCTAGATTGATCAGCGTCTTCGTTCTAGTGGCCGGGCTGACCGGGACCGGAGCAATTTTACGTTGGATCGAGATTCCACTCTGGCGTGCCCTTCGAGCCGAGCAGCCGGCGCTGCGCTTAGACTCTTTGGGCTCGGCCGCGGGCCAGGGAGTCACCCTCGGCTTGCTGGGAGGATTCCGAGCCATCGTCGCAGACTTCACTTGGATAAGGCTTCATGCCATCTGGGAGCAGCGCGACCTGCCGGCGACCGAGACTATGCTGCGCCTCGTTTCAGCCATCGATCCCCGCCCCCTCTATTTCTGGCTCAACGGCGCACGAATCATCGCGTTCGATATGACGGCGTGGCGGATCGAAGGCGCTGGCGGATACGACGCGATGCCAAAGGAACGACAGGAACGCATCGGGGCCGAGCAATCGCGCATCGCCATCCGCCGACTCGAAGAGGCGATGAAATACCACCCGAACAACGCGACCCTTTGGATCGAACGGGCCAATATCGAACTCAACCGCCTGCACGATACCGCCGCCGCGGCCGCCAGTTACCGCCGCGCCTGGGAGCAGCCCGACGCGCCCTTCTATGCAGCGCGATTGCATGCCGAGCTCCTCAAACGCCTCGGCCGGAAAGCCGAGGCTTTCGCCTGGCTGGTAAAGCTGCACCCGCAACTCCCGCCAGAGGATGAGAGCGCGGCCGCCGACGTGGTGCTGGAACGCATCCGTGATCTTGAGCGCGAACTGAATGTGCCCGAATTGGCGCGATATCGCCCAATACCGCGCCTGGCGCCGACCGGGAAACTTTGACACCTCGACACGCCCGTCGCTTGCTCCGGCACCCCAACGATGAAGGCTGATATTCTCTTTCTGTTACTCGCGATCGCCTTGTTGTGGTTTCCACGTCAGTCGCTGCGTTTGGGCTCTATTTTCAAGCGCAAGCGTCGCAGTGATGCCGAGCGGGCAACGGGGGATGAACCGTGGAGAACACGCGAGCCGGGTGACCCGAGGGTGCGCATGGGCGAAGAATTTAGCAAATTCCGGAACTACGTGGACGCGTTGCGTGCAGGTGTCGCGAGCGTCGCATTGGCTGGCGGCTGGGGAATTCCTCCTGTGCTTTGGGTGGCCGAAGGTGCGTCGCGTAATGCTGGATGGTCGGTTATTATTATCCGATCGCTCATTCTCATCGTCGGCTTGCTGGTCCAAACCGTGCGCTACGAACGCAGAAAGTTTACGTTTTTCCCGCCCATATTCTTCATCGCCGGTCTCTCTCTGGGCCTGTGTGAACCTGCGGCTGCCCTGAGCGCCTTCGCTCTAATCTGGGCGATGCACGTGATGTTTACCGGTGCGATGAGTTTTTTAGCCACCTACTCTGTGCTCATCGTCGGCTTCGGGCACTTGTTTGCGCGGGGCGGAGATTTGTCGGCGGTCTTGGCGGGGATCCTTTGCTTCACCCCCGTTCTCTTGAGCCTTTTGTCCAACCGCCCCCTGGTTACTTTTAGCCGGAAGTCCTCCCACTCTGATCGCTAGCGGTGACTCCCTCGCGCGTCCAAATCTGGTTCGCGGCCACGCGTCCGCGCACACTACCTGCAGCGGTCGCGCCGGTGCTGGCGGGCTCGGCCCTCGCATGGCGCGACGGACACTTTGACGGTCGCGCAGCCGGGCTCTGCTTGACCTTCGCCTCACTCGTTCAGATTGGCACAAATTTCGCCAACGACTACTATGACTTCGTGCAGGGGGCGGACACTGCTGCACGTGTAGGCCCGCAGCGTGCGGTGGCATCCGGACTCGTCGCTCCACTCACCATGAAACGCGCGATGTGGCTCGTCTTCGCCTTGGCGTTTTTCAGCGGCCTTAGTTTGATTGCGTGGGGCGGGCCGTGGCTGCTTGCCGTGGGCATTGCCAGTATTGTGTGCGGTATCGCCTACACGGGCGGCCCCTTCCCCCTCGGATATAATGGCCTCGGGGATTTGTTCGTCTTTGTGTTCTTCGGGCTCATCGCCGTCGGGGCGACTTACTTTGTCCAAGCCGGTCAATTGACACCCCAAGTCTGGCTGGTCGCAGTGCCGATTGGACTGCTTGCTGCGAATATTCTCGTGGTGAATAACTATCGCGACGTGGACACGGATCGCGTGGCGGGTAAACGCACGCTGGTCGTGCGCTATGGTCGCGGCTTCGCGCGGGCGCAGTTTCTTGTTTCTCTCGGACTGGCCTTCGCCGCGCCAGTTTGGCTGGCGACGGACGAATCACGTTGGTGGTGCCTCCTCCCGCTCTTATTGTTGCCGATGGCCAGAGCCCACGTCGTGCGACTCCGGGACAGCAAATCGCCCAGCGAGCTGATTGCTCTGCTGGGCGATACGGGAAAACTACTGGCGCTCTATGCGCTGCTCTTGGCCGCCGGATTGGTCGCTTAAAGACTCGGGATTAACCGATGTGAGCGGCGAGTTTCGCTTTTAGCGCCGCCTTGGGCATCATCCCCACAAGCGTCTCGGCTGCCTTGCCACCCTTGAAGATGATCATGGTCGGAATGGCCCGCACTCCGTATTCCACGGCGATCGAGTCGTTGTCGTCGATATTCACCTTTGCGATGGCGAGCTTGCCGTCGAGCTCAGTGGCCAGTTCTTCAAGGATCGGAGCGATGGCCTTGCAGGGGCCGCACCAAGGCGCCCAAAAGTCCACAAGGACAGGCGTGGTGGCCGAGGTAACGGCAGACTTGAAGGTGTCGGTGGTAAGGTTGGCGATTTTTTCAGACATGTTGAATTAACGGTTGAGGAATAGGAGAACGGCAAAGAGCAAAGATGCAACTGCGGCCACGCCGCACAGCCCCACCACCCAAGAGGGCAATTCGTTCAGGCTCTCATCGCCGGGAGCTGTTGCGGCGCGACGCCGCGCTTGAGAAGGTTTGGCGGCCATCGATCACTTACCGCGGACTTGCTTTGTGGAGGATCTCCGCGAGCTCCTGAGGCTCCACTTGATGCAACTGTTTTCGCCGGGCCTTCAACTCCTCGAAGGTCTTGATCGCTGTCTCGGTCATTCGACCATGCGTTTCATCCGACCCGCCCACGATGGCAAACTGTTCGCCGGTGGTGATGCGTTTGTGGCCGTCGTCATTGTCGAGCCCGAGACCGACGAGCGCCCCGCGGGGGGCAGATTTTTTCTTCTTACTCACGGGATGAACTTGGAGTCACTCGGTGGGGTTTCAAGTGGGATCTCGGTCGCGACAGGGGCCGTTGGCACGATCATCGGCGGCGATTGCTCGGTGAGCGGAGCAGTCGGCTCAACCGGTAGCTCCGAAACCGGGGAGGCCGCAGGCGCTTCGACCGAAGCGGGCGCCGTCTCAACCACCGGCGCGGATTCAGCAAAATTGACCAGGGGCTCGACCACCGCCACCTGTTCCTCGGTGTCAACAGCCGCGCCGACAATCGGCTCACTCAGGGGGCCCTCGCCAGCAGGAGAGGCCATTTCCGGCGCAAGATTCTGCTCAGTTGAGCCAACCGCGTCCTGAAGCCCTACCGCCGAGGGATCGGTCGCACCGACCACACCAGCGATTGCGGGAACTTCTTCCGCGACGACGGCCTCGACTATTATGTCGGCAAAGGGCTCCGCTTGCCGAACTCGTAGCTTCTTCAGGCGGGTAAGCTCCAGCACCGCGAGGAAGGTGGCGACAAGTCGACGCAGCGTAACGCCCTCGGGAAATAGGTGGGAAAAAATAAAGGTCCGATCGCTCTTCGTGCGATTGAGAAGCCATTCCATTTGATCCGCCACCGTCGTCTGCTCATCTTGGATCTCACCGACCACGAGCTTTTCCGCGAGACGACGGAGAACCATGTTAAATGAGTTCCATAGTTCAATCCGGTCGACGCCCTTGAGCGGGCGCTCGCCATCTGCCACCGTCAGATCCGAGATAAAGCGCTCCATCAGGTTTTGCCGGATGGCGGAGAGTTCATTGAGTTTCGCCGCCGCCTCTTTGAATTTTTTATACTGCAACAGCTGATGCACGAGTTCCCACCGGGGATCGACTTCTTCATCGTCAGCATTGGGGTCAACTGCATGCAGCCCCTTGGGCAGCAAGAGGCGGCTCTTAATTTCCATCAACGTGGCCGCCATTACGAAAAACTCGCCGGCTATATCGAGATCGAGCTGCTGCATCGCCTTGAGTGAGTCGATGTATTGTCGGGTGACCGACTCGATCGGAATATCGTAGATATCGAGCTCGTTCTTCCGAATGAGGAAGAGCAGGAGGTCGAGCGGTCCTTCGAAGACCTGAAGTTTGATGCGATAGTCGGAGTCGGGAACCACGGTCGGGGAATCGTTGGTGGGGCGCTTCACGCGGCAAGGGGATTTTCACATCCCCAGCCGGACGGCGGGCGTCAGGATTTCCGCAACGCTGCTAAGTAAAAACCATCGGTATTGTGGGTCGCAGGAAGAATCGCGAAACCGACGCTACGGGGCGTCGCCCCCATCGCCTTAGCTGGCATTTCCACCGAGAAATTTTTGCTGGCCGAAAGGAATGCCTCCACAACGGCCTCGTTCTCGAGGCGACTCAATGAGCACGTAGCGTAAATGAGTCGGCCACCTGGGCGCACAAATGCGGAAAACTTTGTCAGCAGCTCAAGTTGCTTCTCTGCGGCTGACGTCACTTGTCCGGCACTCGTCGTCCACTTCAAATGAGGTGCACGACGCCACGTGCCTGAGCCGCTGCAGGGCGCATCGACGAGCACCCCATCATACAACGTTCCCTCCGACAACGCGGGGAGCACACCAATATTTTCAGCGCCGGCCCGACTGGCACGGATCTCCAGCTCGCGTAAGGCTGCCTGCCGAATATCGTGAGCCTCGACGCGCCCCGCGCTTCCGACCAACGATGCAAGCTGCAAGGTCTTGCCGCCAGCTCCCGCGCAGGCATCCAGCCAACGCCCCCCCGGCGACACCCCGGCGATCGCGAGGATCAGTTGCGAACCGAGATCCTGCACTTCAAACAACCCTGCCGCCCACGCGTCGGATTTGGTGACATCTGCTTCTGCCAGCACCTCGAGTGCACCGGGCATCACCGCGGTGGGACGTGTCGGCCAGGCTTTCGCGGCAAACTCGGTGGTGATCCGGGTCACATCGTTCGTGTTTAATCGCAACCAAAGTGACGCTCGTTGATGCAATGCGTCGAGATTGGGCGCCACACCCGCTTCAGCACAGTGGCGCGGAAGCCAGGCGGGAAGAACTGCGCCAGCATCAAATTTCAAATATGCAGCCTTAGCTTCGACGGTCGTTGGGCAGTCCGGCCAGTCACCACAGTGGGCCATCCTATAGGCACGAGTAGCAGGCAAGTCGGCCGCCAGCCACGCTACGACTTTCGTTGCCCGGGTAGGATCTGTGTCGAGCAAGGGCTCGACCCACGGAAGGTAGCGCAGCGTGGTGTAGATCAGTTCACGATAAAGTCGCCGGTCACGGGACCCGAAGGAGCGATTGGCTGCGAACAGCTCGGAAATACCGGCGGGCAGGTTAGCGTCGCTGTGCCAATTGGGGCGCAGTGCAGCGAGCAGGCGGAGAAATATTTTTTGCTGACTACCGGCGAGAGACATAGAGGCAGGAAGATCGAGGCGGCAGAGCCGAGAAGCGAGCGGAACGTGTTGCAACGTCTATCGCCACGGGACGAACCCTGTCAGACATCGACTCGGCAATCTGCAGTTAGAGCGATTCGAGCTCAGGCGCGCGACCGTGCGAGTCATCCCCAGGCGAGATGGGCCGCGATCCATTCTCGCGGCCGTCAGGGTAACCAAGGATACTTGCGGGCGTTCGGCTTTCGCTTTTCCCGCTGCGCCGAGTGAAATTCCTTCGCTTCTTCACTCATATAGTAAAGGAGCGTCGCATTTCCGGCGAGCTCTTGAATGCCGGCCTGCCCGTCCAGCTCGGCATTGAAGCCGCTCTTCAGCAGCCGAATCGCCAGTGGACTATGCCCCAATATCTCATTGGCCCACTTTACTCCTTCGCTCTCCAACTCGGCGACAGGCACGACCCGGTTGACCAACCCCATCTCCAACGCCTCAGCCGCATTATACTGGCGGCAGAGATACCAGATCTCGCGCGCTTTTTTTTGTCCGACCACCCGAGCTAAATAGCTCGAGCCAAAAC
>CANGHW010000200.1 GCA_947453695.1 Opitutia bacterium
TCCGTCGCCACCACGCTCACGCGTGATTCGCCGGGAGGCAGCGTGAGGGGAATTTCGACGATCTGCCGGGTGGCCGATATCCGGCCGGACCAAACGGTTTTCCCGCCCAGCACTACGGTCATCTGTCGGTCGCGTCGGCTGCGCGTCAGAAAACTAAAAACGGCACTCACCGGAGCAGGCCCCGCTTGGCTGACTACCAAGTCAGCCGTTTCGCCCCGACTCCACCGCCACGTGTGCCCGCCTTCCCATTGTTGCGGTGACCAGCCCGCACCATACCGAATCGACAGCCCCGGCGCATTCGCCGCCGGGGCAATCACGGCAAACTCCGCCGGCGGCGGCGGCGAGCGATGGCTCACGTGCGCCTCAAAATAGTGCACGCCAAACGGGACGAAACAGTTGCCCAGCAAGAACCACAGCAGCCACCCCCGGCCCGGACGGGTGGCCAGCAGCAAATTGAAGGCGAGCGTGATGGGCAGGGCGTGCCGCGTGACGGTGAAGTGACTCTCCCACGACAAAAAGCCGATGCACAAAAAATACGGGGCAAACAAGGCCCCGAGCCGCCAAATACGATTATTCCATTCCCGGTGCAGAGCGAGATACACGCACTGGGTGACCACGGCGATCACGGTCAGCAGCGCGTGCAGGTCGTAGCTCTTGTAGAGTTCGAAGATAAAACGGTGCCACCGGATCGGTCCGTGAAACGCAGTCACACTGAACTCGCCCAGCTTCCCCATGATGCCCGCCAGGGGACGCTCGAGATTTCCGCCGTCGAAGCCGAACTCCCGGTGGCGGAACTGCCACAGCACATAAGCTACCCACAGGGCGAGCGGCACGGTCACCACCAAGCCGCGGAGAAAGTTTGTGCGCAACGCCTCCCGCCACGGCGGGCGATACTCGGCCACGCCGAGGAAACCGAGCACGCACGTTTCCCGGCCGAGCGCCGCCAACGCCAGCACCGCGGCCCCGCCGGTGCCGCCCACGACCATCGCGGCGGTCATCAACACGAAACTGGGAAAGTCCGTGAGCGAACCGTGCATGCTTTCGATGATGCCACAGGTGAGCAGCACCGCCGCGAATCCCGCCAGTCCCGCCCAATCATGCGGCTTGAACAGTTTCGCCGCCAAGCACGCGTAGCCGATCCAGAAGACCAGATTCAGCGCGGCAAAAACATTGATCACCCAAACGGGGTGGCCCAACCCGCCCAGCCAAGCCAACCACGACAACAAGATGCGGCGCGCGCGATACGGCGGATTGTCCAGCGCGTGTTCCAACTGCGGATCGCGGAGCAAGGGATCGAGCGCCAATTCTGCATACAGTTGCCCGTCGAAGCCCCAGCGGTGGGGCGGATACGGGTCCATGTATTTCGGCGTCTCGCGCCAGGCCGGGATGCCGCGCTCGTCAAATGCCGTGCCAGCCGTGAGCAAGCGGGTGATGCCGTGCTCCGGTGTCCACAGGCGGACGTAGACACTCAGCAAGAAGGCGAAGGCCGCCAGTCCGACGACCGCAAAGGCCCACCGCGGCAGCGGGAGCGAGGGAAATTTTGTCCGGGAGAGTGCCACGCCAAAAAGAGTCCGAGCAGATGAACACCTAATGCACGACGCACAACGCCCGATTGATTCCGCGTCGGCGAAACTCGCCCCCGATCATCTCCCGGCGATGCCCCGCGGCCTCACCATGTTCAGCCACGCAGCGAACCGGCAGCCTTCTCCGCGAGGAAGCTCGCGTAGGTTTGCGCCACGCCTTCACGCAGATTGATCTTCGCCTTCCACCCGAGTCCTGCGAGGCGCGATACATCCATGAGCTTGCGCGGCGTTCCGTCCGGCTTGGTGGTATCCCACACAATCTTTCCGGCAAATCCCGTCACCTCGGCCACACACTCCGTCAGTTCCCGGATGGTCACATCGGTGCCCGTGCCCACGTTGATCCAGTCGGGTGGGTTATCGAGCCGCAGCACAAACGCGCACGCATCCGCAAGGTCATCGACGTGGAGGAATTCGCGCTTGGGCGATCCCGTGCCCCATGCCACGACTTCGTCACGGCCGGCGGCTTTCGCCTCGTGGAATTTACGGATGAGCGCCGGCAGCACATGCGAATTCTGCAGGTGGTAGTTGTCGCCCGGGCCGTAGAGATTGGTCGGCATCGCCGAGTGAAACATCACGCCGTATTGCTTGCGGTAGGATTGCGCGAGCTTGAGGCCGGTGATCTTGGCGATGGCGTAGGCCTCATTCGTTGGCTCGAGCGGCCCGGTCAGCAGACAGTCCTCGGGCATCGGCTGCGGCGCGTGTTTCGGGTAGATGCAGGAACTGCCCAAGAAGAGCAGGCGCTTCACGCCAGTCCGATAGGCTCCGTGGATCGTGTTCGCCGCAATGGCCAGATTATCGAAGAGGAATTCCGCGGGATAGGTGTTGTTGGCGTGGATGCCCCCGACCTTGGCCGCGGCGATGATTGCGACGTCGGGCTTTTCGGCGGCGTAGAACGCCTCGACCGCTGACTGCGACGTGAGGTCGAGCTCTTTGCGCGTGCGCAGGAGGAGCGTCACACCCGCTTCCCGCTGCCAGCGGCGCACCAGGGCGCCGCCGACCATTCCATTATGTCCGGCGATGAAGATTCTCATGCAAACGGCGAGCGGGAGACGTTGGGCAGGGCTGCGATCTGGGCCTCGCGTTTGGCGAGTTCGAGGTCGGCCTCGGTCATGATCTTCACCAGTTCCTTGAATTTCACCTTGGGCTCCCAGCCGAGCTGGCGCTTGGCCTTGGCCGGATTGCCGATGAGGAGATCCACTTCGGCCGGACGCTCATAGCGGGCGTCGTAGCTCACGTATTTCTCCCAGTCGAGGTTCAGCAGGCCAAAGGTCTCCTGGATAAACTCCTTCACTGAGTGCGTTTCGTTGGTCGCAACCACGTAGTCGTCGGGCTGATCCTGCTGCAGCATCACCCACATCATCTCGACGTATTCCTTGGCGTAACCCCAGTCGCGCCGGGCATCGAGATTACCCATGTAGAGCCGCTCCTGCAGACCGAGCTTAATGCGAGTGGCGGCGCGGGTGATCTTGCGCGTGACAAAGGTTTCACCGCGGCGCGGGCTCTCGTGGTTGAACAAAATGCCGTTCGACGCGTGGAGATTGTAGCTCTCGCGGTAATTCACCGTGAGCCAGTAAGCATACATCTTCGCGCAGCCATACGGCGAGCGCGGCCAGAACGGTGTGGTCTCAACCTGGGGGACCTCCTGCACCTTGCCAAACATCTCGGACGAAGAAGCCTGGTAGAACCGACACTTCTTCACCAAGCCGGCTTCGCGGATCGCCTCGAGGATACGCACCGAGCCGAGGCCCACGACGTCTCCCGTGTATTCCGGAATATCAAACGAAACGCGCACGTGGGACTGCGCCCCGAGATTGTAGATCTCATCGGGCTGCAGCTCGTAAAGCAGCTTCACCATCTGCACTGAATCAGCCAGATCACCATAGTGGAGATGGAGCTTCACCCCGTTGACGTGCGGGTCGCGATACAGGTGGTCGATGCGACTCGTGTTAAACGTCGAGGCACGGCGGATCACGCCATGGACTTCATAACCTTTCTCGAGCAACAGCTCGGCGAGATAGGATCCGTCCTGACCCGTGATGCCGGTAATGAGGGCTTTTTTCATGAAATAGAGCCACTAGACTACCGAGATTCGCTTGCAACGGGCAAGCCCTGTGATGGAAAAACTCGGCCGCGCCTTGGATAATTTTGACCGCCCCCCGCAGCCCCGCCGCCGTATTAATGCGGCGCTGAGGCGACGAGCGCAGCCACGAGCGAGCGCACGGCCTTGTCGGCGCGTGGGTCGGTCAACTTGCCTTCGGCATCGAAAGCCTTGCCAGCACTGATTAGGGCATTTTGCCCGGGGATGACGCGACACCCGAGCTTCAGGAGGAGCTGTTGCGCCATGGCGAGCGAGCGAATGCCGCCAAAGGGACCGGGCGACGCCGAGATCACCGCCGCCGCCTTGTTTTCAAATGGATCCCCCTCGCCGCGCGTGCACCAATCGAGGGTGTTCTTGAGCAACGGAGTGACCATCCCGTTGTATTCCGGCGAAGCGATCAGCAAACCGTCGTGCGCGGCGAGGAGCGCGATGAGTTTGACTGCATTGGCCGGCAATCCCTCCGCGTCCTCCAGATCGCCGTGATATAAGGGCAGGCTGTAGTCGTTAAGATCGAGCAGCGTGACCTCCGCCCCCGCCTCGCGCGCCACCGCGACCGCATGGGCCAGAAACTTCCGATTGAGCGATTCACGCCGGGCACTACCGGCGAAGGCGAGAATACGGGGAGTGGTGGGCATCGTTGCAGCAAAGTGATCAACGCACTTTCAGCAAGGTCGCGCCAAAGGTCACCGACATCGGTGCTATCCCATGATAGCGCATCGGTCCGTTGTGGGCAGGGCCATGCCAGATCGGGTTAACGCGTCGGAAGAGACGCCATGATTGGCGCAGCAAGCCGCAACAACCTTGCTTTCATGCCCAGCTGCCGAAATCGCGAATCGGAGCGAATACTCGCCATGACTCCGGCGCGGCAACGGCAGATCGATAAACGCAAACGGAGTAACCAACTCGCCCTCAGCACCCGGCTGACTGGCCCCCGAACCTTCAGACGGCCGGTTTCACACTCGAGTGCTTGCGGCGGTAATAGATCGCTCCGGCCAACGAAAACGCGCCCACGATTATCGCATAGGTAGATGGCTCGGGGATCGCACTCCCGTAGATGGCGTTGGCCACTCCGAAGGCATTGGTGTTACCGTCCGTCGTAATGGTCGGAAAAATCAGCGAAGATCCGTCTTGATAGAGCGGCAGAGTGCCGGTGATCGCACTGGAGAACGTGGCGTTATTATTGGGATCACCGTCGAAATAGTTCCGATCGATCCACGCATCGCTGCTATTCGCGGCATAGACCGCCGCGAGCACGTAGGTCGATCCTGCGACCAGTGTAACGGGGACATTGAGGGAAACATAGCGAAACTCACCTACCACGGTAGCACCGGTGCCGGCCGGGACGGTGACGCTTCCGAGAAGAGTTTGCGTTGCACTGCTCCAGAGGCCGACGGCGTGACTGTTCGATAACCCGTTGGAGCCTTGGTCCCACACGCCTAGCTGCGTAATCGAAAGGTTTTGCGCACCGACCGTGATGGAATCCAAAGTTGTAATTGCCGTCGGTGCGTGTCCCTCCGTCTGTTCCGGGCGTGAGCAACAGCGATGTTTGCGCCTGCACGGACGTAAACATCGCGAGGGAACAGACAACGGCGATCAGTGGAAGGATTCGGCGCATGAGTAGGAAGATGGCGTTAGTATTTTGGTGCCGTGCAAGCGGCATTGATCCGCTGAAAGTATCACGTCCCCCATCCTTCGTCCTGTCGTTTGCAACGACAGCCCTCGTGAAGGAGCACCGGACCCTTGCCTGAACTACCTACGCCACCAAAAGCCGCTGCTCGACAACATAACGCTGGAGATCAGCCGTCGTGCGCAGGGAAAGCTTTTCCATAATCCGAGCCCGATAGGTCCCCACGGAACTCGCCACCACGCCAAGACGCGCCGCGATCTCCTTGTTTGACAAGCCTAGCCCCAGCGCCAGCAGCACCTCCATCTCTCTTGCCGAGAGCACCGTCGTGCGGCGCTTGTTTTCATGGTCCCGCTGCGCCACCACCGTCCGCAACCGGTCACTCACGTAACCGCGCCCCGCCACCATCTCGGAAACCGCTTTGCCGATTTGCGCGCGGTCCGCGGTCTTGCAAAGATAGCCGCTCGCGCCTGCCGCCAATGCGGCCTGTCCCATCTTTTCTTCGGGATGCGACGAATACACCAAAATCGGCATCGCTGGCCGCATCGCATGTAGCCTACGCAAGGGTTCAAACCCATTCCCATCCGGCAGCCCCAAATCGAGCACCACCAAATCCCAGACATCGGTTTCTACTGCCTCCACAGCCTTGGCAGCCGTGTCGACCTCCTGTTGCCGTGAGTGGGGATACATGCGCCGCAGCACGGCCATCAACGCATCGCGCATCAGTGCGTGATCATCGACAATCAGGATTCTCAGAGTGGAGACATCTGCCATCACCCCAAAGACACACCTATTCGCACAGCCACCGGCAATCGCAGAAAGCACCGAACAATACTTATTTCTTCCCATAAAACTACTTATCGCCGGCTCTAAAAATCACCTTCGATTTCCGGCGCGGTGACGTTCCCGTTGGTGACAATCGCTTAATCTGCCGAATAAAAGTTCCCATGCACTCGCAATCTCGCGGCGCTCGATGCCTCAGTCTTCTCGTTTTCCTGCTGGGATACGTCGGCGGGTCACACGCGAACCTCGCCGCCGCCGAATCCCCTCGCGAGTCCCGCACCGAGGCAGGCCCCGATGCGACCACTTTCGAATCGCTGCTGAAGCAATCGCGGGACATCGAGGCCAACGATGCCGCGCGCGCCATCGCCCTGGCCCGCGAGGCGTTGGCCCTGACCTCTCGCCTGCCCGGCAAAGCACCTGAACTCCGTGCTCGCGCCCGGTTGGGTGAAGCCCTCCGCCTCGCCAGCCAATACCGCGAGGCGCGCGCCGTCATCGACGCCGGCCTCAGCCTGCCCCCGGCCACCACTGATCGGCTCGAACTCGCCCAACTCCGCTTCACGTCGGCCCAGGTGCACTGGAACGTCGGCGACTACGCACCCGCCGAAGCCGCCGCCCTCACCACCCAAAACGAGGCCGAGGCACTCGGCGACCGCCGGCTGCTGATCCGAGCCCTCAATCTGCGCGGCATCCTCGCGCGGCGCCAAAACGATCTGGAACTCGCCGCCCGCCACCTCCGCACCGCCTTCACGATGGCCCAGGCTTCCGACGACGCCGAGCTCGTGGCCCAGGCCCGCACCAACCTGGCCAACGTCCTTACCGACCGCGGCGAACTCCCCGAGGCCCGCACCCTCCACGAAGAGAATCTGCGCTATCGCACGAGCACGCTCGACCGCCGCGGTCAGGCCAACACCCTCCTCAATCTCGGCAGCATCGAGAGCAAAGCCGAGAACCACTCCGCTGCCCTCGACTATTACACGCGCGCGCTCGCGATTCGCCGGGACCTCGGCGTGCCGCGCCAGATCGCCGCCGCCCAAATCGCGCTCGCCACGTCGCTCACCCGCCTCGACCGCACCGCCGAGGCCCTCGCCCAGTTGCGCGAAGCCACTCCCGCCGTAGAAAAGGTCGCGAGCCACGATCTTTCCCAACAGCTCTACCTGCAATTCGCCGCCGCGCACACCGCCCGCGCCGAGTTCCGCGAAGCCCTCGATTTCCACCTCAAAGCCGAGGCCGCCCAAACCGCCATGCTCGGCATCGAGACCGCGCGCACCATCACGGAACTGCGCGAACGCTTCGACGCTGAGAAGCTCTCCCGCGAAAACTCCGAGCTGCGCGGCGAACAACAACGCCAGGCCGCGGCCCTCGCCCTCTCTGCGGCGCAAGTCCAATTCCATCGTCAGGAGCGCACCGCCCTCATCGCTTTTCTCATTTTGGGTGCGATCACCGTCACCGCCGTCGTCAGCCGCCAGCGCGCCCGGCGGCGCGCCGAGCGCCTCATCCACGAGGAAACCCGCCGAGCCCGCGATGCCGCCGAACAAGCCGACGCGCTGAAATCGCAGCTCCTGGACCTCGCCTCGCACGATCTGAAAGCGCCGCTCATCACCGTCATGCACACGGCCGACCGGCTCATGGACGAGGCGAGTGATCCCGAAGCCGTCACCCGCCGGGCCCGCGGCCTCCGCCGCGAAAGCCAGCGGCTCTTCGATCTCGTGCAGAATCTGCTCGATACCTCGGCCCTCGAGTCCGGCAAACAAATGCTGTTTACCACGCCAGTCGATCTCGCCGCCCTCATCCTCGAAACCGTGCCCGCGCTCGACGAGCGCCTGTCCCGCAAGGGCCAGCAACTCCTCGTTGAGGCCGCCACCCCGAGCCCCCTGCAGGGCGACTCCCTGCGCCTCCGCCAGATCTGCGAAAACCTCGTGGACAACGCCTCCAAGTTTTCCCCGGCCGGATCCACGGTGCGCCTCGTCGTCCGCCCGTCGCCCGCGCACGTGCGCCTTGAGATCCATGACCAAGGCCCGGGCCTGACGCAAGAGGATCGGGCAAATCTCTTCCAACGCTTCCGCCGTCTCAGCGCCCGCCCCACCGCAGGCGAATCCTCCACGGGACTCGGTCTCGCGCTCGTGCGTGATCTCGTCACCCAACACGGTGGCCGCATCTGGGCCGAGCCCGCGCCCGGCGGAGGCTCGATCTTTATCGCCGAATTTCCGCGCTCCGACGCCAGCACCTAGTCCGGTCGTCGCGCTTCCTCCCGTGCTCTCACAAAAAAGCCCCGGCTTCGAAGCCGGGGCAGGTGACGAGCGGGCAATTCGCTCAAGCGGCGATAGCGGAAGCCACCCGACGGCGGCGGACGACCACCGTTGTGCCCAGCACCACCAGGCCCGCCAAAGCCGCGTAGGTCGACGGCTCGGGGATCGCACTGGCCACGTCGCCCACGTTGATTGCAGCACCCGGAGTGCTGTTATAGGCCCACTCGTTCACAGTCATCCCCAATGCCCCATTAGTGACCGTGATGCTCGCCCAGCCATAGTAGGTTTGTCCTGACGCGGTGAAAGCGAATCCCATGTAGCCGGCCGTATTGACGGCAAAGTTCCCCGAGCCGTTCAGATTAATATTCGCCGATGAGCCGGCATCGGCAGTGGCAGTCCCCGCAGAGACTGAAGAACCAAAGCTCAAGTTGCTTAGCAAACCACCACTAGCGACTATTTTGGCGTTTGGGTCAGCATACTCGATCATGGAGCCGGTCCTCCCATCATCCATGATAGTGAATCGAAAATCAGCGCCGACGGGATTTGGTGCAGAGGTATCTTGGTCTGTGACCGTGTTTGCGCCGGTCGTGAAATTGATCATGTTTCGCGAAAAACCACCGCTCGTCGGAGAGGTCAAAGTGATGGGCGTATTGAAATAGACGATTTGAGCTTTGGCCGTGATCGCCAGCAGGCAAATCAGCGCGCAGGCAGCGAACCGATGTTTGATTGAACCTAAAATCCGCAGTTGGAAGGCAGGTTTAGGTGCCAGCGGGGGCGGGCTTCGTGGTGTTTTGGCGGTGATCTGGAACAATATATTTCAACTGCGGCGCAGTTGTGCGGATCCACTCGTGGAGGCGGAGGTAGCCGTCGCGTAA
>CANGHW010000201.1 GCA_947453695.1 Opitutia bacterium
CGAAATGCTCGACGATGTCCTCACCCTCAGCCGGATCGACGCCGGGCGCGTCAAACTCGAACTCGCCTCCCTCGATCTCGCCCGGTTCATCCCCGGGGTCATCGATGAAGTCCGCCTCGGGGACCGCGATAACCATCGCTACGAATTCAAGATCGAGGGAACTGGCACCGTCTTCCCTTCCGACTCTCACCTACTTCACCATATCGTCTCCAATCTGCTCAGCAACGGCGCCCGCTACTCCCCGGCTGGCACGCTCATCACGACCACGCTCCAGTGCACCGCAGAGACCGCGCGCATCACCGTGGTCGACGAGGGCATCGGTATTCCCACGGAAGATCAGGTCCGCCTCTTCGCGCCCTTTGAGCGTGGCTCGAATGTCGGCAACATCAAGGGCACCGGTCTCGGTCTCAGCATCGTGAAGCGCAAGACGGAGTTGCTCGGCGGCACTGTTTCGCTCGAGTCGAGCGTCAATCGCGGCAGCCGCTTTACCGTCGAATTCCCTCGCTCTCCCATCACCCCCGCATGAGCACCCACCCACCGGTCTCCATCTTGGTCATCGAAGACGACCTTTCGGTCCGCCAAACCCTCGTCGATATCCTCGAACTCAACGGCTATCGCGCCAGCGCCGCCGACAACGGCCTCGATGGGCTGGCCCTCGCGCGCCGGGATTTACCTACCCTCATCATCACCGATATCGCGATGCCGCGGATGACGGGCTTCGAACTGCTCACCGCCCTCCGCGCCGACGAGAAACTGCGCGGCATCCCCGTCATCGTGATTTCCGCCAAGATCGACCGCGAAGCCACCCGCCACGGCATGGAGCTCGGCGCGGACGATTTTATTACGAAGCCCTTCACCGAGGACGAGGTGCTCCACTCCATCCGCGCCCGGTTGGAGAAACGCGAACTGCTCGATGAACTCGATGCCTTCGCCCACACCGTCGCCCACGACCTCAAGAATCCCCTCGCCACCCTCTACGGGCGCCTCGGCCTGCTGGAAATGACGCTGGGAAAGACGACGCCGGAAGCTGACCTCAAGAATGTCGCCGAAGCCCTCACCGCCGCGACCCGTCTCTCCACCATCATCGACGATCTGCTCATGCTGGCCGGCGTGCGCCAGCAGCACATCCAGCCCACGGTGCTCGACACGTCCGCCCTCGTCGCTGAAGCGCTGGATCGGCTGGAGGCGCTCCTGCAGAAAACCGGGGCTCGCATCAATCGCCCGCCGTCCTGGCCGGCCGCCATCGGCTTCGCGCCGTGGGTGATTCATGTGTGGTCGAACTACATCAGCAACGCGGCCAAATACGCCGGCCCCGCCGCCGTGATCGACCTCGGGGCGGCTCCCAGTGCCGATGGTCGGCGCGTTCGCTTTTGGGTGCAGGACCACGGTCCCGGCCTCGACGCCGCCGCACAGGCCGCGCTCTTCGTCCCATTCACCCGCATTTCTGCCATT
This sequence comes from Opitutia bacterium, assembly GCA_947453695.1. Taxonomy (GTDB): domain Bacteria; phylum Verrucomicrobiota; class Verrucomicrobiia; order Opitutales; family Opitutaceae; genus GAS368. The sequence continues at coordinate 1,453 of CANGHW010000201.1, forward strand.
CGCGTCAAAGGTCACGGCCTGGGCCTGTCGATCGTCCGCCGCATCGTCGAAAAGCTCGGCGGCCAGGTGGGGGTCGATAGCGCGCGGGGCCAGGGCGCACGCTTTTGGTTTGAACTGCCCGCCCCCACTCCTTCCCAACCGCCCTTTTCACCATGAACATACTCATCATCGAGGATGAAGCGGATATCCGCCGCACGCTCCAGGAACTGCTGGAGATCAATGGCCACTCGGTCATCGCCGCCGCGACCGGCCCCGAGGGCGTAAGCCTCGCCGCCCGCCGTCCCGACCTCATCCTCTGCGATGTCGGGCTCCCCGGCCTCGACGGCTTCGGCGTCATCACCGCGGTCCAACAAATCCCCGAGTGCGCCGCCATCCCGTTCATTTTCCTTACCGCCCGCGCGGAGCGCGAGGCCCAGCGCCAAGCCATGGCCCTCGGCGCCGACGACTACATCACCAAGCCCTTTACCGAACGCGATATCCTCGACGCCATCGCGGCCCGTGTGCGGCGCCAAAAACCTCTCCGCGAGCGGATCGAGCAACTCATGGCCGAGCGGAAGCGCGAAGCCTCGGCCAACTGGTCCCACGAACTCCTCACTCCACTCAACGGCGTGCTCGGCGGCCTCGAACTCCTCGAACTGGAGGGCGGGCAGGTCTCCCCGGGCGAACTCAAGGAGCTCCTCACGCTCATTCGCGGCGGCGCCGAGCGTCAGGAAAAACTCTCCCGGAAACTGATTCATCATTACGAACTGGAGCAGGTGATCAACGCGCCTAACCGGCCGTCCAGCTTCCGCTGCGACCCCGTCGCCTGCGTCAACGCCGGCGCCACCCAGACTGCGACCGAGCATCATCGCACGGCCGATGTCACCGTTCGCTGTGAACCGGGCCTCCTCCCGCTGCCTAATCGCTACCTCACGAAGGCCGTCGAGGAACTCGTCGGCAACGCGCTCCGCTTCTCCTCACCCGGCCAGCCCGTCGTCGTTACAGGCCAACGCATCGATCAGATCTACCGGATTGCGATCAGTGACACCGGCTGCGGCATGACCGCCGACCAACGGGACCATGTCGGCCCCTTCGCCCAATTCGAACGCAAGGGCCGCGAGCAACAGGGCCTGGGCCTCGGTCTGGCCATCGTGCGCAACACCGCGTTGATCGCCGGCGGAAGCTTCACCCTCCAGGATCAACCGCACGGACCGGGTCTTATCGCCAGTTTGGAGTTACCACTTGTTCCGACCACCTGAGTCGGCACGTGGCCGCTTTGGCCCGGTCCGCGCTCAACGTCCGAAACTCATTCGGGCATATACTTCTTCACCGCTTTGAGGATGTGGTCCAGTGGGGCCGTCTTCTCGATGTAGCAGGCGATCTTTTCCCCTGCCGGTCCAGTAATCACCGCCGGATCAAACAGGACCCCCGTCAGGAGAATGACCGGCGTATTCGGCGCGAACGCCTTCACTTGCTCGATCACATCAAACCCGTCGGTCTCCTCCAGTTGCAGGTCGGTGAAAATCAGCTGCGGCGGGTCCTTGCGCACAATCTCCATCGCCTCTGCCGCAGTGCTCGCGCCCGACACGCGATAGCCGGCCACCGACAGCACCTCGTGCAGCAGATCGCGGATCTCGACCTCATCGTCGATGGTCAAAATGTGCTTTTTCATGTTGGAATTAGGTTGAGGATTGCCCGGGCTGCTCGACACGAAGAGTGACCACGCCACCGACCACGCGCCCGCCATCCACTAGGGGCACCAGGGTCAACCGGACAGCGATTCGACCTCCGGCTTTGGTGATCACCGTCGCCGGGAGGTTCTCGAGCGAGCGACCCACCCTCAAGGTTTCCGCCAACTCATCCCGCGCCGATGCCGGCACGGCACCCGGATCGAGGGCGACGACCTTGGCCAATGGGCTCTTCACCATGTCTGCCGGCTGATAACCCGTCACTCGCGTGACCGCCGGATTGATGCGGGAGATATTCATCGCCTTCGTCAGCACGAAGACGAGCTCACCGATCGAATCGATGATGAGCTGGTTATACTTCAGTTGGTGATCGAGCGCCTGGCTCGCCCAGCGCCGCTCCAGATGCTGCGCCTTCAGGGCGTCGCGCATCGCGCGAAAGGCGCCCGTGAGATGCCCCACCTCGTCCGGCCGCGCCGGCTCCGCGATCACGCAGTCAAGATTGCGCTTGGCGATCTCATCGGCCGCGGTCGCGAGCTGGCCCAGGGGCCGCAGGGCGTAGCGCGTGATGCCAATCACGATGCCCGCGAGGATCAGCAGCGTCGCCCCGAAGTATTTCGCCGCCAGCACGCGAAACGCCTTCTGGTTTTTCAAAAACTCCGACTCGTCATACCCTAAAATCACGCCCCAGCCGGCAAACTTCGCCGGCTTGTAGTTCACATGCACGCGGCGACCGGTCACGGCCTCTGCGTAGGCCAGCGAGCCTTGGCGCTTCGCGATTACATTCTGCCGGATCGACGGGAGCTCGGGCGTGTTCGTCTTCTCCGCCAGCGTCTCGATGGTCTCGGCGATCACGTAGTTGGCCTTCGGGTGGATGATCAGTTTTCCCGTGCGGGAGAAGATGATCGTGTAGCTAGTGTCGGAAAACTCGTTCGAGTTCGCGAGCCGGCGCAGCCAGTCGAGTTCAATCACCGCCGCCACCACGCCGGCGGGCTCCAGATCACCGTTGGCGACCGGACGGAAGAAGGGCACCGCCAATCGCACGACATTGCGGTCCGTGCCTCCTTGATCGAAGAACGGCTCGCTCCACACCGGCATCCCTTTGTCGATGGCTTCGCGATACCAGTCGCGCGTCCAGTAGGTCTGATCCGGTGCCGCGAGGTCGCGGCTCACAAATTTGCTCACCGCATTGGTGCGGTGCACATAGACGCCCACGTATTCCGGGCCCGCGCCGAGCACCTTCGGTTGAAACGAGATGCTCACGCCAAACACGCTCGGGTTGTCGATCACCGCATTGCGCGCGATTCGCTCCACGTCCGCCGCCACGACGGTCCGGGTCTCCAGATCGCGGGCGATAAATTTCCCCAGCCGCTCGGCCCCGCCCACCACCGCATCCACGCCGTCCACCACGGCATTGGTCGCGAGCGCAGCCTGCACTTCCGCCTGCTCAACCAAAATCCGCTCCACCGCCCTCCGGTTGATCTCCGTCAGGACCAGCAGCGTGATTCCGCTCAACAGCAGAATCAGCCCAGCCAGCCGGACCGGCAGGCTGTGGAGAAAGGAAACACGCATGATAAGGGGGCGGAAGTTGGACTGAGAGTGGGATGCCGCCGGCGCAAGTCGAGCAGTTCACTCAGTCGGACAAACTCCCTGAAACTAAAGTAGAAAAGGTGGCGTAGCATCCACCTCCAGATAATCATTGATCTGCCGATTTCTGATCCGAACTAATTTTCCACCGTGTCCCTGCCGCTTCTCTGTCGCCTCCTCGCTTGTTGCACGCTCCTCGCGGCATGGTCGCGAGCGGCCGGCGCGGGGCCAGAGGACCAGTTTACGCGCTCCACCCGCTTACAGCCCAATTTCGAGGCCCTCGCCAAGTCCGCGCTGCTTACCCTGCCCGCCCCGCCGGCCTGGGGCGGATCTTCCGCCGCCACCATTTGGACCATCGACGAGATCAAAGCCGAATTCGCGAAGATCACCGACACTCCGCCCCAAGTGAATTTTGTCCGCACCCAGTTCCTTCGCCCCGATCACGCTTGGATGAAGGACTTCAAATCGTGGTTCCGCACGCTGGAGAAGCCCCTCAAGATTCGCTTCGAGGACCAGCTCTGGGACTGCGACAACTACGCCAACTGTTTCGTCGCCTTCGCCGATCTCCTCGCGCTCAAGGCCGGTGATACCCGCGGCACGTTCTGCATCGGCTGGGCCACCGTCTTCTACCGCCGCGCCTTCGCCGGCATCCGCTCCGGCGCCCACGCCGTCGTCATCGTCGGCACGAACCAGGGACTGTTCATCATCGAGCCGCAGGACGGCACCATGGTCGCGCTCAAGGATTTCCCCAACCGCGACACCATCGAGGCCGTCTATTTCTAAGTCGATGCGCCGCTTCTTTACCTCGCTCGCCGCCTTTTTGCTCGCCGCCTCCTACGCCTTCGCGGAATCGGCCGAGATGAAGCTGCCGGCGTTTCCCGTGCCGGCGCTCGTCTTGGACGGAGGGCCGCCTCGCGAGGTCAGCTCGGTTCGCCTCCTGCGCGAACTCCACCGCGGCGGTCTCCACGGCTTCCAGCACTTCGAAACCTCCGATTCCGACTACGCCCTCTTCCGCAGCGACTCGCTCGGCAAGCTCGGCGCCTGGCTCGAAAGCGCCTGCAACTCCGTCGGTTTCGACCTGCTCCAAGCCCGCAAGCGCAACTACGACGGCACGGTTTTCGCCCGCCTCCTCGACGTCAGCACGTCGCTCGCAGCGCTGCGCGATAAACGCCTCTCCCTCGCCATGCCGGTGGGCGTGCTAGTCTGTCAGCGCGCCGAGGCGTGGGGCGACCTCCCGGCCGATCGTGCCGAAGATGCCTACGTGGTTTTCGTCACCGAGGCTGGCATGCTGATCTACGATCCGCCCACGCGGCAGCTGACCTCGCTCGGTGATTTCCCGAACAAGGCGACGATCCTCAAAATTCGTTTCTAAGCGGAGCCAACCGCCGCAGAGATCCCGCCCCGGTTCCCTCAGCCCTGCGCCGCGAACCGCTTACGATACGCCAGCGGGCTCAGCCCATGCGCCTCGCCAAAGGCCCGCGTAAAGTGGCTCTGATCATAGAACCCACAGTCAAGCGCCACCCGTCCCACCGGGTCCGTCGTCATTTCCAGTTTTCGCCGGGCCATCAGTAGCCGCACCCGCAGGATGTAGTCGCCCAAACTCATCCCGAAGAGCCGGCGAAACTCCCGCTGCAACTGGCTCGCCGACAAATTCGCCCGCGCCGCCACCTGCTCCACCGTCACCGGCTCCGCGTAGTGCGCCAGCACGTGTTCACACACCCGCGTCAGCCGCTGGTAATCGCCGGGGGCCTCGCCCGCCTGGCCGTAGGGCCGCATCACGCCCGCCACGCCGATCACCGCCCCACGCTTGCCCCGCACGGGAAATTTGCTCGAGACATACCACTGCGGCATGCCCACCGCACCGCGCACGAGCCAGACTTGGTTGAGCAACGGCCGCCCCGCCGCCATCACCTTCCGATCCTCTTCGACATACTGCGCCGCCAGCGCCGGCGGGTGAAAATCGAAGTCCGTGCGCCCGATCATCTCGGTCTCGCTTTTGCACCCGTGCAGGGCCAGTTCACTGCGGTTCGCCACCATGAAGCGATGCCGCCGGTCCTTCACAAACAGATAGACCTCCGGCAACGCATCGAACATCTCCACCCACCACCCCGGCTCGCTCATTCGCGCGAGAAACTCCGCCCCCATCGCTTTCGCCTCATTTTCCTTCATGCGCGTTAATTACAAAAAGCCGCGCCCTGCGTCAAAGCCCGTCCCGCTTCGTTCTGCCATACTTCACGCCATGCTTCCGCGCGCCACCCACCGCCTGCTCCTGCCCGCGCTCCTTGCCGTCGTCCCGTTCGTCCGTGCCGCCACCCCGGCGCCACTCGAGTTCAACCGCGATATCCGCCCCATCCTCTCGGAAAACTGTTTCCAGTGCCACGGCCAGGACCCCGCCCACCGTGAGGGTAAGCTCCGCCTCGATGAGCGGGCCGACGCCACCCGCCCCCGCTCCGGCAATCCCGCCATTGCTCCCGGCAAGCCCGACGAAAGCGAAATCCTCTTCCGCCTGCTCTCCACCGACGACGAGGAGCGCATGCCGCCTGCTAAATCCAACAAGCACGTCACGCCTGAACAGATCGCCCTCCTCAAACGCTGGATCGCCGAGGGCGCCATCTACCAGCCGCACTGGGCCTTCATTCCACCCACGCGCCCCGCGCTGCCCGCCATCGAAAATCCAAAATCGAAAATCACCAATCCCGTCGACCGCTTCATCGCCGCCCGCCTCGCCCACGAAAAACTCTCTCCCTCCCCCGCCGCCCCGTCCGCCACCTGGCTTCGCCGCGCGAGCTTCGACCTCACCGGCCTCCCGCCCACGCCGGCCGAACTCGACTCGTTCACCACTGCCGCCGCGCGTGACGGCGAGGCCGCCTACGCCGCCGCGGTCGACCGCCTCCTCGCCTCCCCGCACTTCGGCGAGCGGCTCGCGATCGATTGGCTCGATGCCGCGCGCTACGCCGACACCCACGGCTTCAACAACGACTCTTCCCGCAGCATGTGGCGCTGGCGCGACTGGGTGATCGACGCCTTCAACGCCAATCTCCCCTACGACCGCTTCCTGACCGAGCAGCTCGCCGGGGACCTCCTTACCTCGCCCACGCTCGACCAGCGCATCGCCACCGGCTGGGGCCGCAATCACGTCATCAACAGCGAGGGCGGCATCATTGAGGAAGAATACCGCGTCGAGTATGTCGCCGACCGCGTCCGCACCCTCAGCACCGCCTGGCTCGGCCTCACCTTCGAGTGCGCCCGGTGCCACGATCACAAGTTCGACCCCATTTCACAGCGCGACTACTACCGCCTCTTCTCGTTTTTCAACAATGTCCCCGAGCACGGCGAAGACGGCCGCGTCGCCAACGCCGTCCCGATGCTCCCCGCGCCCACGCGCGACCAGCAGGCCACGCTCGCCCAACAGCAGCGCGACCTCTCCCCGCTCGACGCCACCCTCGCCGCCGTCCGCACCGCGTGGTCGTGGTCGCCCGAACTCAAGACCCGCGTCGAGGCCCTCGCCACCGCCGCCAAGACCACGGCTGACGCCGAGAAGCCCGTCTCCCTCGATCTTGCTCCCGCGAAGGTCGAGGCGCCCGCCACCCCGAAGCCGGCCTCGATTCCCGCGGCGAAACTCGACTTCGCCCAGCGCGATGGCCTCTCGCTCTCCTTCTGGCTCAATCCCGCCGCCGACAATCCGGCCGACGTCGCGCTCTTCTCCGCGATGAACTACATCGGCTCGCCCGCCGACACGTCGTTCGGCCGCGGTCGCGAGCTGCGCCTCATCGATGGCGAGCTCGAGCTCCGTCTCTGCGAGCGCTACCCGGCCTACACCGTCATCGTCCGCACCTCCGGCGCCGCCCTCCGTCCTGGCGATTCACGCCACATCACGGTCAACTACGAGGGCGGCAAACGCGCCGCCGCCATCCGCTTCTTCGTCGACGGCTTCGAAGTGCCTACCGTCATCCGCTATGACGACCTCGCCGGCGAACCGGCGAAACGCGACTTCCTCGTCGGCACCGACAATCGCCCCGACGCCCCGCGCTTCCGCGGCACGCTTGAGGGCGCCCGCGTCTATGCCCGCGCCCTCCCCGCGGAAACGGTCCGCGCCGCCTTCTTCGCTGCCGCCCTCCCCCGCGCCCTCGCCACGGCCACCCCGACGGACCTCGAGCGCGCCTGGCTCCGTGAGGCCCTCCTCGCCGACACGCCCGCCACGCGCGACACCTTCGCCAAGCGCACCGCGCTCTACGAAGCCCACCTCGCCCTCCGCCGCTCGCTCCCGACCGTGATGGTGATGGAGGAGCTGCCGGATCCGCGCCCTGCCTTCGTCCTCACCCGGGGCAACTACGATGCCCATGGCGAGCCCGTCACCGCCGGCGCCCCCGAAACGCTCCTCGCCCCGTGGCCCGCCGGCGCCCCGCGCAACCGCCTCGGCCTCGCCCAATGGCTCACGCAGCCCAATCATCCGCTCACCGCCCGCGTAGTCGTGAATCGTTTCTGGGCCCAGCTC
>CANGHW010000202.1 GCA_947453695.1 Opitutia bacterium
ATGAAGACCGCGCTGACAGTCACTGGAAAGGGCGATAGGCAATGGCATCATAAGACAGTCACGGTGGAGGATGCAGTGCTCCGCCATGGAGGGACGAAAGGGGCGGACTTCGCCTTGGTGAACACAGATTCCAAGGACGACATCTTCAGCCTGATCGAAGTTCACCGCGGAAGGCTCCAGACGCCCATTCTCTTGCCCCCGACCGATTACGTGGTCTCTGACAAAGCGCCGCGGCCGCCCAAAGCGGAAAAAGCAACCGAGCCCACGAAGGAACGAAAGGGCAAACGGAAGGCGGATGCCGCCACGAAACAGGAATGACCGATTCAGTCCTGCCGCAGATGGATCTCGTCCGCCCGCTATGAAACACTGCGCCACTATGAAGAACGCATCCCCATACTCCCGTCGTAACTTCATCAAAAAGTCCGCGGCTTCCGTCTTCGGCTTTACTTTTCTTCCTGCCTACCTCACGGCGGCACGTGCCGCCAAAAATCCTGCGCTGCCGCCTAGCCAGCGCATCAACCTTGGTTGTATTGGCGTCGGCGGGCGGGCCGCTGGAGCCATCCCGAGCCTGACCAGCGATGGGCATGCGGTGCCGGTGGCCTTTTGCGATGTCGATTTCGGGGGCTCGAGGAAAATTGAAGGTAACCTTGAGACCTGGCCCGACGTGGCTCGATTTCAGGATTTCCGGGTGATGCTGGACAAGATGGGAAAGGATATCGACGCGGTGAGCGTTGTGATCCCCGACCACAACCATTTCGTGGCGGCCATCCACGCCATGGCGCTAGGCAAGCACGTTTATGTGGAGAAACCGCTGACGCATACGTTCGCGGAGGCCGAGATTCTGATGCGGGCCGAAAAGAAGTTCAAAGTGGTGACCCAGATGGGCAACCAAGGGCACACCTCATCCGGCGCCGCCCAATTCCAGCAGCTGGTGGCGGCAGGGCTTGTCGACGATATCGTCAAGATCGACGCATGGAAGGAGCCTTCCCTTTGGTTCATGCAGCCCAAAAAGCGCATTTCCACCTATCCCCTTGAGGAGAAATTGCCGGATTCGTTCTCCGACTGGAATCTCTGGTGCGGGCCTCAGGCGACTAAACCCTTCAACTCCCTCTACCATCCATTCGGGTGGCGCGCCTTTCATCACTTCGGCTGTGGCATGTTCGGGGATTGGGGATGCCACATCATCGATTTCGTCCATCACTACTTGAAGCTCGGCCTGCCCACGTCGATCTCGCCGGTCCGTTTGGACGACTACAACCGGATTATTTTCCCGCAGACCTCTCACATTCGGTTTCAGTTTGCGGCCCGAGGTCCCGGTTTGCCCGCCGTCGAGTTGATGTGGAGGGCGGGGGCGGACTGCCATCCAGTCTTCGAGGAAAGATTCGGCGATGTGCAGGAGGATAAATCCATCAAGCTACCCGCTTTGGGGGAGGCCGGAACGCTGCTGCATCGGAAACAAGGCGACTACGTCATGCTACGGGGCCATCATGGCGATGCGTCCCGGATCTATCCTCGCGAAGTCATGCTGAGTCACATGGACGCGATCAAGGCGCCGAAGCCGGACTACACTCACGGCACCAGTTTCATTCAAGCGTGCCTGGGCAACACGACGACCACTTCGCCCTTTAGCGTGGCTGGTGAACTCACCCAAGTCTTGAACCTGGGCATGATAGCAGAATTCCTGAATGTGGACCTGAAATTTGATCCGACGAAGAAGCGATTCGTCGGCAACGACGAGGCAAACTTTATGCTCCGCGGAGCGGAACCACGCGCGGAATGGGCTCATTACTACGGGATGGCCTGAGGCCCGACCGACTCTCGCCATGAATCGGCATCCTGCTGGCACGCTCGCACTCTTCCTCTTCTTCGCGTCCACCTTGTCGGCGGCTGACTTTGGCACGGTTCCCGACCCGTATGTCGGCAACTGGTCTGGGACGCTCTCGGCCCACGGGCGGGAGGAGCCGATCCACGCCACCATTATCGCCTACAAGAGTCGTTATGAGATCACGCTGCGGACCGAGCCCAACCCCCGAAAAGAGGCCCTCGTGATTCTCGGCGGCACTATTCACGCCAATCAACTCTTGCTGGATCCGGCACTCTCTCGGCCTCAATCCCAAGGCCGTGTTGGATCGGGTAGAAGTGCCGCGGCCGAGGGTGTGCGATGGCAAGGGCAGGCCAATAGCCAGGACCTGACAGGAACCTTTGCGGGTCCTGCCACCGGATCCTTTGCCCTAAAGAAAATTCCTCTCCTCCCTTCACCCACGCTGGGGGCGGAAGCTCCTGCTGGAGCCGAAGTCCTATTAGCCGGGAGCAATCTGAACGCGTGGGAATCTCGGCGCGCCTCCGCGGAGCCCATCCAATGGTCGATCACGAAGTCCGGCGCGTTGGAAGTAGTTTCCGAGAGCGCTGGAATAAGGAACAAACAGGATCTCAAGACGAAAGGCAGCTTCGTCGACTATCGCCTTCACCTGGAATTCAAGCTCGCCCACAAACCCGAAGCCACCGGGCAGGGGCGCTCCAACAGCGGTGTCATTCATCTGGGGCAGTATGAGACGCAGATTCTGGACAGTTTCGGTCTCTATGGCCGAGACAACGACTGCGGCGGCATCTATAAAATCCGCGAACCCGACTCGAATGCCGCCTATCCCGCCGGACTTTGGCAGACGTATGATTTTGATTTCACAGCACCCCGATTTGATGCGGCAGGAACGAAGACAGCGGACGCCCGAATAACGGTCCGGTTAAACGGCATTCTGGTTCACCGGGATGTTGCCATTCCCAAGCCCACGGCAGGTGGCAAAGAGACCGCCCGGGGACCGATCGTCCTGCAGGACCACGGTAACCCGGTGCAGTTTAGAAACATTTGGGTGGTGAGGATGAACGAAAAAGAATGATCACAATGCGGCCTCGAGGATTCGTGGAGTGGTGCAACTCTTCCGCTTTGGGATGAAGAAATAACACTGGCAACGTCCTCCCACACCCTGCGGCTAGTCGAGTTCAGAAAGTAGACTGTTCCCATCATGTAGCGTGAAATTCACATTCCTTATTCTCATTGCCCTGTTGACTGCGCTGCTGACAAAGGTTCATGCCCAGCTTGGCTTGCCCAGAGAGGCCTACGGCGTCTGGGATCGGTCCGGATTTAACACGGTTGCGCAGTATCCCTTCACGCGTGGTCAATCCTACGCCGAGACGTGGTTCAATGTGAACAAGGCGCGCGGCGTTTTCGACTGGGCGGCACTGGATCAGCAGCTGGCCTTTGCGGACGCGCAAAACGAAAAATTCATCGTCCAGATTTTGACGGTGGGCGGCAGCAAGGGCAGCAGCATGCCCGCCTGGATGTTTATCAAGAACGGCGGCGACGTGCCGTCGTTATCGGACGACATCTACACCTACGGATATTATCTTCATCCGCGGTTCCGGGTTTATTTCGAGGAGATGGTGAACAACCTCGCGAACCATCTGCGCAACGGAGTTCCGGCGAGTCAGCGGCCGCGGATCGCGTTCGTGCGCGTGGATACCGGCGCGACGGGCGATGAGGAGCCCTACGAAAATGCGAACCTGATTTCTCCGGCGGCCGACAAGCAGGCCTACGGCATCAGCGCCCAGCAGTGGCGGGATCATCGACTCTGGGCTTTCGAAATTTATCGGAAGGCATTCCAGGAGGGACCAGGGCCTGTGATTCCGTTGTTGTTTCAAGACATCGAGAACACTGGCTTTCCCGTCGAATGGAACTGGGTGAGCCAAAATGTGAGGGGCGGATTCGGCGCCAAATACGGAGGTCAGGTCCGCGGGCATCACCTCACCGGAGCCCAGGAGGTAAGCACCTCCTATCGGGCGGCCGCCGTGGATCCCGCTCCGGGCGTCAGGTTTTTCTCACGGAACGAAATGGACCAGACCTGGGGCAAACCCTACTTCCAACTCAACGTCCGTCTTGGCATGTATTGGACCGCGGTCGAGCAATTGCATGCCGGACAAAGTATCTGGGACGTGACGGAGTCGTGTCTCCAGCGGACCACGCCCGACGACATTGGTTTCGTTTTCGAATTCTTCAACAAATGGGCGGCGGAACTGCTTCCGGCCACGGCCGGCGGTGGCTTTTGCATTCTACATCAAGGGCTCGATGCTTCTGACACAGTCAAATACCCGGCTGCGTCGTTTGGCGGACAACCCGCCAATGCCAACAACCAAGCCAGATACACCGCCATTTGCCAGGCCTTCGCGGCCCAAGGCGCACGGATGGACGATGTCGTCGCCGCCACGAATGGGCAGGTTTTCCAGCGCGACAATCAGGCCGGCTTCAACGATGCCGGTTGGGAGATAACGTCCGGTAACTATGAACGCTTTATCACGCAGCTCAATCCCGAGGCCACCAGCAAGTCTCTCTGGCGGGTCAATGGACCGCTAACGAGATCGTCGCATCCCTTCGACCGCTTCGCGCGCGGCTTCGATCACGCGAACGGCAAAGACGTGATGGCCTTTGATCTCCACGACAAGCTCCTGCCTTCGCCCGGGCAGCCGGTGCAGCTTTCCGTGACCTATCTCAACCGCGGCACCGGGCAGTTTGCGCTGCGCTACGATGCGGCCGGCGACAGCCAAAAGACGGCCTTCACCGTGACCAAGACCAATCAAGGGGACTGGGTAACGAGATCCGTCGTGGTAACGGACTGGGTTTTCAAAAATCGCGGTCTGGGCGGTGGCGACCTGACGTTGGTGAACACGGATGCTGAGGATGACATTTTTCACGGACTGGAAGTGATCAAGTTAACCGCAGTCAACGTGGCCTCCTTCGGGCAAGGCACGGTCACCGGTCGAAACAACGCGGCCAATTTTACGCCGCTGCCTAGCGCGGTCATGGAAGGCCAGCGCCTTGAACTGGCGGCGACACCGGCGCCGGGGTGGGAATTTGCCGGATGGAGTGGCGACCTCAGCGGCAAGGATCCCCATCCGTTTCTTTTTCCCTCGCAGCTTAGCACAAATATCACGGCGACGTTTGTTCGTGCTGGAGACACTTCGCAGAACACCGCCCGCCTCGCCAATCTGTCCGCGCGCGTTGCGGTCGGCGGCACGGCCGGAACACCGATTCCCGGATTTGTCCTCGGCGGCTCGGGAGAAAAAAACATGCTCGTTCGTGCCGTCGGCCCCACCCTCACCGCGTTGGGCGTAGGTGGCGCACTGGCCGATCCGCGGTTCACTCTCTTCCGCGGCGCGACGTCCCTTTCGGGCAATGACAACTGGAGCAGCACCGACGCTGCGGCAATAGCCGGCACTGGCGCCTTTGCGCTCGCCGCGGGCAGCAAGGACGCCGCGCTACTCACCGCGCTTTCGGCGGGTGCCTATACTGCGCCGGTGACTGCCACTGACAATGGCAGTGGCATCGCGCTGCTCGAAATCTATGAAGCGTCGTCGTCCGCGACCACCGTCCTGGTCAACGGCTCGACGCGCGCTTACGTCGGCACCGGCGAGAGCGTGCTCATCCCGGGCTTTGTCGTCGTCGGCACTGGTAACCTGCGCCTCCTCATTCGCGCCGTCGGGCCCACACTCGCCGATTTCGGAGTAACGGGAATACTCGCTGACCCGACCATGACACTCTTCCGCGGCTCCACCGCGCTAGCCGCGAACGACAATTGGTCGTCCGCAGCCAACGCGTCGGACATCGCCGCGACAGCTCAAGCCGTTGGGGCCTTTGCGCTCCCTGCGGCGAGTCGCGACGCCGCCATTCTCACCAGCTTGCCCCCCGGCGCCTACACCGTGGTTGTCAGCAGCGTCGGGGCGACCTCCGGCACCGCCCTAGTGGAAATCTACGCGGTGCCATAGCACAAGCGGCCGCCCGCCGAGCTGTGGCCACTGCCGAAGCGATGCTGCTCAGGCAGTGTCAACTTTCAATTTGTCCTGTCACAGGCAGAATTAGTCCATACCCCGCTGTGGCCAAAGCGCGCATCATGCCCGAATCCCGGCATGAAACGTCTTTTCCAAGCTGCGCAAATGGACGAACTCGGCGATCTGACCGAGTTGGCGGAGCGGCGGATCAACGGGATCGGCGGACAGGTGCGCTCGAACTTGATTCCACCGCTGTGGAAGGAGATCTCCACGTATTCGCGCACCAAACTCCGCGCCGATGTGGTGGCCGGAGCCACGGTGGCAGTGATCACGATTCCCCAGGCCATCGGATTCGCCCTGGTCGCCGGCTTACCGATCCAAGCGGTGCTGGCCACCGCGGTCGTGGGTGCCTTGGTCGCCGCCTGCTACAGCTCATCACATCACTTGGTTTTCGGGCCGACCAACACCATCAGCATCATCCTCGCCGGCGCGGTGCTTTCCCTTGCAGATGTGCCGCTCACGCCATTGGAGAAGGTCCTGCTTCTCGGTTGTCTCATTGGTTTGTTTCAGTTGGCGGCGGGAGTCACCAAGACCGGACAGCTTACGCAATTCATCTCCCGCACGGTGATTATCGCCTACACGACGGCGGTTGGAGTGCTGATCGCAGTGGGCCAGATCGGCAACCTGCTCGGAATTGAACGCGCTCCTTCCGTCAGTCTCCCCGGCACCATCCGGCATCTTGTCTCCAGCTTTGTTACGCTCCGTTTCGATCTGATCACGGCCGTCACCGGTCTGGTCTGCCTGGGGTTGCTGTGGGGCTTGCGCCGTTGGCGTCCTCACTGGCCGGATGGGCTGATCGTCTTGGCTTTGGCCAGTGGCGCCGCCGCGGTTTTCCACCTCGACACGCTTGGTGTCCGCCTCGTTCGCGACTTGGGTGAGATTTCCGGTGCCATGCCGATCTTCATCGGATTTCCGCTCAACGCCGAGGGGCTGCAGCTCGTGCCGAGGATTACCAGTGCGGCCTTCGCCATTGCCCTGCTGGGCATGTTGGAAGCGGTGTCGATTGCCAAGGGCCTGGCCGCTCGTTCCGGCCAGCGCATCGATGCCAATCAGGAACTGATTGGCATGGGTCTGGGAAATCTGGCCGCCTCCGCCTTCGGCGCGATGCCCGGCTCGGCTTCTTTCCTGCGAAGTGCTGCCAACCTCCAGAGCGGGGGCCGAACGCAGCTCGCTACCGTTTTCAGTTGCTTCGGTGTCCTCGGCGCAGTCCTGGTCATTTCCCCGCTGCTCAATCTGATCCCCATCGCCGCGCTGGCCGCCTATCTGATCAACATCGCGATCCGCCTGTTCAACCCCGAGCAGATCCTCATTGCGCGGCGGGCCACGCGATCCGATGCCGCGGTTTTCTGGGTCACCCTGATTGCCGCGCTCTTTCTCCAATTGGACACCGCCATCTACGTCGGGGTCGGCATTTCCCTGATCCTGTTTCTCAACAAGGCCAGCACGCCAACCCTGCAGGAACACGCCTTCGACGATAAAGGGCAGCTGACCCAGATAGCCACGCCCGCTGACCGAAACAGCCCGCAGGTGTCCATTGTGCATGTGGAGGGCGACCTTTTCTTCGGTGCGGCGGATATTTTTCAAGACGGGATCCGCAAACTCGCCGTGGACCCGAACATTCGCGTCTTCATCCTTCGCATGAAAAACGCGCGGCATCTCGACGCTACCACGATCATCGCGCTGGGGCAGCTGGTCGACTTCCTGAAAGCCGACGGGCGCCATCTACTCATCTCCGGCGTGCACGGCGACGTCGCCGCGGTTCTCAAGCGCAGCGGTCTGGTGACTAAGATCGGAGTCGAAAACATGTTCCCAGCTGAGGAGAACGCCACGCTGGCTACGAAGAAGGCTCTCCAACGCGCGCAGGCGCTGATCGGCACGAAACCGGAGCTGCGAATTTATTATCAACAGGTGGCTCAGGGCGGCTAACCCACAAAAACCATGAGGACCAACTTCCTGCTTATCTCGATGCTGATCCTGCGTGCCGCCCTGTGGGCGCAAACCGATGCACCCGTGGTCCAAACTCTCCCGACCGCCCTTCAGCAGAAAGTCCAATTCCTCAATCCGGAATATCTGGTCTACACTCCGAGCGGGTCGTCGAACGCAAATTTGCCGTTGCTGATTTTTCTCCACGGTGCCGGTGGAGTCGGACAGGACATCCAGCAAATCAAAGGTCGGCCTTCAGACATTTGGCGAGGGATCGCGAAATTCGACAAAGGTCCCTGCCTCATCGTGGCGCCCCAGTGCCTGAAGGCCGCCAAGGGCGAACGCGGCATCTGGACCGCGGAAGATCTCAACCTCCTGCTCGCCCATCTGAAGGCCACGCTTCCCGTCGACGAGCGGAGAATCTACCTCTCCGGCATCAGCATGAGCGGATACGGCACTTGGGCGTGGGGCGCGCATGATCCGCAACACTTCGCAGCCATTGCGCCGATCGTCGGCGGAATCGGCCGGGAGAGTGCCAAGGCCGTGACCCCTGATTTCGATCAATGGGCCGCGAGCTTGGCGCAGATTCCCGTTTACGCCTTTGTTGGCGCCCGGGACACGACCGTTCCGCCGGAACGGTCCGAACGCATGATTGCCGCGATCATAAAAGCTGGCGGCAAGCACGCGAAGCTCAAGGTCTACCCGGAGGAGGGGCACGGCGCCGGACGGGTCGTTGTCGCTGACCGGGATTATTACGATTGGCTGTTTGCCCAGGGACGCGCTCCATCCCCGCGTTTTTAGGGCTCCACCAGCAGTATTGCCGCCTACTTTTTCCAACTATGAAATCCACCCTAACACTTCTCGCCGGCCTCTTGCTCTGGTCGGCCGACGCGGTCCTCCACGCTTCCGAGTCATCCCCGCGCACTAAACCCAATATCATCTTCATCCTCGCCGATGACGCGGGGATTGGCGACTTTTCGCCCTATGGCTGCAAGTATGGCAGAACGCCGAATCTTGATCGCCTGGCCGCGGAAGGGATTAAGTTCAATCGCGCCTACAGTGGCAGTGCCGTGTGTGCGCCTTCACGTTGTGTGCTGATGACCGGCCAGCATACCGGGCATGTGTTGCGCAGATCCAACCAAAGCAAGGTTGGCTTACTTGCACTTCCGGCCGGCCAAATGACCGTAGCGCGCCTGCTGCACGACGCCGGTTATGTCACCGGTGGATTTGGCAAATGGGGTTTGGGTAATCCCGGAACAACCGGTGCGGCCGAGCTCCAGGGCTTCGATGTTTTTTTCGGCTACTACGACCAG
>CANGHW010000203.1 GCA_947453695.1 Opitutia bacterium
GGCGGAGTAGACATTGCCCAAATTGTTCAACGTGCGCGCGTCGTTCGGACTCATCTCCAAGGCCCGGCGATACTCTCGCGTCGCCTCGCCATGCCGCCCCATCATGGCAAACACGTTTCCGAGATTGCTGTGCGCACTGAGTTTGTCGGGCGCGAGTTTCAGCGCTTCCTCGATCCTCGCCACCGCCTCGGGCAGGCGACCTTTCATCGCCAGCGCCACGCCATAGTTGTTCAACGCGTCCGCGTGCTGCGGTTTCCGCGCGAGCACGAACTCATAGTGCGTGATCGCCTCGTCCACTTCGCCGAGATCGGAGAGTGCATTGCCGAGATTGTTGTGCGCCTCGATCAGCTCCGGCTTCAGCGCGAGCGCCTTCCGGTAAAACTCCACCGCCGCGCGCGGATTACCCTGCTGCGCGAGCGCGTGACCGAGATTGTTCGCCGCCTCCTCGTAACCCGGATTGATCGCGAGCGACTTCTGATACTCCGCGATCGCCTCGTCGTAACGCTTCTCCTCAAAGAGCGCCGTGCCCCGATTGTTGTGCGCGAGGTAGTTTCGCTCGGTCTTCGCGAGCGTGTGCTCGAAGAGCGTGATCGAGTTTTTCCACACGCCGATCTGGTCAAAGGTCCGCCCCGCCAATACCGCGAGCACCACCGCCGCGCCCATCGCCCACGTCGCGCGCAACCCCGGCGTCACCGCTTCGCGCAGCGTCCACAACAGCGCGATCTGCACGCCCAGCATCGGCACATACGTGTAGCGATCCGCCATCGACTGGATGCCCACTTGCACGATGCCGCTCACCGGCACCAGCGTCCCGAGAAACCAGAGCCAGCCGAACAACAGCCAAGGCCGCCGCCGCGCCTGCCAGATGGCGACCGCACTCACGACCACAAGAAACACCACTGCGAAGACCACCTTCCCCGTCGGCCACGATCCCGGGTGCGGGTAGAGCACCGCCAGATCGACCGGCACGAATAGTTTCCCCACATAGCGCACCACCGCCACCGCCGCATTCGACAGCCGCGCGTTGAGTGAGAGCACCGTCGAGAGCGTGCCGACCTGTTTTTGCGCCACGACCGTGATCCAGCTCACCACCGCCGAAAGCGCGAAGAATGGCACTTTCTCCAGCACTAGCCCTCCCCACGCCTTTAGTCCGCCTTTCTCTCCGCCGCTCAACTCCGCCCGCCGCAACGGCCAGAAATCGAGCAGCAGCAATACGCAGGGCAGTGTCACGAGCATCGGCTTGCTCATGAGCCCACCCGCAAACGCCCCGAGCGCCAACGCGTAGTCACCCCACGCACTCTGCCCGGCGCGTCGCTTCTCCGCGTAGCCCGCGTAGGCCCACAGCGCCACCATCCAGAAAAATCCCCCGAGCACATCCTTCCGCTCGGCGATCCACGCGACCGACTCCACGCGCAGCGGATGCCAGGCAAACAGCGCCGCGCACACTGCACTCGTCCAAAACAAGCCCGTCAGCCGCCGTAGCGCGAGCCACGCCATCACGGCCGTCAACGCGTGCCACGCCACGCTCGTCGCGTGATGCCCCGCCGGCCGGTCGCCGTAAAGCTGCCAATCCACCATGTGCGACACCCACGTGAGCGGATGCCAGTAAGAGATATCCCCGGAGAAAAACGCCCACTTCAACCCCGCCGCCGTCACGCCCGCTTTCACGTGCTCGTTGGCCGTCACGTAGTCCGGATCGTCGTAGTTCACGAACCCGTTTCCCGTCGCCCGGGCAAACAAGAGCACCGTGCCCAACGCCAGGCAGGCCGCCACGCCCCATCCGAGTGCGGGACTTGGTATCCGACTCGCCGGCAACTCCGCCGTCTTGGTCACGGGCGTTCCACTATTCGATTTCGACTTCATGGCGTCACAGGGTCAGCCGTCGGCGCCGATGCAGGCGGCAGCTTCACTCGCCGCCGGCCGATCGCAGTTTCGAGCGCCCGTCGGTAGGCCGGCACTCCGGCATAGAGACTACACGCCAGCGCCGCCCCGAGCGTGTCCGCCAGCCAATCGGCCACCTCCACGGATCTGCCGGGCACAAAGCTCTGATGCCATTCGTCCGACACCCCATACGCCGAGGCCGCGAGCACCGCCCAGCCCGCACTCCGCCACCCGGTGCCCATCCGGCACAATAACGTCCCGAGCAGGCCGTAGACCGCGAAGTGCCCGAGCTTGTCGATGCGGATAAACTCAAACGGCGACCGCGGCGCCGCAATCGTCGAGCGGCTCGACGCGAAGAAAATCAGCCCGGCAATGAGCAAGGCCCACAGGGCTTTGCGCCTCAGAGATTCAGTCGTCAATCGGCACTCCAATCAGAGAGGGTTAAATGGTCGGGCTGGTGAGATTCGAACTCACGACCTCTTGCACCCCATGCAAGCGCGCTACCAGGCTACGCTACAGCCCGAACAAGGAGGGGTGAACAAGCCGGATGCCCGAGCCGTAAGCAAGCGCTTTTTCTGTTTCCCTCCAAACAGCCGCCATTGCCTGCTCCCGGCCCCCCACCCCTCCCTCAAAATTTCCCGCCCGATCCCGCACAAACGGCTCGCCGCCCCGCGCCGCTTCCTAAAGCGTTTCCTCCCTCGTTTCCTTCCCCCTCCCCTTCGTTCCTTCGTCTTTTTCTTCCATGGACAAAATTCGCCTCGGTATCATCGGCTTCGGCGGCATGGGTCAGGCCCATGCCAAAAACCTCCTCGCGGGCAAGGTCGCCCGTTGTGAACTCGTCGCCGCGTGCGACGCCGTCGAGGCCAACCTCCAGAAATTCCCGCAGCTCCGCGGCTTCGCCACCCCCGAGGAACTCTTCGCCGCCAAGTGCTGCGACGCCGTCCTGATCGCCACACCCCATTTCGCCCACACGTCCCTCGGTATCGCCTCGCTCGAAGCCGGCCTGCACGTGCTCGTCGAGAAGCCCATTTCCGTCCATCGCGCCGACGCCGAGCGCCTCATCGCCGCGCACAAGAACAAGAAACAGGTCTTCGCTGCGATGTTCAATCAGCGCACCGACCCCTACTACCAGGCCATCCGCACGCTGATTCAGAGCGGCGAGCTCGGTCAGGTCCGCCGCGTCCAGTGGACCATCACCAACTGGTTCCGCACCCACGCCTACTACGGCATGGGCGGCTGGCGCGCCACGTGGAAGGGCGAGGGCGGCGGCGTCCTCCTCAACCAGTGCCCGCACAACCTCGACCTCTTCCAGTGGATGTTCGGCATGCCCCAGCGCGTCACCGGCTTCTGCACCTTCGGCCGCTACCATGACATCGAGGTCGAGGACGACGTCACCGCCTACTTCGAATACGCCGACGGCACCACCGCCACCTTCATCACCTCCACCGGCGAAGCTCCCGGCACCAACCGCCTCGAGATCGCCGCCGAGGGCGGCCGCATCGTCTACGAAGACGACAAGATCACTTTCACGAAAAACACGGTTCCGATGAGCGAGTTCTCCAAGACCTCGCCCGAGGCCTTCGGCCGCCCTGCCACCATCAACGTTCCCGTGTCTGCGCCTGATCACGGCGGCCAGCACATCGCCATCCTCCAAAACTTCACCGACGCCATCCTCGACGGCGCCGCGCTGCTTTCTCCGGCCGAGGAAGGCATTCACTCCGTCGAGCTCGCCAACTCGATCTTGCTCTCCGCCTGGACCGGCAAGGCCGTTGAGCTCCCCCTCGATGGCGCCGTCTACGAAGCCGCACTCAACCAAAAGATCGCGACCTCGAAACCGAAGGCCAAGCCCGCCGTCCAGGCCGTCGCCGACCTCTCTAAGTCCGTCGTCTGAGGCCACGGCCTCTGCCCGCCTCCCGCACTTCGCTCCACCTCCTAGGTCGGCGCGAAGTGCGTTTAGTTCCTCGATCACCGCTGCTCGCCGCCCGCTGTTCTAGCTCGGCCTACTCGCTACCCACCACTCGCTACTTTCCGCGCCTCGTTCCCCCTTCCCGTCCCCATGCAAATCGGAATCTGCGCCGACACGCCCAGCCTCAACCGCCTCACGGGCCCGATTCCCGGCGTCGATTTTCTCGAAGGCTTCACCCAGCAGTTACTCCAGCCCGAGACGCCCGACGCCGAGTGGACGCACCTCGCCGACCCGATCCTCGCCCGCGGCTTCACCCTGCCCGCGTCAAACCGCTTCGTCCCGCCCGACCTCAAAGTCGTCGGACCCACCATAGACTACGCCCGCCTCGACCGCTTCGCCTCCACCTGCTTCCGCCGCGCCAAGGAGATCAACATGACGTTGATCGTCTTCGGGAGCGCCGGCGCGCGCATGATCCCCGAGGGCTTCTCCCCCGCCACCGCCTTCGAGCAATACGTTGATATTCTCCGCCAGCTCGGCCCGCTCGCGGAGGAACAGGGCGTCACCCTCCTCGTCGAGCCGCTCAACCGCGGCGAGTGCAACTGCGTCAACACCATCCTCGAGGGCGCCGAGGCCGTCCGCCGCGCCAATACCCGCGGCGTCCAACTCCTCGTCGATATCTTCCACATGCTGCGCAACGGCGAGTCACCCGACGATATCGTGAAGGTCGCCCCGCTCATTAAACACGCGCACATGGCCGAAAACAAAGACCGCGCCGCGCCGGGGATTCACAACGAGAACCTGCGTCCCTTCTACCGCGCCCTCCGACGCGCCGGCTACAACGACCGCCTCACCATCGAGGCCGACTGGACCGACTTCCCCGCCCAGGTCGCTCCCGCCGTCGCCGCTCTCCGCGCCCAGCTCAAGGACTCGGGTTACTGAGCGCCCTCCGCGCCCACGTCTCGCCGCGCCGCGCTGCATCGCAGCGCGGCCCGCCCGCCGTCGCTCACTCCGCCTTCTTGGCCTTCGCTTTTTTCGCGCCGTCCTCTGGGGCCGCGCCCGCCTCATCCGCTGGCGCCGTATAGGCCAAGATCTGTCCGTCCTTCAGCAACCGCTCGCGGAGCTTCGTGTAGGGCACGTCTTGCACCGGGATCTTCGCGTCGATCGCCATGACCGCCGCCGTCGCTGCCGATTGGCCGAGGATCATGAACACCGGCTCCATGCGGATCGAACCAAACGCAATGTGCGAACTCGAGACGCACACGGGCACAAGTAAATTGTCCGCCTGTCCGCGCTTCGGCACGAGCGCGCCATAGGCGATTTCATAGGGTCCTTTGGTCGGTGTGCCGATGTCGCCTTCGTTCTGCACATAACCTTCCGGCGTGATGTAGCGCTGCACGTTGTGCGAATCGATCGTGTAGCTGCCCATGCCCACCGAGTCCGGGGTCGGCTTCTTTTTCACGAGTTCATTCTGCGTCATCACATAGGACCCGATCATCCGCCGCGCCTCACGCACGTAGATCTGGTGCGACCAGCCGCCATTGTCTTTGAATTCGTCCTTCGGCAGTCCCCACTTGCTCATCGCCGCCCGCACATCCGCCGGCACCCGCGGGTCCGTCGTGATGAAGTAGAGCCAGCCCTTCTGGTAGGTCTCGTGCTCTTTCAAAATCTGCTTCCGCCGCTCGTAGCTCGCCTCGGGGTAGTCGTAGTTCATCCCGATGTTGTCCGTCGAAAACGGCCCGTGGTTGTTCGTGTCAGTCTTGTGATTTGGGATCGGATCAAACTTCCCAAAGGTCTCCGTCCAGCCCGCCGCGTAGATGCGCGCCAGGAGTTCATACTGCTTCGGATCGTAGCCTTCCGGCTTCGCAAACGGGATCCGGTTCTCCGGCACATCCGTGAGGCACATGCGGTAGCAGTAGGCCTGCACCTTGTTATCGCCTTCGCCAAACTTTCCGGGATCGGCCGCGCTCACTCGCGGGAGCACGCCACTCTTCGGATCACCCGGCACCACGTAGGGACTGATCTTTTCCTTCAGGTAGCCGAAGTGATGCCGGTGGTGCAGCACACCCGTCTGCACGCCGTTGTGCTCCTCACCATAGACCGCATTGCCCTCGCGGCCCACGTGGTAGCTCACCCCGGCCGTCGCCATCAGGTCGCCTTCGTAGGTCGCGTCGATGAACATTTTTCCCGCGTAGGTTTTCCCGCTGAGCATCGTGATCGCCGTGATGCGTGCTCCATCCTTTTTCACACCTTTCGCGCGGTCGAGCCACTCGTCGCGCACGACTTCGATTTTGTTTTCGCGCACGAAATCTTCAAACACCCGCTCCGCCACGCTCGGCTCGAAAATCCACATCGTGCGGTTCGCCCCGTCCATCGCCGGCGTGCCCTGGCCTTTGTTGCCATACTCGGATTTTTTCTGCCAGCGCCACGCCGCCTCGGTGTCGTAGTGCTTCCACACGCGGTGATAAAACTCCCGCGCCAGCCCGCCGATCACGGCCTTGTTGCCTGTGTCCGTGAAGCCGAGCCCGCCGCTCGACAAGCCACCGAGGTGCCTGTCCGGGCCGACGATCACCACCGTCTTCCCCATCGCCTTCGCCTGCACCGCCGCGGTCACCCCGGCCGCCGTGCCGCCGTAGATCACCACATCGTAGTCCGCCGCGCGGACACTCACCATCGTCACCAAGGCAGACACCATCAGGCACACGCGGCCACTGAATCGGGGTAGGTTCATGCGCACAGGTCTAGCGAGCCCCGCGCGCCGGTGTCCAGTGTCGGTCGCGTGACGAATAAACTTTCAGCGTTACCGCTCGCGCGGCCCCGCGTCTCGCAAACCTACCGCCATGTCACTGCCGCTCTTCCCGCTCCCCCACGCGCAATCGCTCACCCGCCGCACCTTCCTCGCCGGCTCCGCTTCCTTCGCCGCCGCCGCGCTCCTGTCCACCTACGCTCGCGGCGCCGTCGCTCCTGCCCCGAAATTTTCCGCCTATCCGTTTTCCCTCGGCATCGCCTCCGGAGATCCGCTGCCCGACGGCGTCGTCCTCTGGACCCGCCTCGCGCCAAAGCCCCTCGAGCCCGCCGGCGGCATGCCCGCCTCCGCCGTCGAGGTCTCGTGGCAAATCGCCGACGACGAGGCCATGTCCCGCGTCGTGCAGTCCGGCACCGCCACCGCTACGCCCGAGTGGGCCCACTCCGTCCACGTCGAGGTCTCCGGTCTGCGTCCCGAGCGCTGGTATTGGTATCAATTCAAGGTCGGCACCGAGGTCAGTCCCAAGGGCCGCACGCGCACCGCACCGCTCGCCACCGCCACGCCCGACCGCCTCCGCTTCGCCTTTGCCTCCTGCCAGCACTACGAGGCCGGACTCTTCACCGCCTACGATCACCTCGCGCGCGAGGACCTCGATCTCATCGTCCATCTCGGCGACTACATCTACGAGGGCGCGACCCGCGACGGTTTCGCCCGCCGCCACAACAGCCCCGAAATCGTCCAACTCGACGACTACCGCGCCCGTTACGCGCTCTACAAATCCGACCCCGCCCTCCAGCGCGCGCATGCCATCGCTCCGTGGATCGTCACGTGGGACGACCACGAGGTTTGCAACAACTACGCCGGCACCCACACCGGCAGCAAAAAACAACCGCTCGACGCCTTTCTCCTCCGCCGCGCCGCCGCCTATCAGGCCTACTTCGAGCACATGCCGCTCCGCCGCACCGCGCTCCCCTCCGGTCCCGACATGCTGCTCTACCGCGGCCTCAGCTACGGCCGCCTCGCCCATTTTCACGTCCTCGACACCCGCCAATACCGCACCGCCCAGCCGCAGGGCGACGGCAACAAACCGCCCAGTCCCGTTCTCATGGACCCGCGGGGCACCGCCCTCGGCGACCGCCAGCGCGACTGGCTCTTCACCGGCCTCGAGCGCTCCCCCGCGACCTGGAACGTCCTCGCGCAACAGATCATGGTCGCCCGCGTCGACAAGACCCGCGGCCCCGAGGTCACTTACTCGATGGACCAATGGCCCGGCTACGAATTCGAACGCCGCCGTGTCCTGCGCCACCTCCACGATAAGAAGATCAAGAACCCCGTCGTCCTCACCGGCGACATCCACACGAACTGGGCCAACGAACTCATCGCCGACTTTGATCAGTTGGATTCGCAGAGCGTCGCCACTGAATTTGTCGGCACCTCGATCAGCTCCGGCGGCGACGGCGCCGAGACGCCCAAGACCACCGATCAGCTTCTGGCCGAAAATCCCTTCGTGAAATACTTCAACGCCGAGCGCGGCTACGTCCGCTGCGAAGTCACCCCGCAGCAGTGGCACACCGACTACCGCACCGTCCCTTTCGTCACCAAGCCCGGCGCGCCCATCAACACGCGCGCCAGCTTCGTCGTCGAATCCGGCACCCCCAAACTCAACCGCGCCTGACCCCACCGCAGGGCGGACTTCAGTCCGCCCTCCACGCGCAATTCCCCGTAGCCGCATGGCTTCGCCGCGCGGCCCTCCCACGCTACCCCCGTAGCGGCGGGCGTCCCTGCCCGCCGATTTACCGCCCCCTGTGGGGCAGGCTTTACGCCTGCCACCGTTCGCCTCCGCCTCCTCACCCCAGCGCCCGCTCCACCTCCGTCACATCGACGGTCATATCTTCCTTGTTCGCCGCCAGCTCGCACCGCACGGGTCCCTCACCCGCCATCACCACCGGCCGGTAATCGAGCCCCGCCACCGCCGCGAGTCGCCAGAAGCACGGGTTCACATACGCCCGGTGGAAACACTCCACCACCCGCGTGCCGGGTGCACACCACACGAGATTCGCCAGCCCCGCCCCGTGCGGCGCCACGATTTCTTTCGCCGCCCGAAATCCCGCGACCTGCTCCGCCCACGACCATTCTTCGGCACACACCTTCACAAATCCCCGTGCCTCCAGTCGCGCCCACAGTGCGGCTTCATTCGCGACCCGCCGCCGCCGCGCCCGCTCGCGCGACACATAAATCCGCTCCCCCCACCCGGGCGCCGCCACCTTCGTCGGGGCCCTTTCCCGCACCAGCCGCACCAGCGCTCGCGTCGGATAGCCCGCCGGCGCCACGAGGGTCGGCACCACCAATCGCTCGGCGGCATAGTGCGCCATCCGCCGCGGCACGATCACGCGCCCGGTAAACCCGCTCCGCCGCAACGCCTCGCGGCCCAGCCCGCCCGCCTCATGCGCGATCACCGCATCGCACTCCGTCAGCCTCACGCCGAGCGCGAGCAGACGCGGCCATTCTTCGAGCAGCCAGTGCGCGTAACCATCCCCC
>CANGHW010000204.1 GCA_947453695.1 Opitutia bacterium
AGACGTTGTTGCGGATGGCGTAGAAGCCGCTGACGGTGAAATTCAGGCGGTCGTTCAGGAGTGCGCCTTTGAAGCCGTAGTCGTAGCCGCTGGCGGTTTCGGCGACATAGTCGGGAAGTGCGACCGTGGCGGTGGCGTCGGACTGCGGGACAAAAAAGCTTTCGCTGTAGTTGGCGAAGACGCGGAGGTTCTGCGTGAGTTTGTAGTTTACGCCAAGGTTGGGCGTGACGCCGGAGTCCATGCTCTTGTCGAGCATCTGGCCGGGGGCAAAGCCCGCGGGAGGAGCGGTGAAATCGCGGTGGCGGAAGCGGACCGTGTCGAAGCGGGCGCCGATGTAGGTGAGCAAGCGGCCATCAAACAGGGCGGTTTGTTGGCGGATAAGTCCGCCGAGGACCGACACGCGCTGTTTGCGGATGCGGGTGGAGATGCCCTTGGAGCCGTCAAACGTCTTGGTGAAGTAATTGATGGGGCTGATGGGGGTGAGGGTCTTCGGGTCGAGGGTGACCGTGCGGGCGGCTGTGCTCCAAGCGACGAGGTCCGGGTCGGTGGCGGCGGCGTAGCTGCGAGACGGGTCCCAGCGGTAGTAGTCGTTAAAGTCGACGGCCACGAGGGTGCGGTGCTCAATCTTGCGGTTGTTGGTCCAGTAATGGGCCAGAATATCGCTCTGAATACCGCCGCCGTCTTCAACGATTTGGCCCTTGGACGGGACGGCGCCACGGACAACGGTGATCGGAGGAACAATACCCGTGGCGGCCGCGGGTGCAGGATTGATGTTAACGGTGGGCCAGCCGTTGTTTTGATTATAGTCCCACCGGCGGGCCAGGTAGTAATTGCCCGAGGCGCGGAAGCTGAAGATGTCGTTCAGTCGGCGGTCATAGTTCGCGGTGTAGCTGGTGGCGCCGCGGGTGAGTTCGCTGACGGGACCATAGGCGTTGTAGCCGGCGAGAGCCTTGGCGTAGCCGACGATTTCATCGTCGGTCGTCGCAGCGGTGCCCTTCTGGTCGTTGATTAGGGGGGAAGCAATGTTCGGGGAGTGGCGAATCTGCAGCAGGTATTCGGCGGACAGGAGCAGGTTTCCGCCGTTGTCGAACTTATGCTTCAGAGCGGCATAATACTCGAGGTTGCGGTTGCGGGCGTATTCCTGGCCGAAGTCGCGTTGGTATTGGCTCAGGGTGACGATGTAGGAGGTCTTGCCGAGGGCATCGATCGGCACGGGGCCCGTGGCCTCGAGGGTGACGCGCTGCGTGCCGTAGTCGCCGACGTTGTAGGAGAACTTCTCAGATTGGCGGTCCTTGGGAGACTTGGAGATCATGTTGACCATGCCGCCGGGGGAGGTGCGGCCATAGATGGCGGCGTTGGAGCCCTTGATGATTTCCATCCGGTCGATGTTGCTCGAGCCGTAGCGGCCGAGACGGAAAAAGCCGTCGCGTAGCTGATACGTTGATTGGAAGCCGCGGAGGTTGAAATTACCACCGATGTCGAGGCCGGTGAAGCTGCCGATCTGGACGATGTTATCGGCGAGTTCGAAGATGCCAAAGTCTTCCAGAAACTCACTCGTGAGCATGTTCACGGTGTAGGGGAGGTCGACGATCTTGGTGGCGATGCGCGAGCCGGTCATCGTTTCTGAGGCGATGTAGCCGCGGTCGTTCTCGGCTTTGACGGAAAACTCGGAGAGCGAGATGACGTCTTCGCTCTTCTTTTCAGTCGTCGCAGCCGCTTGGGCGAAGGCACCGGAGCCAACGCTCAGCGCCAGCAAGGCGGCGAGCGCGGGTCGGGAGTGGGTGAACAGGGTCGGGTTCATGGGTTTGGTTCGGGTTTGGATAATGCGATGCAGTGGCAGGGTCTAGCGTGGTGGGGTAGGGTCGGGCACCGTGGGGGCGGTGAGAGTCAGAATCGAGGATTTTCCATTGCTCCGTCGGTGAGAAGCCATGAATTGCTTATACCCTTAAGCGATGAGCACCGGCATAACCATGAAATCGATCGCGGCGCAGGCGGGGGTGACTCAGGCCACGGTTTCCATGAGCCTGGCCAACAACCCGCGCATCCCGGTCGCGACGCGGGAGCGAATCCAAGCGCTCGCGAAGAAGCTCGGCTACCGGCCCAACCCCTACGTCTCGACGTTGATGCGGCTCCGGCGGCAGGGGAAGCCGCTGACGGACAAGCCGGCACTCGCGCTGGTGTGCGCGCAGGACATGGCGGACGGGTGGCGCAACCATCCCTCGCTGACGATCCGCCAAATGCGGGAAGGGGCGCTGGAGCGGGCGACGCTGCGCGGTTATCGGGCGCAGGAGTTTTGGCTGCATCGCGACGGGATGTCGGCCGAGCGATTCAGCGAAATGCTCCATGCGCGCGGCATTCAGGGGATGGTGCTGAGTCCGCTGGCGGAGGGGCGTCCGCCCCCGGCCCTGCGTTGGGACTACTTTGCCGCCGTGAGTCTGAGTGTGCCGCTGCCTTCGCTGACCGTGACGACGGTCTGCAATGATCACTATTTTTCGAGTATGAAGGCAGTGCGGGAGTGCTATCAGCGCGGGTATCGCCGGCCGGGCCTAGCGTTGCGCGAGATCCACCGGCACCGGTTTCAGGGGCGCTGGCAGGGCGGCTACCTGGTGTCGGGTGAACTCATGCCCGAGCTGGAGTTGGTCGAGCCCCTATTCGTGAAAGACTGGGACGACGAGAAGGCCATCGCTCGCTGGGTGCGGCGGGAAAAGCCCGATGTGGTGATCAATCTCGGGGGCCAGCCCCTCTACGATGTGCTCACGCGGGCGGGCTGGCGGATTCCGCAGGATCTCGGATTTGCATGGCTGGCGTGTCCCGGGCTCGGCGATCCGATGAGCGGGATTTGGCAAAACGGCCGACAGATTGGAGCGATGGCGGTCGATGCTCTGATCAGCATGGTCGAGCGCCACGAACTCGGCATTCCCGAGCAGGCCACGACTCTGATGCTGGAAGGGCAGTGGAACGAGGGACAGACCCTCCGACCGTTGCCGAAATAGCGGCGTCGGCTCAGACGCGGCGGCGTTTCCAGCGGTCGAAGAGCACGGCGGCGAGAAGGATCAAACCGCGGGCGACGTATTGGTAGAACGTCGGGACGTTGAGCAGGTTCATCGCGTTTTGGACGATGCCCATGATGAGCACGCCCGCGATAACGAAGGCCATGCTGCCGACGCCGCCGGTCAGCGAGACGCCCCCGAGCACGCAGGCGGAGATGACCTCGAGCTCGAAACCCTGCGACGTGTTCGGCTGTCCGCTGGTAATGCGCGAGGCCAGCACGATGCCGGCGAAGGCGGCCATGACACCCTGAGCGGTAAAGATGGCGATCTTCACGCGGTTGACGGCGATGCCGGCGAGGTGGGCGGCTTCGCTGTTGCCGCCGACAGCAAGGGTGTCGCGGCCGAAGACCGTGCGATTGAGGATGAAGCCGAAAACCGCGAAACACCCGGCGGTGATCCACACGGGCGTAGGCACACCCAAAAGGTCGGAGCTGCCGAGCGAGAAAAAGTCCTCCAAGCCGATGCCGACGGCCTTGCCGTCCGAGATGATGAAGCCGAAGCCGCGCACAATCTGCATCGTGGCGAGCGTGGTGATGAGGGCGTTGATGCGGAGCTTGGCGACGACGTAGCCATTGGTCGCACCCACCAGCGCGCCGAGGGTGAGGCCCGCGAGCACGCCGAGTGTAATACTTTCAGAGCGGTTCATCACCACGGCGGCGAGCACTCCGGCGCAGGCGACGACGGAGCCGATGGACAGATCGAAGTCACCGGCGGCTAGGCAGAACAACATCGTGCAGGCGACCATGCCCGTCATCGAGACCGCGAGGGCGAGGCCCTGCATATTGCGCCACGAGAGAAAATTTTCGACGAAGACCGAGCAACCGAGGAACAGGATCGCGAGGACGACGAGCATGCCGGCGCGGTCGAGGAAATCAGCGATGGGCTGGCGGGCGGAGGGGGAAGCAGCGGAGGCGGACGACATGTCGGGATAGCTTAGGAGGCGAGGGTGGTTTCGAGCGGCAGCGCGAGCTTGAGGAGCTTTTCCTCCGCTGCGTCGGCCCGGTCGAGAATGGCGGCGATCCGGCCCTGGCGCATGACGGCGATGCGGTCGGAGACGCCGAGAACTTCGGGGAGTTCACTGGAGACGACGATGACACAGACCCCGGCGCGGGCGAGGTCCTGCATGATGCCGTAGATCTCGCTTTTGGCACCCACGTCGATGCCGCGGGTGGGTTCGTCGAGGAGGATCACCTTCACGGTTTCGGAAAGCCAGCGGCCGAGGATGACTTTCTGCTGGTTACCGCCGGACAGATTACGAATGAGCTGACGCACGGACGGCGTCTTGACGCGGAGCTGCTCACTGCGCTCCCGGGCGTTGGATTGCTCCCACGTTTCATCGAGAAAAATGCCGGCGCGGGCGCGGCGGCGGCGGGCGCTGAGATTGATGTTTTCGAGCACGGAGCGGACGGGGACGATGCCTTCCTTTTTGCGGTCCTCCGGACAAAGCACGACGCCGGCCTCGATGGCGGCACGGGGCGACGAGAGCGCGAGCTCGCGGCCGTCGAGCGTAATGCGGCCGCCCGTGGCCGGCGCGGCCCCGAAGAGCAGCTTGAGCAACTCGCTGCGACCGGCGCCGATCAGGCCAAAGAAGCCGAAGATTTCGCCGGCGGCGACGCGGAAGGAGCAGGGCTCGGCGAGGCCGGGGCCGGTGAGGTTTTCGACGGTAAGGCCCGGGCCGGCGGCGGGGCGGGGAGAGTAGTTGTAGATGTCGGCGAGTTTGCGACCGACCATGCGCTGCACGACGGTGTCGCGGGTGAGTGTCGCGAGATCGGCGGTTTCGACGTGGTGGCCATCGCGGAGAATCGTAATGCGGTCGCAGAGGGTGAAAATTTCCTCCATGCGATGAGACACGTAGAGAATGGCGCAGCCGCGGTCGCGCAGCTCGCGAATGATCGTGAAAAGCCGGCGCACCTCGCGGTCGGAGAGACTGCTCGTTGGTTCATCGAAAGCGATGACACGGGCACCGCGGGAGAGCGCCTTGGCGATCTCGACCATTTGGCGCTGGCCGAGGGAAAGGCGGCCGAGCTTGGTGTTGGGGTCGATCGATTCGCCGATGAGGTCGAGTTGTTGGCGTGCGGCCGCCGCGAGGGCGCGGCGGTCGACGAGGCCAAATTTCTGCGGGAGGTGACCGAGGTAGAGGTTCTCCGCCACCGTCATCTCCGGCACGAGGTGCAGCTCCTGGTAGATGACGGCGATTCCGGCGGCGAGCGCGTCGGCCGTGTCGTGAAACGCCCGCGGCGTGCCGCCGAGAACGAGCGAGCCAGCGGTGGGCGTGTAGGCGCCGCTGAGGATTTTCAGAAGCGTGGACTTGCCCGCGCCGTTTTCACCCATGAGCGCGTGGATCGAGCCGGCGCGCACTGCAAATGAAACATCGTCCAGCGCTTTCACGCCGGGGAATTCCATCGAGACGGAGGTGAAGGCGAGGGCGGCTGACATTACGTCGTGGTGGGCTTCGGTAGCCCGCCTCGTGAGAGGCGGGAGAAACAGGCGAGATGCGCGCCCGGTCCCTGCTCTCACGAGCAGGGCTACGCCTGGAAATCAGTTCAGTCGCGGACTCCCTGCTCCTTGAGCACCTGGCGGAAGTTTTCGCGGGTGATCAGCACGCCGACGGTGCGGGTATCGAGGGCGGGCTCTTTGCCGTCCTTGATCCAGTGGAACATCATCTTCGCGGTCTCGTAGCCGTGGCTCTTGGCGGAGAGGAGCATGGAGCCGAAGAACGGGGTCGGCTTCGCTTTTTCGAGTTCGGTGATGCAATCGGTGCCGTTGATGCCTACGCCGACGGCGGTGGCGGCGGTGAAGCCGCGGCCCTCGAGCGCGCGCACGGCGCCGAGGACGCCGTTGTCATTGTTGGCGCAGACGAGCCAATGCTTCACGTTGGGCTGCTGGGTGAGGAGGACGTTGGTGGCATCGAACGAACCAGGGATGTCCGCGGTGCGCTGCGGAGCTTTGAAGATGCGGTTCTCGGGAAAGCCGGCGGCCTTGAGGGCGGCGATGGCGCCATCGGTGCGGGCCTTGGCAGTGGCGAGTTCGTCGAAAGTGGCGGCGCAGACGGCGGTATCGGCGGGCGTCCAACCGCGCTTCTTCATTTCGGCAGCGAGGGTTTTGCCGACATCTTCGCCGATCTTGCCGGCAGAAATCCCGAGGTAGTGGACCTTGGTCATGGGCTGCTTGTTGGCGCCGATGAACTGGTCGTCGACGGCGAGCAGCTTGAGGCCGGCGGAGCGAGCCTTGGCGACGATGCCGGGCCCGAGCGTGGTGTCGGGCGTGCAGATGATGAGACCCTGGGCGCCGCCGGCGGCGAGGTTGTCGATGGCGGAGAGAACCTTTTCACCGTCGGTCGCGCCGATCTTTACGAGGGTGAAGCCGAGTTCCTTGGCGGCCTGGTCAGCGAACTTCCACTCGAGCTGGAACCAGGGCTCCTCCGGGGCCTTGACGAGGAAGCCGATCTTGATCGCGGGTGCCGCGAGGGCCGTGACGGCGGTGAAAAGCAGGGCGGAGGTGAGACGGGCGAGGGGAGCGAAGGGCAATTTCATAGGGGAAAAGGAAACTCGGGGAGCAGGGAGAAGAGCGACCCCGGCGCAGCACTGGCAATCGCGAAAATCGCCGGACAATGGAAGACTCCGTTTGGTTTTCGCTTTGTCATCCGGCGCGCGGACGAATCAATGGGGTCATGCTCTACGCGTTGCGTCGGATTTCGTTGTCGTGGTTGATCGGGGGAATGGCGCTGGTCGCGGCCGGGGCCGACGCTGACCGTGCGCTCCATGAGCGACTCGTGGTGCTCGATACCCATTTCGACACTGCGGCGAATCTGGCCCGACACGGGTGGGACGTGACGAAGCGCCACAGTATGGCTGACGACTTCACCCAAGTGGATCTGCCGCGCTTGATTGAAGGTGGAGTCGACGGCGGATTCTGGACGCTCTACACGGCGCAGGGCCCGCGCACGCCGGCGGGGCATGCGGCGGCCCGCGATACTGCGCTCCAGACGGCGTTGCGCATTCACAAGATGGTCGCGGCACACCCGGACAAATTTGAAATTGCGACCCGGGCCGACGATGCGGCGCGCATCGCAGCGAAGGGCAAACAGATCGTCTACCTCTCGATTGAAAATAGTTATCCACTCGGGACCGACCTTACGTTGGTGAAGACCTTCTACGATCTCGGCGTGCGGCTGCTCTCGCCGGTGCACTCGGCGAACAACGAGTTGGCCGATTCCTCGACCGATCCCAAGGGCGCGGAGTGGAAGGGGCTGAGCCCGCTCGGCAAGCAATTGGTCGCGGAATGCAACCGCCTCGGGATCGTGCTGGATGCGTCGCATGCCAGCGATGCCGTGCTCGACCAAATGATGGAGCTCTCGACGACGCCCATTCTGCTCAGTCACTCCAGTCTCAAGGCGGTGTTCGATCACCCGCGCAATATCCCCGACGATCTGCTGCGCAAACTCGCAGCCAAGGGCGGCGTGATCCAACTCAATGCCTTCAGTGCTTACGTGGCGGCGATCCCGTCGTCGCCCGAGCGGAATGCCGCGCAACGGGAACTCTTTGCCCGGATCGGGGGGCGCACGGCGCTGAGCACACCGGAAGGTGTGGAGTCCTATCTCGCGGCGCGACGTGACTTCGAGCGCAAGTTTCCGCGTCAACTCGCCACGTTCGAGGCATTCATGGCGCATGTGCTACACGCCCTCAAAGTTGTCGGTCCGGATCACGTCGGGATCAGCGGTGACTTTGACGGTGGTGGCGGCGTGGAAGGATTCGACGATGTGACGGGTGCACCGCGGATCAGTGCGGCGCTGCTCGCCGCGGGTTACACGGAGGCGGACCTGGGGAAGATTTGGAGCGGCAATGTTCTGCGGCTTATGCGGGCGGCCGAGGCGGCGGCGAAAAAGCCGACGGCCGCACCCTGACCCCACCCGATTACGATGGCCGTGGCCGCCGATACCCCTGCTGCAGGCCCAGACGTGCTCCCGGGCGAGCCCGGCTCGTTGTCCCAGTGGGCCCTGATGTGGCGGCGATTTGTGCGGCACCGACTGGCGGTGGTGTCGTTGTTTTTGCTGGCGGTGCTCTACGCCCTCGCGGGCGGAGCGGAATTCTTCGCTCCCTATTCGCGCCAGTGGCGCGACCTGTCGCACGCGTATTGCCCGCCACAGTTACCGCGCTTCACGGCCAAGGATGGGCTGCACGTGCCGGCGATGCGCAGCCACGTAGATCCGCTCACCTTTAAGCGTTCCTATATTGAAGATCCCGCGGCGGTCGTGCGGCTCGGCTTCTTCGTCAAAGGCGAAGCCTACTCGGTGTTGGGACTGGTGAGGTGGGACCGCCATTTCTTGGGCGTGCGGGACGCTGCGCCGGCGCTTGGAGCGGAGGGGCACCCGACGTTCTATTTTCTCGGAGCCGACAAATACGGCCAGGACGTGTTCAGCCGGCTCATCTATGGATCGCGCATCAGTCTCTCAGTCGGTTTGGTATCGATCGCAGTGACGTTTTTGCTCGGCGTGACGATTGGTGGGATCTCGGGCTACGTGGGCGGTGCGACTGACACGGTGATCCAGCGCGTGATCGAAGTCGTAAACGCGTTTCCCCAGATTCCGCTGTGGTTGGCGTTTGGCGCGGTGTTGCCCGCAGATTGGCCGCCACTCTCGACGTATTTCGCCATCACGTTGGTTTTGAGTTTGCTCGGCTGGACGGGCCTCGCGCGCGTAGTCCGCGGGAAGATCCTCGCGCTGCGCGAGGAAGATTATGCGACGGCGGCGCGACTGCTAGGGGCGAGTCACTCGCGTATCCTGTTTCGCCATTTGCTGCCGGGCTTTGCGAGCCACGTGATTGTTGTGCTGACGATGAGTGTGCCGGCCATGGTATTGGGCGAGACCTCGCTCTCGTTTCTCGGTCTGGGCCTGCGGCCGCCGATCGTGAGCTGGGGCGTGATGCTGAAGGACTGCGAAAGCATCCAAACGGTGGCCAACTACCCTTGGCTCCTGATGCCGGTGGTTTTGATTGTGCTTACGGTGC
>CANGHW010000205.1 GCA_947453695.1 Opitutia bacterium
GGCCAGCGGCCTCAAGCCCGACGCGTTTGACCGCGCTCTTCAAAAACTCACCGGCCTCGGCTTCAAACCCAAAGTCGGTCGCTACGCCCGTGGCCAGCGCGGCCTCTTCTCCGGCACCGAAGCCGAGCGCCTCCACGATCTCCACTGGGCCTTCGCTGACCCCGAAGTGCGTGGCGTCTGGTGCGTGCGCGGCGGCGACGGTGCCCCGCGACTTCTCCCCGATATCGATTACGCTCTGATTCGCAAAAACCCGAAAGTGTTCGTCGGCTATTCCGACATCACCGCCCTTCACCTCGCGCTCCTGCAAAACAGTGGCCTCGTCACCTTCCACGGCCCCGTCGCCTCCTCCAGTTTCAGCCACTACGCCCGCGAGAGCGTCCTCGCCATCCTGACGCAGCCCACCGCGACCTACGTCAACGCCGTCTCCGCCGACCACCGCGCCAAATCCTCTCCCTTGTTCAAGACCGAGGTGATCACGCCTGGCCGGGCCCGTGGTCGTCTCGTCGGCGGCAATCTCACCGTCCTCACCGCCCTCGCCGGGACACCTTGGGCGCTCCGCGAACCGGCGGGAAAAATCCTCTTTCTCGAAGACATCGACGAACAGCCCTACCGTGTCGATCGCATGCTCACCCAGCTCCGCCAGAGCCTCGACTTGCGCGCCCTAGCCGGCATCGCTCTCGGCGTCTTCGAAGGTTGCATCGCCACGGACGACAAACCCTCGCCACCGCTGATCGAGGTCCTGCGGGAACGCCTCGGCGACCTCGGCGTCCCGGTGATTTACGGTCTCTCTTTCGGCCACGTCCGTGACCAGTTTACGCTCCCGCTCGGCATCGCGGCCGAACTCGACACCGCTAGTGCCACCGTGAAGTTCCTAGAGGCCGCCGTCGCATAATAAGGCGGCGCGTTATTATTCCATCGTGCGCGGGCTTGCCGTCGGTGCGCCGCCGGACCACTTCTCGCCGCATGATTCGTCGCCTCGCTCTGGTTTCCCTGGTGCTAGTTTCCGCTCTCGCCGCGGTCGCGGCCCACGCCGCCGCTCCCGCCGCCCCGCGCACGCTGCGTGTCCTCACCTACAACATCCACCATGGCGAGGGCGTCGACGGCCGCACGGAACTCACCCGACTTGCCGGCATCATTTCCGCATCCAACGCCGACATCGTCGCCCTGCAGGAGGTCGACCGAAAGACCACCCGCACGAAAGGCGTCGATCAGGCCGCCGAGCTCGGTGCCCTGACCGGCCTGAATTTTTCCTATGGTAAAGCCATGGATTATCAGGGCGGCGCTTACGGCCAGGCCCTGCTCAGCCGCTGGGCCCTGGAGGAGTTCACCGTCCATCCGCTCCCCAATCCCGCCAAGGTCGAGCCGCGCATCGCGATCTCCGCCGTCGTGCGCCCGCCCGGCCTGCCCGCGGTCCGGGTGATCGGCACCCACCTCGATGCCTCGCGCGATGACGCTGCCCGTCGCCAGCAGGCCGTCGCCCTCAACGACCTCTTCGCCAAAGACGACACGCTCACCATTCTGTTGGGCGACTTGAACGCCCGGCCCGAGACGCCCGTGATCCAGACGCTCTTCCAAGTGTGGGCTGATGCCTCCGTTGCCAGCCCTTCGCCCACCATTCCCTCGAAGAAACCCACCGGCCGCATCGACTACGTCCTCCTCCGCCCCGCCGGCGTGTGGCGCGTGATTTCGTCCACGGTCCTGCCCGAAGCCGTCGCCTCCGACCACCGCCCGCTCCTCGTTGAACTCGCGCTCGTCAAATAACCTCGCGACGCCGCGCCCCGTTTCCCCATGAGAAAATTATTCACGTTCACAGGTCTCATCGTGCTCGCGCTCACCGCCGTCCGCGCCGCCGAGCCGTTCTTTTTCATTCAGCTCAGCGACCCGCAGCTCGGGATGTTTACTGAGAACAAAGATTTCGTGCAGGACGCCGCCAACTTCGAGTTCGCCGTCACCGCCGTGAATCGCCTCAAGCCCGCCTTCGTCGTCATCACCGGCGACCTCGTCAACAAGCCCGGCGATTCCGCCCAGATCGCCGCCTACAAACGCATCGCCGGGCAGATCGACCCCGCCATCCGCGTCTACCATATCGCCGGCAACCACGACGTGCAAAACGTCCCCACGCCCGCGAGCCTTGCCGCCTACGAAAAGGCCCACGGCCCCGATCGCTATGTATTTCGCGAGAGCAGTGTCACCGGCATCGTGCTCAATTCCTCGGTGATTCACTCGCCGCAGGAGGCACCGGGCGCGCTTGCGGAGCAGGAGAAGTGGCTGCGGGCCGAGCTCACCAAAGCTCGCGAGGCTGGCGCAAAGCACATCGTGATTTTCCAACACCACCCCTGGTTCCTTGCGAGTGCGAGCGAGGCCGATCAGTATTTCAACATCCCTCTCGTGCGCCGCGCGCCCTACCTCGCGCTCTTCCGCGAGTTTGGCGTGCGCTACCTTTTCTGCGGCCACTATCACCGCAACGCCGAGGGCCGGGACGGCCCGCTCGAAAACATCACGAGTGGCCCCGTCGGCAAACCACTCGGCGGCGCCAAGTCCGGCCTGCGCGTAGCCATCGTGCGCGATGACCGCATCGACCACCGCTACTACGAACTCGGCGAGCTCCCGACCAAGATCGACCTCGCCCCGCCTGCGCCGAAGTCCGCGAAGCAGTAGGGCGGACTTCAGTCCGCCCTCTCCGACTCTTCTGCCTCGCGCACCTAGACTTTGCCCGGGTGCTTAAACGGCGCGCGATACTCGCGTTTCAGCAGGCGCGCGGCGGCCTCGTTGCCCACAATTTGTTCGGATTTTCCGTCCCACGTGATTCGTGTGCCGGCCTCGTAGGCGATCATCGCGAGTTTCACGATACTCGTAGAGAGGTGGGCCTCCTCCACGGTGCAACTCGCCGGTTTCCGCGAGCGAACCGCCGCGAGAAATTCCACCATGTGCAAGAGGCCGAGATCAGCTTTCAGCTCGGTGGTGGTGCGCTCGGCGTTTTTGCCGCGCGGGGTGAAGCTCCACTTCGCGTCGCTCACGAAGACTGTGCCTTTCTCGCCGTAGAAGAAGATGCCGTTGTTGGTCTCGGGCGAATGTTCCTCGGAGCCCCACAGGCGGTGTCGCCACGTGAGCGGGCAGCGCTCGAATTCAATCTGCGCTGTGAGCGTGTCAGGCGTCGTGATCCGGTCCTTGAGCTGGAAAATCCCACCCGTGGCGCTGACGGCCTTGGGCGCTTTCTCGCCCAGGATCATGCGCGCCGCGTCGATCAAGTGGATGCCCCAATCGTAGAGATGACCTTGGCCGCTGGTCTTCTCCAACCGCCAGCTCTTGTGCCCGACCTGCAGACTGTAGGGGATGAGTGGGCCCGGTCCGCACCAGAGGTCCCAATCGAGCGAGGGCGGTGGCGCGACCGGCGCGGGATTGAGCAGCCCGGCCGTGAAGTTGATCTGCGCCTCAGCTTGCACCACGCGGCCGAGGTTTCCCTCGTCGATAAATTTTTTCACCGCCTGATACGCCGGACTCTGGCGGCGTTGAAATCCCACCTGCACGATGCGGTCGCTCTTGGCCACGGCCTGCACCATCGCCCGGCCTTCGCGGATATCGTAGAACAACGGCTTTTCGCAGTAGACATCCAGCCCGCGCTGCACGCAGGCGATCAACTGCAATGCATGCCAGTGCGGCGGCGTAGCGATGATCACGGCTTCGAGCCCGTGCGACCCGATCATTTCCTCGTAGCTCTTGAACGCCCGCGGGCGCGTGCCTTGGAGTTTCTCGATCGCCGCGGCGCTTTCGTCGAGGTGGGTCCGGTCGATGTCGCAGATCGCCACGACCTCGACGCCCCCCGCTTTGAACGCCGCATTGACGTTCACCATGCCATACCAACCGCAGCCGATTAGCCCGAGGCGGACCTTGCGACCGGCCGCCGGCGTCGATTCGGCAGCAGGCGAACGAAAGGGCGTGAGCACGGCGGCACCGGCGGCGACAGCGCCGATGAATTGGCGGCGATTGAGAGGGGACATTCCGTCACCATCACCGCGGCGCGGTTTAAACGGAAGGGCAAACGTGGATGGCTTCTCCACCCGGCGGGTCCGCGCGACCCTTGACCTCGTGCGCCCGGCCCCGCCAACTCACGCGCATGACCGAATTTCCCGCCGATGAGCAGGCCTTCCTGCGCGACCTCGTCAAAGGCTCGCGCCAGAAACACCACCACGTGAAGTGGACCGACCGCGATGGCAGCGAGCGCGTCACGGTGCTCGCCCAGACCGAGATCGTCCGCCTCAACACGATCGCGCACCGGCTGGGTATTTCGAAGGTCGAGCTGATGCGGCAGGCGGCCCACATCCCGGTGGCCAAATAGGCCGTCGGCGTCGGCCTTCGGGTGGCCGCGCAGGCCATCGCCATTTCCCGCCGATTCGGCTGGGCGGTGCACAGAAAGAGCCTTCCCTTGCGCGTTGTTTTCGCCGCGTATTTCTTCGCCGTCTTCCCTCGGTGAAAACGATGCCATGGCCAAAATAATTTTTCGTCTGGCCTTGTCAGTTTCCCTCACCACTTTCGCCACCTGAAAGTAACGGAGTCCCCCTTGCGCCCACCCCGACCGGCGCCTCTGTTCCCCCCCCCCAACATTTCGTTTTTTCTGTTCCTACCATGACCCAACACCCTGCCCTGCCCAACCGCGTCCCCTCGCTGCCGAAGGGATTGATCCAAGCCGCCCTCTGCGCGGTCTTGTCGCTGAGCCCTGCGCTCGTGCCTAAGCATCTGTCCGCCGCCGAATCCGCCGCCGCCGCCGGCGTCGTCGTCGGTAACGTCAACAGCAAGGCTACCGGCAACGGCCTCATCGGTGCCAAGGTCGAGGTCCCAGCCCTGAATCTCAGCGCGTTCGTCGACAACACCGGCCGCTACCGGCTCGATGTGCCCGCCGGCACACACGAACTCGTGGTGACCTACACTGGCCTCGAGACCCAGCGGGTCACGGTCAACGTCACCGCCGGCCAGCCCGCCGTGCGCGACTTCGTGATGGCGAGCGGCATCCTCGTCCTCGATGCCTTCAAGGTCGCCAGCCAGAAGGAAGGCGTCTCCTCTGCGCTCACTCAGCAGCGCAACGCCGACAATCTCAAGAACGTCGCGTCCATGGACGCCCTCGTCGACCTCCCCAACATGAACGCGACCGAACTCGCGATCCGCCTCCCCGGCGTCGCGTTCGGCAACCCCGGCGACGAAGTCGTCGAGGTTATCAGCGTCCGTGGTATGGGCGCCGGCATGAGCTCCATCACCATCGATGGCGGCGGCATGTCCTCCTTTAGCGCCCAGAACCGGCAGACCCGCATGACCGCCTTCACCGGCGCCATGTTTGAGTCGCTCGAACTCATCAAGGGTCAGACGCCCGACAAGCCCGTCGATTCTCTCGGCGGTAGCGTGAATTTCAAAACCCGTTCGCCGCTTTCCATGAAGGAAAAACGCCGCGTGAGCTACAGCCTCACTGCGCGCTCCGCTCCGTGGTTCACCGAGCAGGTTCCGCTGCGTGAGGCCCGCCGCAATCACGCCCTCTTCAACGGCTCCTACATGGAGAAGTTCGCCATTTTCGGCAGCGAGGTCGAAAATCTCGCTGTCTCGGTCAATGCGTTCTACTCGGAAAACGCCTTCGGTTTCTATCGCACTAATCGCGACTACCAACAGACCAACACCCAGCCGGCATACCTGTGGGATTACCGCACCCAGGACAATTACAACAACCGCAAGCAGCGCTCAATTAACACCAAGTGGGACTACCGCCTGAGCCGTAATACGATCCTCAAGCTCAACCTCGTTTACAACGACGCACCCGAGCCCATGCGCCGCCAATATCAGGTGCGCGCCTTCGCCGGTTCCCAGACCACCGTCCCTAACGCTACCACCTCTGGCGTCGTCCCCGGTTTTACGGATCGTATCACGACCATTCGCGCTGTGCCGACTGCGGCCAATGCCACTTCCGGCACCACCGCCCCCGCCCTCATTGACGTCACGTCCAACCTGATCAACCGAGACCAGCGCCTCCGCCACATGGACTTGGCCGGTGAGCACACCCTTGGTCGCATGGAAATCGATTGGGCCGGTCTCTTCAGCCGCACCCGCTACCGCTACCTTGGCGCCGAAGGTTCCCTTGTTAACCGCCTTGGCAACGTCCCGCTGGTCGGACCCAATGGCCGCCGCAATGACGTCGCAGGCACCGCCGCGAGTCCCCTCGACAACATCGTCGGGCCCAACGGTGAGACCGGCGTGGGCTGGATTCTTGACCGCACACAGAGCGATCTCTACCCGCGCTTCATCCAGAACGGTGGCCTCGATTTCACCAACGCGAACAACTGGCGCCCCTCCGTCAACGGCTTGAGCACCCAGTCGGGTAACTTGGACATCGACCTCATCAAAGAGGCCCGCGCCAATTTCAAATACAAGCTGCCCATCGAGAAGTTCACGGCTTTCCTGAAGGCCGGTGCCTCCGTCCGTGACCACACGGTCGAACTCGAGCGCCGCAATCGCCGCTGGAGCTACATCGGTCGCACTGCTTTGGCCGCCGATCCGTCCATCCTCCAATGGGACACCGTCAAGACCGGCCGCAAGATCCCGATCGTCGAGGCCGCTGAGGTCATCCAGCAGGGCCAGCCCACGAATCCCGCGCTCTGGCAGGAAGACAAATACTTCTACGAGCAGAACAAGCTCTCCGCATCCAACAAGACTAACGAGGTCATCAGCAGCTACTACCTGATGACTCAGGGCCGCTTCGGCAATAACGGCTTCCTCGGCGGTCTCCGCCGAGAGGTCACCGAGACCACCGCTTGGGCGCGCATCCGTTCCCGCACGCTCAGCACCACTGCGCAGCAGCTCGCCGATCCCGTCGGTTCCGCGGCCAAAGACTTTGCCACGCCTTACGAGAACACCGGCAAATACGGCCAGAACTTCCCTAGCATCCACCTATGGCGCGACATCACGCCCGACGTGAAGCTTCGTGGTTCCTGGACGACTAGCTTCGGC
The DNA here is from genome assembly GCA_947453695.1 of Opitutia bacterium. GTDB lineage: Bacteria > Verrucomicrobiota > Verrucomicrobiia > Opitutales > Opitutaceae > GAS368. The sequence continues at coordinate 6,985 of CANGHW010000205.1, forward strand.
CGTCCCTCGCTCGCCAACGCCCTACCCTCGTTGGCCATTAATGAGACTGCCCAGACTATCACCATCGGCAATCCGGCCCTCCTGCCTCAGAAGGCCAAGAACTGGGACTTCTCCCTTGAGTTCTACCTGCCGCACTCCAGCAGCTTCAGCGTAGGCTGGTTTCACAAGACGATCCGGGATTACATCATCAGTAATCAGGATAACGGCACGATTGCCGCTGGCGCCGACAACGGCTTCGACGGTGAATACGCGGGCTTCCGCCGTCTCACGAACCTCAACGCCGGCACCGCTGTAGCGCAGGGCTGGGAGTTCGCCTACCAGCAGAATTTCCGCTTCCTGCCCGGCCTTCTCAAGACCCTCCGCTTCAACGCTAACTTTAGCGTTACCAACACGCACGGCGACTTTGGCGTCACTGGCGCCTACCGCGGCAACGGTCAGGTCGCGGGCTTCATCCCCCGCACCGGCAACGTCGGTCTCTCGTGGGACTACAAGAAGTTCGGCATCTCGACGAACTACAACTACACGAGCCTCAACATCCGCTCGTTCGATGCCGCGAATCCTTCGCGCAACCAATACCTCGAGCCGCGCGACTTGGTTAATCTCAACCTGCGCTACCAACTTCCGCGCAACATGACCCTCACCTTCGGTGTGGCGAATATCTTCAACGAGCCGCAGCGCTACTACCGCGGTATCCCCGACCAGCTGGAGACGTTCCTCGTCAACGGCACGACGGTCACCGCCGGTATCGAAGGCCGCTTCTAAGCGTCCAGAGAAACCCGAACCTCTCGCAAGGCCGCGGCGATTTTTCGCCGCGGCTTTTTTGTGACTATCCTCCGCCTTTCCCTACTTCTGTCCCGCCAGCCGTCCTTGGAGAGCCTCGAATCGCTCTCGTTCCGCTTCATCCGCCGTGGTGGCTATGCCGAGGTCGATTAGATTGGCCGCCTCGGCTTTGAAGCCGCTGGCGAGATAGAGCGCCGCGGCGCGGTAGACGAGTGACGAACGCCGCGGAAAGAGGTTCACACCTTCGGAAACCACTCCGAGGTGGCCGGCGTTGGGCGCGAGCGCGCAATCGGCCCACACGTCGGCGATCAATTCGTAGACTTCGGGCAGCGCGGGCGATTGGGCGCGGGCTTTGAAGGCGGCCGAAAAAATATCGGCCGCTTGATCGACCGTAAGTTTTTTTTCCGGACCGTTGGCGGCGCGATGCGCATCGTAGCGCAGGCGGGCCAATTCCAACCACGCCCGCGGGCGCACGACGTCGAGTCGCGCGGCGGTTTCGAGGTAGTCGCGCGCCCCGGCGTCGTTGCCCGCGTCGATTTCGGCGAGGCCGAGGATGGCGAGCAGGCGGGGATCGCGGTCGTTGTGATCGTAGGCGCGGAGGAGGGTGCGGCGCGCCTGCTCGACGTATTTCGGCGCGAGTTCGGGGTAGCGATTGCGCACATAGGCGATCTCAAGCCGCTCCCAATCGCCCCGGATGCGCGCGATCTCACTCTCGGTGGCGTTGCGCAGGGCGAGTGACGGGAGCGAGCCGTCCGTGAGGCGGAAGGCGACGGACTTTTTCACAGCGTTGGGCAGGTAGGCGGTGAATTGCTTCCCCAGTTCCTCCAGACTTAGGCCGAAACACTCACGGACGATTTCCTCGCTCACGGGCCGACGGCTCGTTTGCTCGATGAATTTCCAAAAGCTGGCATGCCGCTCCGGGGCGTCGATCCCCCAGCGATAAAACAACTCGGCCTGAGACGCCCACACGCGGAGGTTTTCCTGTTTGGTTTGGTTGTTGGCCGACGAATCGCCGCGGAAGAAGGCCGGCAGGGGCAGGGGCGGTCGCGCCGTTTTCGGGTCTTTCTTCAGGGCCTGTGTTTCGGTGAGAGAAACCCACTGCGCCGGCTCGAGCGTAAGCATGTCGCGGCGAAACTTGAAATGCGGGTAGGTGCCGAGAAACCCGGCGATGAACCACGCGGGGAGTGCCGGCGTGCGGGTCTTCTCGAGGTAGGCGACGTAGTCGTGGGTCCGGTAGAGGTTGTCCGGATCGAGGTCACC
>CANGHW010000206.1 GCA_947453695.1 Opitutia bacterium
GACTCCCATTGTCGAATCCTACCGGAAGAAGCTCACTCGCAACACCGATGGTCTGCTGCAGACGCCCGCGGACGGCACGACGTTTTACGGCACAAAGGGTTGGGTAAGTCTCAGCCGCTCGGCCTCGGAAGCGAGCAACCCCGAGTGGCTGCGGCTCAAACAATGCGAAGGAACGGACCGGGTGGTTTACCACAACCGCTATCACGCCGCGTTTGTCGAGAGCGTGCGCAGCCGAAGCCACTTCGTGGCTCCGATTGAGGACGCGATTCGCTCAGACACCCTCAGCCATCTTTCGCTCCTCGCCATCACGAGTGGCGGCGAGGTTGTTTGGGACCCCCGGAGCTACCGCATCGTGAGCCCATCCGCGCTAAATTCTAAAATGTCGAAACCAGTCCGCGGCCATTGGCTCCGGAGCTAAGATTTCGTCCAACTGTTACCACCACTCCCTATGAAAATCGGCTGTTTTGCTCTCGTTGAACCGTTCGCACCTATGGCCCGGCAGTTCCATGCCATCAAAGAAATGGGCATAGAGTGCGCCGACCTCACTGACAACCATCAAGGCGGTATGCTCGGCGTAGAATACGGGTTCGCCGCCTCGGTGAGCCTCGACAGTCATCCGGCAAAAATTCGTCGCTGGGCGACCGAGTCCGGCATCGAACTCACGGCCTTCTGTGCGCACGCCAACTTGCTGGATCCACCGGCGCCAGACCTCTACAGCACGAACGAGATTATCAAAGCCATCCGGCTCGCCTCCCAGCTCGGCATCCGCGACGTCATCACCACCGAGGGCGATCCCAAGACCGAATTTGGAGAGCACCTCACCCGCGCCGAACAGATCTTCGCCATGGTGGAAAAGCTTCGCACGCCTGTTCAGTGGGCCGCCGAACTCGGAGTGAAGCTGCTCCTCGAACCCCATGGTCGGGTGACTGACACAATCGACGGCATGGCTGCAGTCCTCGAACGCCTCGGACATCCGGAGACCGTCGGCGTGTGCCTCGACACCGGCAACTCGTGGCTCGGCGGCGCCAATCCGATGGATTACATCACGACATTCGGGCGCCGAATCGGCCACGTGCACTGGAAAGACATGCCGCGCGAGATGGAGGCGAAGCGCGGCACGATCTACGGCTGCGGCATGGGGGCGATCCCGCTCGGTGACGGAGTGGTGGGGATACCGGAACTTGTCCGGGCTTTGAGGAAATCCGGTTTCGACGGCGCAACCACGCTGGAGATTTTCGGCGTCGACAACGTCAAGCTCTCGGCAGCGCGCCTGCGGCAATGGTGGGAGCAGTGACCGGTTCCACTCTTAGCCGACTACCGCCAAGTAACCGCTGATACCACTTCCGACATCGTTCATGACCCCAATGTGCGGGGTCCAGCTGGACGGATGCTGTGCGCTGATTGCAATTTCGGCGGCGGCGGAGTCTTTTCAATGTCGTGCGCAGTGCGGAGACCGCCGAGCAGATCGGCTGCAGTCCCGCGGACCTCCTCGGTCTCGTGAATTTGCGCGCGAAGCAACCAGGGCCGGCCAGCCACCCGTCCGCGAGCGTGCACACGGTCACCCCGGACGGGCGATGCCGTGCAGGACGCCAATCTGACTACCGTGGTCGCGCATTTGGCGCACCGGTTGAGGCTGCGATGCCCCCTCCGTTCGGGTAGTTACGTGGAACGAGAGTCGACGATAGTTTTCGTGTCGCTGCGCTGCAGTCGTTCCCTGATTCGCGCCGGCTCACTCATGGCTTTGACTTTCGCTCATTTTCTACGCGCCGCACGAATAAACCTGGTGGCTGCGCTTTTTGGTGCAGGCTCTCTCGTTGCGGCACCGGTGCGTCCGACGGCCACGCGTATCGCCGAGGTGGCCGCGATCCTGCCAGCGGAACCGGCTCCGATTGGCGCCCTGGTTAGCGATCGCGCAGCGTGGACCGCGATCGCGCCTCGCGTGCCGCTGCGGGACATCCTAGCCGAAGCGGATCGGCGCGTAAACGTCGCGCCGCCGGCCATCACCGACGATCTTTATCTGACCTTTTCGCGCACCGGCGTGCGGACGACCTACGAAAGCGTTTACTACCAACGCACTGATCGATTGACGACGTTTGCGTGGGCCGAGGCGCTGGATGGACGCGGTCGTTACCTCGCGGCACTGCAGCGGGAAATCGACGCCATGCTAGACGAGAAGACGTGGACGTGGCCCGCGCACGACGCGAGTTTGACCAACTTCTATGGTCAGACGGTGGAAGTCGACTTGGCCGCGGCTATGCGCGGCTGGGCCCTTGCGACGGCGGCAGGCTGGTTCGGCGTGGATTTGGGTGCGGCGCGACTCTCGCGACTACGGGCCGAACTGCGGCGGCGCGTGGTTGATCCCTATCTCAGCGCGGTGCGCAACGGCACCCGAGGTGGCTTCTTTTGGATCGATGCCAACAGCAATTGGAACGCGGTCTGCCATGCAGGCGTGACAGGCGCCGCGCTCCTCGCGGTCACCGACCGAAACGTGCGTGCCGAGGTCCTCGCCGCGGCGGAGGCTAATCTCCCGATGTTCGTCTCCGGTTTCACGGGCGACGGCTATTGCAGCGAGGGTATCGGCTACTGGAGCTACGGCTATGGCTGCTATGTGTTGCTCGCTGAAACCGTCGCCACAGTGACTTCAGGTCGGCTGCGCCTGCTCCAGGGAGCGAAACTCGAACGAGTGAACACGTTTCCGGCCGGCATGGAAATCACACCGGGGGTTTATCCGGCATTTTCGGATAATCGGTCTGATATTCAGCCATCCGTTTGGGTTGCTCCGCTGGCCCGCCGAGGCTTCGACGGTGGCGAGGTGCCGGCCCGGCTGCCCGCACCCGGATGGCTAGAGGTGGCTCACGATCAACTTTACATCAGCGCCGTGCGCCTCTGGGCGCCATCGATCGTCGCCCCATCGACGGCGGCACCGGAGCCCGAGTTGCGGCATTGGTTTGACGAAGCACAAATGCTGACCACGCGTGCCGCGGTGGACTTCGGCGGCGCGATCAAGGGCGGCCACAACGACGAGTTGCACAACCACAACGACCTCGGCTCTTTTGTCATCGCCCTCGGAAAAACCGCCCTGTTGGTCGATCCGGGCAGTGAGGTCTACACGGCGCGCACGTTCAGCGCCCAACGCTACGACAGTAATGTCCTCAATTCGTATGGCCACGGCGTGCCACTCGTGGCGGGAAAGCTCCAGTCCACCGGTCGTGCCTACTCCGCCCGCGTGCTCGCCACCGATTGGACCCGCGACCGCGACCGTTTGCTGCTCGATCTCAAGGGTGGCTATCAGGTCCCCACGTTGCGCCGTCTTGAGCGCGAATTCATCAGTCGGCGCGGGCTTGCAGAGGGATTTACGATCACGGACGAATTCGAATTCACGACGCCCGAAAACTTCGGGACCGCCCTGATCACGTTTTCACCGTGGCGGGCGCTCGACGCGACCACGCTTGAAATCGGCTCGGGCGTGGATCGAGTGAACGTGCGGTTTGAAAACGAAGGCGGTCCGATTGCCTTCCGCAGCGAGGTCATCCAGGAGAACCTGACCGGGGGACTGAAACCCACGCGGATTGGAATCGATTTTGCTCAGCCCGTGGTGCGTGGAAAAATTCGGATGCACGTGACACGAGCTACGCCCGTCATCGCACCCGCTGCAGCCGCGGCCGCCCCGGGCGCGGCCGCGGCCCAACTCGTCAATCTCTCGACGCTGGGAGCGACGCGCATGGGCGAAGAAGCACTCATTGCGGGATTCTCAGTGGCGGGCTCGGGCAGAAAAGCCGTGCTACTGCGCGCGGTGGGGCCGGGACTCACGCCCTTCGGTGTGAGCGGAGCGTTGCGCGATCCGCGCTTGGTGGTGCGCGGTTCGGCCGGAGAAATCGTCCGCAACGACGATTGGTCCGTCACGGCCCTTGGCAGCGTGGCGGCGCGCGTCGGGGCATTTGCGCTACCGGCCGGCAGCGCCGATGCCGGGCTCTTGCTTGACCTTCCTGGCGGCAGCTACACGGCGCAAATCGAGAGCGCGGACGGCAGCGCCGGCACTGCGCTCGTCGAACTCTACGATGCCGGCGGGACCGACTCGCGGCTTGTCAATCTGTCGACCCGCGGGACTGTCGCGGCCGGTTCCCCTCTCACCATCGGACTGGTGGTCGGCCCGGGAGGGCCGCGGTGGTTTTTGTTTCGTGGCATCGGAGCGTCGTTGGCGGCGTTCGGAATTAACGCGGGACTCGCCGATCCGGTGCTGACGGTTTTTCAAGGCAGCAAACAGATCGCTCAAAACGACGACTGGAGCCTGAGCTGTTGGGCAGCGGAGCTGGAGCGTGCGCACGCAGCGGCCGGTGCGTTTGCGCTCGGCGTGAATGCCCCCGATGCCGCTCTGCTCGTGCAGCTGCCACCGGGTGGCTACACATTTCAGATTTCCGGCAAAGGCAGCGCGAGCGGCACCGTGCTCGGCGAGGCGTATGAGTTGCCGTAGACGATAGTTCTGGCGAGCGCCGAATTCCTTCGCGCCTGAAGCCGGGTTCGCCCCCTCCGTTCGGGTAGTTACCAAGGGCGGGCTCGTGAGGTAGCCTGCAACGCGTCCGTCGAAACTAACCCCAGTATGTTTCGCCGTCTGCTTTTTCGCAAACCCGCTCCCGAACTCTAGCAATCGAACCCGACCCCATACCCATGAAAACGACCTCCTCCGCGTCTCAACTTCGCCGGATGCTGGCCCTCGGCAGCCTCGCCCTGCTGCCGCTCGCCGCGCAGACCGCCGCTCCAAACCCGACTAGCGCCGCCGCCGCGTCAAAAGAAGACGTCGTCGTGCTCACGCCCTTCACCGTCGACGCCACTTTGGACCGCGGATTTGTCGCGACGTCGTCGCTCGCCGGCGGCCGCATCGCGAGCGACCTACGCGATACGCCGGTGGCCTACTCGGTGCTGACGGGCGAGTTTCTCGATGCACTGAGCATCACCAACCTCATTGATGCAACGCGTTGGACCGTGAACAACGACACGCTCCTCGACTACGGTGTCGGTCTCGCATTCGGACAAGACGTAGCCCATAGCATCCGTGGCATCTCGACGGGGGGAGCACAGAGCAATTTTTTCCCCATCCGCTGGGACGCCGATGGCTACAACGTCGAACGCCTTGATTTCGCACGCGGCCCGAACTCCATTCTGTTCGGCGCCGGCGGCATCGGTGGATTTGCGAACAGCATGACGAAGCAAGCACGCACCGATCGTCCGTTCACTGAGGTCCGGGCAATGGTCGGCTCGTTTGACTACCGCCGTGGCACAGTCGATCTCAACCGCCCCCTCGTTACCAACAAACTCGCCCTCCGGCTTAACCTTTTGTGGTCCGACAAGAACACCTGGCGCGATCAAGAATTTGATCGCCGCACCGGCGCGGACCTTGCGATCACGTGGAAGCCCAACCCCAACACCGCCGTCCGCGCCGAGGCCCAGACCGGTGTCGTCTACAAGAACCAGGGCTTTAATGTCCTTCAGGATTCGTTTTCCGGCTGGGATGGAGTGAGCACCTACAGTGCGCCGCTCCTCACGTCGCCGGCGAACAACAACGCCCTCGGCGTCAACCGTAACGGTAGCCCCATTTACATTTTCCAGCCGAACCTCGCCGCACTCGGTATCGTCAACTACCAGAACGCCGCCGTCACGATGGTTGCCAATGCCAACGCCAATGTGCCTGTGAATGGCGTGCTCGTCCCAGGCCCATTGGGCAGTTTCAGCGGCGCACCGATTCTCGGCTCCGTCGGTTTGCCGTTCCTTTTCGACCGCGCGATCGCCGGCTCCAGCTTCCGCATGCCGCCGACCAGTTTCACGATGGCGCCCAACTCCGGCCCCGGCAGCAACGCCGCCCGCTTCCAAGTCTACACCATCACCACCAACCAGCAGGTCGGTGAAAACTGGTTCCTCGAGGCGGCTTTCAACTACGTGCCGACCACGCGCAACTCGGACGTCACTGCCAACCGCGGCCTCGCGAATGTTTCGATCGACATCAATCGCAACCTCCCGACCGGAGCCCCCAACCCCAACTTCCTAGTGCCCTATCAGGAGTCCAATATCTTCCGCCAATTTCAGTCCGCCACCTCGCGCAGTTGGCGCCTCGGAGCGGCGGCGGTTTACGACAAGACCCGCTGGGGCGACTTCAAGTTCAACGCTCTCGTCGGACAAAATAACACGCTGGGATTTACCGAGGTTGTCACCGAGTCCCTCCGGCTCACGACGAACAAGGCCCTGTGGTATAACCAAAATAATCTGCGCTTCCGCTATTACTGGAACAGCCCGTCACAGCCGGAACCGTGGCTGGCAGGCACGAATGTCTCGGTCGTCGATCCGGTTACGGGCACGACGTCCAGCGTGCCCGTCGACGCCAATTCAAACTCGCCGGGCAACAATCTCCTCAGCACGACTTACACCTTCGCCCAAGCCGCCGGCACCGCGAAGTTCTTCCGGGGCCGCCTCGTCCTTCTCGGCGCCGCGCGGCGCGATGACTACGATCTCAATACCAAGAACGGCCTCGCCTTTGGCGACTACGGCGCTGACTGGAATGGCTATTCCACTGCGTGGCGGCCGGCTGCGCCGGCCAATTGGACCAAGCTGACTTACACGCCCAAGAATGCCGCCGGGGTCACCACCGGTCCACTGCAGCCCGCCGCCACCCGGCCGCGCAACGCCGATCAGTCGCGCCAGGCCCAGTATGCCAATGATGTGTTTCAAGACGACTTCTCGAATCCCCGCGTCAAGGGCGGTATCACGACGTTCTCCGCCGGCGGTGTATTCCACGTCACCCGCATGCTGAGCCCGTTTGCGAACTACGCCGAGACGTTCTCGCCGCAGACCGGAGCGATCACCATCGACGGTAGTATTCTGCCTCCCACCTCTTCGCAGGGTTGGGACTACGGCCTGCGCTTCGCCCTGCTGGACTCCAAGCTCAACGTCAGCATCGGCCGCTATAAATCCACCCAAACGGGGGTGTCGGCCGGGACCGGCACCGGCAATGGTTTTGCGGTTCCGCTGCCCAACGCGATCGCCGCCATCCAGCAAACCAACGTCATCGGCGACTTGACCCCGAGCGGCGTCAACGCCCGCGGCATGCAGCCGGTCATCCTCACGTTCGTAGATACCCGTGACCTGCTTGCCCAGGGTTATGAATTGGAGGTTGTGGCGAATCCCACCCGCAATTGGCGCATCTCGGCAAATCTAAGCCTGCCGGAGGTCTACCAGCAGAACGCTTACCCGACGCTCAGAAAATATCTGGCCGAAAATGACACACTGTTTCGTAACATCCTGAAAGACGCCGGAGTCATCGTGGGCTCGAACGGATTGGCCTCGGTGGATCTCACCGTGCCCGCGGACGTCCGCTCGCCCGATGCCAACAACGCCGCAACTCAATACAACGCACTACAGGCGGCCACGGCCTCCATGATCGCGGGAAAGCAGAAAACCACCCGCAACGGAAAATATAACGCCAACATCTTTACGGACTACACCATCTCCTCCGGGCCGATGAAAGATGTCCGGATTGGTGGCGGCGTGAACTACCGCGGTCCTCAGGTGATCGGCTACAAGGGCGGCGACACGATCGTCGATCCGGCCAATCCTGCCACGACGATCGACGACCCGACCCGGTCCGCGACCGATGTCGTCTACGGTCCCAGCTACAAGATCGCGACGCTGACCCTCGGCTATACGATCAAAGCCATCAAACGCTACCCGGTTCGTCTCGATCTCAAAATCGACAATCTCTTCGATACACAGCCGTTCATTTACTACAACGCGACCCTGAAGGTCAAAGGCGGCAGCCTCACCACGCCGGCGCGCGAGACTGTTCCCTATCAATACATGTTCATCACGCCCCGGAATTGGAGCCTGACCGCGAGCGTGCGATTCTAAATTCCAGCCGACCAGGCCACAACCGCTCGCGACGCCAACCTCTGCCCATGTCTACGCTACCAAACTCATTGCCGTCAGTCCGACGCGGTGCGGCACTGGTTTTCGGGTTGCTGAGCTTGTGCGCGGGGCAGCCTGCGTGGGCAGCGGAGAAGATCGCGGAGATCCCGCTGCTCGCGGGCGAGAAATGGTGGGGCGGCCAGATCGTCTATAGTGCGCAAATGCCCTACGACGCGACGTCGAAGCTGAAGCGGACGCTGCACATCGATGACCGCTGGGGCAGTTCGAATCAGGCTCAACCGCTCTTTGTGTCCAACCAGGGGCGGTTCGTCTGGAGCGAAGCAGCGTATTCCTACGAATTCTCGGCTGGCACGCTGAAGCTTTCGCGCGCCACGCAGAAATTCGAGATCGGGCAGGCGGGCGGCACCTTGCGTGACGCATTCCGCGAGGCCTCACGGCGGTTCTTCCCGCCCAATGGCGTGATGCCTGCCGAAGTGCTGTTCTCGGTGCCACAATACAATACGTGGATCGAACTCGTCTACGATCAACGTGAGGAGCGCATCCTGAAATACGCGCGCGATCTCGTCGCCGCCGGTTATCCGCCGGGTGTTCTCATGATCGACGACAACTGGCAGGAGGACTACGGCGTGTGGGAGTTCTCGGGCCAGCGCTTCAAAGATCCGAAAGGGATGATGCGCGAACTCCACGCATTGGGATTCAAAGTCATGCTGTGGGTTTGCCCCTTCGTCAGTCCCGACTCGGCCACCGGCCGGGCACTGCAACGGGATGGCTGCCTGCTGCGCGATTCGGCAATTGATGACAGGGCCAATCTTCCCGAGGAAGGGAAGGCGGGGGACGCCGCGATGGTCCGCTGGTGGAACGGCACCAGCGCAGTGCTCGATTTGAGCAATCCGACAGCGCACGCATGGCTGCGCGACCGGTTGCGGCATCTCGTCGACGAGTATGGCGTCGACGGCTTCAAATTTGATGCGGGCGACAGCCATTTCTACGGCCCGAGCGTATC
>CANGHW010000207.1 GCA_947453695.1 Opitutia bacterium
GGGCCCAGTAGAGCCACGCGTCGGAGCAGCTCCGGTGCCCACGAGCCCGGACTGGACTCCTGAGCTATTGTCCGGCGGAGCGACGTTTGGTCCGATGGACCGCACCTTTTCATTGGTCTCCTTTCGCGATGGCGCGGGCAAGCCCGTCGCCTCGCTCTTCCACGTGGCGTGCCATGCCGTGTCAATTTACCCCTCGAATCCTGCGATCTCGGGCGATTGGCCGGGAGCGGCCGCTCGCACAATCGCGAACGCGCTCGGCGGTGAGGCCCTGTTTCTCCAGGGCTGCTGCGGCGACATCAACCCGTGGCGGCGGGGCGCGGGCCCGGTGGCTGAGATGGCCGAAGGCATGGCAAAAAAGGCGCAGATCGTGGCGCGCTACAGCACCAAGCTGGCGACGAGTGCGCTGCGGATCGGTCGCACGACCGTGAAGCTGCCGCTGACCAGCGAAGCGAAGAAGCGCACCGGGACGGACACCGTGGAGGCCGAAATTCAGGCCATCGTCTGCGGGCCGCTGGCCTTGATCGGATTGCCGGGCGAGCCAATGACGGAACTCGGTTTGGCGATTCGCGAGAAATCACCTTTTCCACAAACCCTGGTATTGGGCTATTCCAATGGAAATGGCGTTCACTATGTGGGCGCACCCGGCGAAAAAGCCCGCGGCGGATATGAAGCGGGAACGGGCGGAGCGGGCACGGATGAGTGCGGCACCATTCTCGTCGAAGGCGCGCTGCGTGTCTTGGCTGAGCTCGCCCCGAAGCGTTGAAGGAGGGGCGCGGGCGACTGGCCGGAACCTGCGAAAGTCCCGAGACTCAGAAGTTCTTCACGTAGACGACGCCATTCGGATCGGTGAATGTAAGGGCATTGGCCTCTACCTTGGTGAGGCGCAGGTTAAAGTTTCGCTCGACGATCTCGTTTACGCGATAGACGCGGTCGTTCATGAGGACGCGGCTTTCGGTGCCGGATGAGCGGATGCCGGCGACGCGGATGGCATCGATAAACTGCAATATGCGCTCATCCGGTTTCGCCGGCGCAGCCACGGGGGCGGGCGCCGGAGCTACGACGCTGGGAACTGCAGCCGTAGCGGTGGCCGGAGGCACGGTTGCGACCGGCGCGACGGGAGACGAAGCGGGAGGCGGGGTAGCGGTGGGCGCAGAGGAAACAGAGAGAGAGATTGGCGCGGCTGCCGTGGAGGCCGAGGACGGTGCTGGGCTGGATCTGCTGCCTGGAGTGGGCACGGTGGGGGCTGGTTTCACGGCGCCGACCGGAGCTGCGGTCGTCGCCTTCTCTGCCGGTGGCGACTGCGTGACCGCAGGGGTGGTCTCTGCGGCCGGACGGGTGGTGAGCACCGGAGGATTGTTCAGCACCGGGGCGACGACGGGTGGCGGCAGAGTTGCAACAGCCGGAGTCGGGGCGGGCGCGCTGGGCTTGGGCGTCGCTGCGACGGGCTTAGTCTCGGCAGGCCGGTTGACCAGATAGACGGTCGCGACGACCGATAGCACAATCAGCACGACGGCTCCGGCCGCGATGAGAATGAGCTGCTGCGACGTGCGCGGCTGGCTGCGCTTGGCCACCCGGGGACCGTTGTCACCCGGCATGGGCGGTCCGTTGTCGAGGTCTCCACTGCGGGAGCGCTGCGCTTTCTTGAGGGCTTCGTTGATGAGACTCATCGATGGAGACGTAGCACCAGGCTCAGTTGGTCAGGTTTTTCATGTCGCGAATGGCGCGACGCACATCCCAGTAAGTGACCTCGTCGGACTCGCGGATAAACGAGGAGAGCATGGCCTTGTCACAGAGATTATTTACGATGCGAGGAATACCGCCGCTGCCGCGGTGAAGCGCTCTGAGCGCCCACTTGGTAAAACTGGGGCGTCCACTGCCACCAGCAAGCGAGAGTCGATGTTGGATGTAGTGGTCCATGTCCGTGGCAGCGAGGGGATGGAGCTCATAGTGGACCAAAATGCGCTGCCGGAGCTGCCGAAGCTCTTCCTTTGCGAGGACGTCCTTGAGCTCGGGCTGACCCATCAGAACGATTTGGAGCAGCTTTTGTTTGTCGGTTTCGAGATTCGAAAGGAGACGGATTTGCTCAAGCACCTCGAAACTGAGATTTTGCGCCTCATCGATGATGAGGACGATGTCGCGCCCTTTCTCGATCCGCTCCAGCAGCACCCGGTTGATCTGGGCGACGAGGTCGTTCTGACTGCGGGCCAATTTGGTTTCCCCCAGCTCGGTCAGGATCGCCTTGAGCATCTGCGTCTCGGTGATGCGGGGATTGAGAATCAAAGCCGTGTCAAAGTGAGCCGGATCAAGTTCGTTGAGGAAGCGCCGGCAGAGCGTGGTTTTGCCGCAGCCGACCTCGCCCACCAGAACGATGAAGCCCTTTTTCTCGCGCACGCCATACTTGAGGTGCTGGAGCGCCTCTTGATGGGTCGGGCTGAGATAAAGGAATCGAGGGTCGGGGGTAATGTTGAATGGCATTTCCCTAAACCCATAAAAGCTCTGATACATGCGAACCGCGAAGCTGGCGCGGTCGCTGGAAAACGCACGCCAATTTCACGAAGACGACTCCGGGGTGGTGCGTTTGAAATCTCCTTTACTCGCAGGCGGGCGCTGCCGTTGATCAGCTTTCTCCCATCTGTGAATTCGCGCCGCGTCATCGTCAGCCTCTACGTCGTCCTGTTTACAGGCTTCGGGGTGGGCGCGGGCGTGCTGTTCCTCGATGCCCGGGCGGAATACGCTCAATTGAAGCAGGTGGAGGCGGCCACGCGGCAGCGTCTGGCCGCGGAGGAGCGCCGGCTGCAGACGCAGCAACGGATCCTGGAGCGACTGCGCACCGATCCCGAATACGTGGAAAAGGTCCTGAAGAGTCGCTGGGGTTATACGAAGCCGGGTGATGTAATCTTGCGCTTTCCGGAGTGATCCCATCTCCCCTAGTCTTTACGCATGGCTCAGCATCCCCTCATCGAATCATTCCAACGCGCCGGACAGGCGCAGGTCTTTGCTTTTTTCGACCAGCTTGCGCCCGCAGCGCAGCAGCGGTTGCTGGAGGAAGCAGCCGAGGTGGACCTCAATGAAGTAGCACGTCTTTACCGCTCCCTCGTCGCCAAGAGTGACGGCGCGGCCGGGGTAGACCTCGCCGGTCTCGCTCCCGCGCCCTACGAGCGTCGGCCCGAGCATGGCGGCGACGCGGCAGCGTGGGCGAAGGCAAAATCGGTGGGCGAGCAGGCATTGCGGAGTGGTCGGGTGGCGGCCTTCACGGTCGCGGGCGGGCAGGGGACGCGCCTGGGCTATGACGGACCGAAGGGCACGTTTCGGGTGACCCCGGTGCTGCAAAAATCACTTTTTCAGGTCTTCGCGGAGAAAATCCTCGCGGCCGGCCGACGTTACGGTCGCCCGCTGCACTGGTTCATCATGACGAGCCACGCGAACCATGCGGCCACCGAAGCCTTCTTCGCCGAGCACCGCTACTTCGGTCTGGACCGCGGTCGCGTGCACTTTTTCCGCCAGGGCCGCATGCCGGCGGTGAGCTTCGATGGGAAAATTCTTCTCGAAACGACTTCCTCCCTCGCGCTCTCGCCGGACGGTCACGGCGGTTCGTTGCGGGCACTCGAACGCAGTGGCGCCCTTGATTTGATGCAACGCGAAGGCGTGGACACGCTCAGCTATTTTCAGGTCGATAATCCTCTCGTGCGGTGCATCGACCCCGCCTTTATCGGCTGGCACGTCATGCGCGGCTCGGAAATGACGAGTAAGATGGTGCCCAAGGCGTATGCAGAGGAAAAGGTCGGCCACTTCTGCGCCCAAAACGGAAAATCGGTCGTCGTGGAGTATTCGGATCTGCCCATGGCGATGCAGCGGGAGACCGACGCCAACGGGCAATTGCGCTACATCGCGGGGAGTATTGCGATTCACGTGCTGGACCGTGAATTCGTCCGCCGGATGGCGTCAGGCGCGGAAGGTGTCGCACTACCGTTTCACCGGGCCGACAAGAAGATCCCCACGGTCGATGTCGCAGGCGCGGCGGTGAAGCCCGACAAAGCCAACGGCGTAAAATTCGAGATGTTTGTCTTCGATGCCCTGCCATTTGCCCGCAATCCCGTGATCATCGAAACGCTGCGCGCGGATGACTTCTCGCCGGTGAAGAACGCTGATGGCGTGGACTCGCCCAAGACCTGTCGCGATGACCAACTGCGCCAATTCGCCCGTTGGTTGAAGGCCAATGGAGCCACAGTTCCGGTCGATGCCAGCGGATTGCCGGCGACTTCCATCGAGGTTTCCCCGCTCTTCGGCTACGACGAGGACTCTTTTGCCGACGCGTGGCGCGCTCTTCCCACCAAACCCGCCATCGCCGACGGGCTGACCCTCGCTTAATCTCACGTTTCCATTTCTCGCACCATGACCACCCTTGATCGAATCAAAGCCGCCGCCGCTGCCGGACAGCTCATGCCGAGCACCGCGGAAAATCTGACTGCCTTCCTCGCCGCCCAGTTGCCCACCTCGGCGCACCGCAGCATCGAGGAGTTGGTGGCGAAGGAGGCTTGGGCTGAGCTTAATGATCGCTTCTACCGCTATCTCGAATTTGGCACCGGTGGCATGCGTGGGCGCACGATTGGCGTGGTCACTGCCCCGTCCGAGACGGGCACTTTGTCGGCGAGCGGCTCACCCGAGCATGCGGCGATCGGCTGCAATGTGCTGAATGATTTCACGTTGATCCGCGCCGTCGTCGGCCTTTTCCGCTACACGAAGAAGTATCTCGGCACGCGTGGCGTCACCGCCAGTCCCAAGCTCGTGATCGCTTACGATGTGCGCCACTTCTCGCGGCACTTCTGCGAGCTTGCGGCCTCCGCTTGGACCCGGCTCGGGGGCGAGGCGTTTATTTTTGACGGACCGCGGCCGACGCCGCAGCTGAGCTTCGCCGTGCGCATGCTCAAGGCCCACACCGGCGTCGTCATCACCGCGAGTCACAATCCTCCACACGATAACGGCTTCAAAGCCTACTTCGATGACGGTGCCCAAGTGGTGCCGCCCCACGACAAGGGCATCGTGGCCGAGGTAAACGCCGTCCCGCTCGGCGAACTCAGCAGCTACCTCGACATCAAGCTCGCGGGTGTCACCACCCTCGGTCGCGACGCCGACGATGCCTATCTCGCGGTCGCCGCCAAAGCCGCAATCGATCCGAGCGTCTTCCACGCGACGAAGCTCAAGGTGGTGTTTACCAATATTCATGGCACGGGTGCAGTGCACTCCGTTCCGCTCCTGATTCACGCGGGCTGCGACGTCACGCCCGTGCCGGAGCAACTCGAGTTCGACGCTCGTTTCCCGACGGTAAAGTCACCCAATCCCGAGAACGCTGAGGCGCTGTCGCGGGCGGTCGCGCTGGCGGATAAGATCCAGGCCGATGTCGTCGTCGCGACGGACCCCGACGCGGATCGCATGGGTGTCGCGGTGCGCAATCGCTCGGGTAAAATGGAATTACTCTCGGGCAACCAAATTGGCGCGGTCCTCGCGGACTACCGACTCACCAAGTTCAAGGAACTCGGATGGATCCCACCGGCAGGCAGTCAGAGCGTGGCCATCATCAATACGTTTGTGACCACGCAACTGCAGGACGCGATCGGCCACGGCCATGGCGTGAAGGTCATCAAGACTCTGACCGGCTTCAAATGGATCGCCGCCAAGATCCGTGGCTACGAAGAGAAGCTGCTCGCTGCGATGGGCCCCGGTTTCAACTACGAAGCGACGCCCTTCGAGCAGCGCGTGCAACTCCTCCAAAAACATAGCACCTTCTACGCCTTCGGCACAGAAGAGAGCTACGGCTATCTGCCCAACGACTACCTGCGCGACAAAGACGGGAACTCTGCGTGCCTGATGTTTGCCGAGGTTTGCGCCTGGGTGAAATCACGTGGACTCACGGTGCCGGAATATCTCGATGAGATTTTCCTGAAATACGGCTTCTACCTCGAAGGCGTGATCAACATCTACTACGAGGGCGCCAGCGGTAACGCGAAAATCAAACGCATCCTTGAGACCTATCGGGCGAATCCGCCGAAGGCGTTTGGCGACGTCACGGTCACGCAGTTCCAGGATTTCGGTCGCGAGAAGATCTACGATGCCGACCACGAATTGATCCCGTCGCAGGACCTCTATCTGGTCACGCTCTCGAACGGTTATTCGTTCGCGGCCCGAGGCAGCGGCACCGAGCCGAAGATGAAGTTCTACCTCTTCGCCAGCGAGAAGGTGGCGAAGGCGGGCGACCTCGCCGCCGTGAAAGACCGCGTGCGCGCGACGCTGAATGGTTTGAACAAGTTGATCGAAGCCGACGCCCGCGCCCGGGCTGAAGCCTGATTATTGCGATCATCTCGCGGGCCGTCTTCCCGTCCGCCTGCCGGCCACAAGAGTTCTCGTGCACCGAGCGTTTGTGGTTCAGCGCAGCCCTGGGAGAAGAGCCGAGCTGGCGCGCAGTGCTGCTGATAGTTGTCACGTGGGTGGCTTGACTCGGCGAGCGGCGCTCTCGGAGATCAAGGCATGTCCTTTGTGCGCCAACTTCCTGTCTCGATCTCCCGCATTTTGCTCCCGGCCGTGCTGGCGCTGACGCTCCTCGGGAGTGCGGCCTGTGCGCCGAGCGGCTCCGGCTCGGGCAATCCCAAGGTTCCGGCGGGGGCGAAGAGCTCCGGGGGCAAGCATGCCGTGATCGAGACCGAGAAAGGCGCGATCGAGATTGAGTTTCTGGCGGGCGACGCTCCGAAAGCCGTGGAGAATTTCCGACTGCTGGCCGAGCACGGTTACTATGATGGGGTGACGTTTCACCGCATCCTGAAGGATTTCATGCTGCAGGGTGGTGACCCGGAGGGCACCGGACGTGGCGGTGAGAGTGCGTGGGGCGGCTTCTTCGCTGACGAGATCAAGCGCGACTCGCCACTCTATCAGGGTGACTACAAACGGGGACTGATCGCGATGGCCAACATGGGACCCAACACGAATGGCAGCCAGTTCTTCATCATGCATCAGGACTATCCCTTGCCGCCGAACTACGTGATCTTTGCCAAGGTCAGCAAGGGGCTCGAAGTGGTCGACGCACTCGCGGCGACTCCGACGAAACGTGGAATGGACGGCGGGATGAGCCAGCCGATCACTCCGCCGAAGATCAAATCCATCAAGGTTCAGCCGTAATGGCCGAGTTCCACTACCGCGGGCTCTTGATCGCGTGGTCCGCGGGGAGATTCTCGCCGGACCAAACCTTTTCCCAGGTCGTTTTGGCTGGGGCTTCACTCCAAAACGGATCCGTCGGTGGCAGGCCCAACGGCAGGAAGGCGGCGCTGCAAAGATACAGGCTGCCGGTGGAAATGTAGTTTTCGCCGAGCCCGGGTTGGGCGCCGGCCAGCCCAATGCGCAGCCAGCCGGAGGCATCAAAGGTGCCGGGCGCTTCCAGCGTCCGGCGAATCACGGCGGTAAGTGCGACCCGGGCCTGGGCGGGAGTGACCTCCGTCGGGAGTTGATGCCGCAGGGCGGCGAGCGCGAGCCCCTGAAACGCGCCGCAGCGATAGGTGATGGAGCGACCAACGATGGGATAGGTCCCGTCGGGCGCGATCAGGCGTTCCTGGATTGCAGCATAGCGCGTGAGGCGGGCCCGCGATTTGTCGCGGAAGGATTTCAGTTCAGGCGTCTCTTCGCCGACGACGTCGAGGGCTTCGACCAACATGGGCTGGATCACGAAAGAATTGTAGTAGTCCCAGTGAAACTCGGGGCCGTCGCCATACATGCCGTCACCGACATACCAGGCGGCGTGTTTATTGATGCCCTCAAGCAGGCGCGCGTCGTCGCGGCCCGCGCCCACGCGGTGGAGGAAAACTTCTACCGTCGTGGCAAAGAGCTTCCAGTTGTTCTCCCCGGGCTTGATCGGGCGCGAGGATTTGAGGGCGGCGATGGCGTTTTGTTGCACCCGTGAATCGAGCTTTTGCCAGAGTTCGGTGGGAGCCCGGAGCATGGCCTGCGCGAGAAACGCCGCATCGACCAGCGGTTGCGCGCCCTTCGAGAAATTGAGGAAATCTGGGGACTGCGGATCCGTCGCCGCATCGATTGCGGTGCGCGCGAGGGCCGCGAGCCGAGCGCGTTCGGTGCCTTCGGCTGTGGCGTCGGCTCCAAGCTCAAACCACGGAGCGAGGCCGCAGAGCGCCCGGCCCAAGGCCTCAAGGTGGGTGTAGGTCGGACGATCTTTGGTGCGTGGTGCCGCCTCCACCGGCATCGAGGCCTTGAGGCGACGCTCGGCCAGCGTCGGCAGGAGGGGCGAGGCCAGCTTTTGCGCGAGGCGAACCCACGCCGCGCGATCGCTCACGCCGGAGGTCACGGTCCGGGCGACTCCCGACACGACACCTGCGGGTGTGCCGCCCGTGGTCGTGAGCGAGGCACTGGAAGCGGGGAGGGGATCGGCGGCGCGGAGCGCGGTCGCGGCGAGTGCAGATGAAGCGGAGAGGCGGAGGAATTCGCGGCGGGTTTTCATGGCGGGTAACTCGCCTGAGGCTGTCATGCATAACGCCCCGGGCCGAGTGCAAAACTCGACCACCCAGGCGGGTGCTCAAGAGGCGAGCATAGACCCGATGCCGACTTGGAGTCCGCGCAGCTCGGCAAGGCCACGCATCCGACCGATGAGGGGATAGCCGGGGCAGGTGGGGGCGGCGCGCTTGAAGTCGTCCAGCATCATATGGCCGTGATCGGGACGGAGCGCGACCCGCCAATCCATCCGTCCCGCCCGCTGGCGCGTTTGCTGTTCCTCGAGGAGAGCGCGGACGACGGACGCCATGTCCATGCTGCCCTCCAAGTGATTCGCTTCGTAGAACGTGCCGTCGGGTTCGCGCTGCACGGCGCGGAGATGCACGGCGTGGATGCGCGGGCCGAGCCGGCGCACA
>CANGHW010000208.1 GCA_947453695.1 Opitutia bacterium
CGCCAACTCCACGCGAATCACGTCTAACGTGCGGGCCACCGCCCCGGCATTGTCTTTGCGCCACGCGGCCGCCGCGACGGCCAGTGCCTCCCGCCGGGCCGAATCGCGCAACAATTCCTGCGCCACCGAGGCCAGATGTTCCGCATCCCTGACTTCAATCGCTGCACCCCGGGCCATCAGATCGCGCGTGAGCAGGCGGAAGTTGCTCATGCCCGGACCAAACAAAATGGGTCGCTCCAATGCCGCGGCCTCCACGGGCGTCTGGCCTTCGGCGTGCGGCGGCAGACTCTTTCCCACGAAGACCAGGTCGGCGAGCTGGGTAATGCGCCGCAGCTCCCCCGTGGTATCGCCCACCGCGACATCCACCTCGCCGGTCGCCACGCCCTTCGAGCGGAAATGATACCGGAGCTTCGCTTTCACGAGCACCCGCTCCACTTCGATCCGCCGCTCCGCGTGCCGCGGGACGAGGATCAGCGAGCAACGCACCCCGCGTTCCCGTGTGAGCCGAAGCGCCCCGATCATGGCCTCCTCCTCGCCCGCCCACGTGGAGGACCCGAGCAAAATAAAACCCTCCGGTAGTCCGAGCTCGCGTCGGAGCTGCGCCCGCTCCGCTTCCGAAATCCGCGGGATCTGCACATCGAGCTTTATATTGCCCGTCGTGGTTATTTTATCCGCCGGCATCCCAAGCTCGCGGAACCGCGCCTCATCTTGGGTCGAACAGGGCAGCAGCCGGGTGACCCCGCCCAACATCAAACGGGCCGCCGGCCCGAACCACTTCATGCGGGCGAAACTGCGATCGGACATCCGGGCATTGATACAGATCACCGGCACGCCGCGCAGGGCAGCTTGTCGCAGGTGCTCCGGCCAGCGCTCTCCTTCCGTCAAAATAACCAGATCCGGTTTGATCCGCTTCCACGCCCGCGCCGAAAAGAACCACCAATCAATCGGGAAGTAGCCAATGCCGATCGTGATTCCGTTGTAGCGGTCATGGGCGATGCGGAACCCCGTGCTCGTGGTCGTCGTGAGATAGATCTCCGCACCTTCGCGTCGTAGCCCTTCCAAGAGTGGTCCGATCGCCAGCATCTCGCCGACGCTGACCGCCTGCAGCCACACCCGCCGCGACCCGGCCTCCTTGCGGGGCAGCTTGGGATGTGAGCCGAAACGCTGCGTGAAGTTTCCCCGGTAACCGCCCCGTCGGCGCATGCGCCAGAGATAGGCTGGCGCCATGACCACCAGCACAGGGATAAAAAGCAGTCGGTAAAGCCAGAGCATAGTGTCGCGGCCGGCTATTGCCCGCCAAAGCCGTGCGCGGCGCAAGAAAATCACCTACCGTTTTTCTTTTTGCCCTTACCTCACCTATTTGCGCCCATCTCCTCCATGCGTCGCCCCTTTGTCCGCTCTGCGCTAGTCGCGTTCGTCCTCGCTCTCGCCATGCCGCTCTTCGGGGCGATTCCGTTTCCCCACGAAGGGAGCGACCTGAAGCCCGACCCCGCACTGCGCTACGGCACCCTCCCCAATGGCCTTCGTTACGTGGTCCGGGCCAATCAGGAACCGAAAAACCGCGCCTCCTTCCGCCTGCTCATCGAAGCGGGTTCGCTCCACGAGACGGAGGACCAACGCGGCCTCGCGCACTTCCTCGAGCACATGGCGTTCAACGGCAGCACACACTACGCCCCGGGCACCCTGATCGAATTCTTCCAGCGCATGGGGATGAATTTCGGCGGCGACACCAATGCCTCCACCGGTTTCAACCGCACGCTCTACCTCCTCGAACTCCCCGACACGAAGGAGGCCACGCTGGCCGAGGGACTGCGCGTCTTCGGTGACTACGCTGGCGGACTTCTCCTCACCCCCGGGGAAATCAACCGGGAGCGCGGCGTGGTCTTGAGTGAAAAACGCACCGGCGACTCCGTCGGTCGCCGAACCATGTTTGCCACCTACGGATTCTATCTCAGTGGCTCGCTCTTCCCGCAGCGTTTTCCGATCGGTGAAACGCCGGTTATCGAACAGGCGGGCCGTGAGCGCTTCGTTGATTTCTACAACACGTGGTATCGCCCCGAGCTCATGTCCGTCGTGATCGTGGGCGACTTCGATGCGGCCACGGTCGAGAAACAGGTGGTGGCGACCTTTACCTCCCTCACCGCCCGCGGCCCCGCCCGCACTCGCCCGGACCTGGGCAAGATTCCCGCTCACAATGGAGTGAAGACGTTCTACCACTACGAGTCCGAAGCCCCTAACACCTCCGTGGGTCTCGCGACCGTCGTGCCATTTACGCGCGAGCCCGACACCGCGGCCAACCGTCTCAAGGACATCCCGCGCAGTATCGCCCATGCGATCATCAGCCGCCGTCTTGGCATCCTCGCGAAAAAGGAAAACGCTCCGTTCACCAACGGCTTCGCCGGCGGCAGCGACTCGTTTAATTTTTACCGCGACACGACCGTTTCCATCACCTGCAAAGCCGAGCAGTGGGAAGCCGCTCTCGGGATCGCCGACCAGGAACTCCGCCGTGCGCTGGAGTTCGGCTTCCAGCCCGCCGAGCTAAAGGAAGTGGTCGCCCGCCAGATCAACAGTCTCGAGCAAGCGGTGAAGACCGCCGCCACGCGTCGCTCCGACGGCCTCGCGGATGAGATCGCCGATGCCCTCCTGGATCGCGACGTGTTCACTACCCCGGCCGACGATCTCGCCCTTTACAAGCCGGCCTTTGAAAAGATCACGGTGGCTGACTGCCTGGCCGCACTCCGGGCCGCGTGGAGCCCGGCTCATCGCCTGATCCTCGTCACTGGCAACGCCAAGCTCGGCGACGCCGGCACGGCGGCTATCGCTGCCGCTTTCGATCGCACCAGCGCGGTCAAAGTAGCGCCCCCCGAGGTCCTCGAAGAATTGAAATGGGCCTACACGAACTTTGGCCCCGCCGGCAAAATCGTGAAACGCGAGCGTGTGGAAGATCTCGATGTCACGCTCGTCACCTTTGAGAACGGCGTGCGCGTCAACCTCAAGAAAACGGATTTCGAGGCCAACCGCATTCGCCTCAGCGCCCGCGTCGGCTACGGCCAGCTGACCGAACCCAAAGACCAACCAGGCCTCGCAACCTATGCCGGTCAAACGTTCAACGGCGGCGGACTCGGCAAATATAATGCCGACGACCTCCGCCGTGTGCTCGCGGGCAAAACCGTCGGCATCGGCTTCGGTGTCGGGGGCGATGCTTTCACCTTCGGCGGCGGCACCAATCGTGAAGACCTCCTGCTGCAACTTCAATTGCTCACCGCCTACCTAACGGATGCGGGCTATCGCCCCGAGGCCGCCCGCCAAGTCGCGAAGGGTCTCGAGCAAACTTACACGAGCTTCGAGCACACCGCCGCCGGCCCATTCAATCTCGATGTCGCCAAACTCCTCGCCAGCGGGGACCACCGTTTCGGCCTACCGCCCAAGGACATCATGCTCCAACGCACGCTCGCCGAGGTGAAAGCCTGGGTCGGGCCGCAACTCGCCCACGGCGCCCTCGAGCTCGCGATCGTCGGTGACCTCGAGCTCGACGCCACCCTCGACGCCGTCGCCCGCACACTGGGCGCCCTCCCGAAACGCGATGTGCGCGAATCCCTCGACGAGTTGCGCAAGGTATCCTTCCCCGCGACGCCGTTCAGCCGCGAGTTCGCCATCGCCACGGAAATTCCCAAGGCGGAAGTCCGGCTCTATTGGCCGAGCACAGATGGACGCGATATCAAGCGCACCCGCCGCCTCAATCTTCTGGGCGAAGTTCTTTCCGACCGCGTTCGACTCAAGATCCGCGAGGAGCTTGGAGATGCCTACAGTCCCGGTGCCGGCAGTTCGACCAGCGACCTCTATCCGGGCTACGGCTACTTCATCGCGGGCACGACCGTCGCACCGGACAAGACGAAGAAGATCGGCGATATTTTTGACCAGATCGCCGCGGATCTCGCCGAGAAGGGCGTCACGGAAGACGAACTCGAGCGCGCGAAAAAGCCCATCCTCACGAGCCTCCGGGAGAGCGCCCGCACTAACGGCTACTGGCTCAGCGCCGTCCTATCCCGCGCACAGGAAAAGCCTGAAGTGCTAGATTGGTGCCGGAACCGCTACGCCGATAATGAGGCCGTCACCGCCGCTGAGCTCTCCGCCTTTGCCAAGTCCTACCTGGCGGCCGGTCGCTCGAGCCGCGTGGTCATCGTCCCGGCTGCCAAACCCTAGCTCTTATGCCCGTCTCTCGTTGGCTTGGGGTCAGCGCGCTGGTGCTCGTTCTGGTTTGCCGCGGGCTCGCGGCCGGTGATCCGTGGCCGCGCGCCGAGAGCGATCTTCCTCCGCATCCCGGGCTGAGGGAGGGCCGTCTGCCCAACGGCCTGCGCCATGTCACCCTCGCCAACGCCGAACCGCGCGACCGCGTTTCCCTGCGCCTGCTCGTCGCCGCCGGCGCCGTGCACGAGAACGAGGACGAGAGCGGCCTCGCTCACTTCGTCGAGCACATGGCCTTCCGCGCCACGCGCACCCATCCAGCCGGTTCGCTCGTGGGCGCGCTGCAGCGCCTCGGTCTCGGGTTCGGCCCCGACAGCGCCGCATTCACCTACCACGGTCACACCATCTACCACCTCGAGTTGCCCGATGCCAAGGAAGCTACCCTCCGCGAGGGACTGCGTATCTTCCGCGAATACGCCGAGGAAGTGACATTTGATCCCGAGTTGCTCGAAACGGAGCGCGGCGTCATTCTCAGCGAGAAATCCACCCGCGATACACCCGAAGCCCGGGGGGGCGAAGCCGCGCTGAGATTCCTGTTTCCTGCCGCCCGCCAAACGGCGCGGCCGGTGATTGGCCGCGTGAGCTCCATCCGGCAGCTGCGCCGCGAACAATTCGTCTCGTTCTACGACGCCTGGTATCGTCCGGAACGCATGGTCGTCGTCGCCGTCGGCGCCGTGAAACCCGACGAGATCGCACGGCTCGTGAGCGAGGAACTCGGCGGGTTGACGCCCCGCGGTGATCCACGTCCCGAGCCCGCCGATCTGCAGCTGACGCAGGCGAGCCAGCCCGATGTGCAGATTTTCGCCGACCCCGGCCTCATCGGAGTCGGGCTGACCTTCGAACGCCCCATCCGCACGCCCCACGCTCCCGACAGCCACGCCCGTCGGGTGCGGGCCCTCCACGAGACCCTCGCATTTGCCATGTTTCACGCCCGCCTCACGCGGGCCGCTCTTCTGCCGGAAACGTCCTTCGTCGCTCCCTCCGCCGCCCTTAGTCCGGCCCTCCCGGGCTGGCGTATCGCGGCCATCACGGTCTCGGGCAAGGTCGACGACTGGCGCAAAGTCGCCAGCGACGTGGAGCGCGAGCATCGCCGGGCATTCTTTCACGGCTTCACCGCCAACGAACTGCGCGAGACCCGGGCCAATTTCACCAACAGCTTCGAGCAGGCGGTCCGCACTATCCCCACGTGGCCCTCGCCGTGGCTGGCTAGCCGCATCGCGGAGACCGTTGTCCGCGGCGACGTGTTTATCTCTCCGGAGAGTCATCAACGCGATGTCGCCGCCGATCTCGCGGCCGCCACCGCGGACGATTGCCTGGAGGCCTTTCGTGCAGCGTGGACGCAGGAAGCGCCGCACGTTTTCATTTCGGCCAATCCGCTCTTCAATATCACCCGGCAACAAATCGCCGATGCACTCAACGCGAGCCGATTGCTCCCGACACCGGCGAAGGAAGACGAGCCACCGCCCGTCTTTGCCTACACTGATCTCGGAGCCCCGGGCCGCTTCGTTCGCTATGAAGCGGTCGCTGACCTCGACGTGCGGCTCGCGGAATTCGCGAACGGAGTCCGGTGCAACTTCAAGCACACCGAGTTCGAGGCCGACACCGTCGAGATCCGCCTCCGTGTCGGTGAGGGCCGTCTCAGTCTCCCGGCGACTCAGGCCGGCCTCGACCTCCTGGCCGACGCCGTGCTCGTGGCCGGCGGGGTCAGCAAACATTCCGCCGACGAAATCGGCCGCATCCTCGCCGGCCGCACGGTCAGCTATTCGTTCCAAGTCCAAGCTGACGCGTCGCAATTTACTGCCCGCTGCTCACGCCGCGATCTTGTCCTCTGCCTGCAGTTGCTCACGGCCCACTTGACCGATTCCGCGTTTCGCGCCGAGGCCATGCGCGATGCCGGAGCCCGCTTCGGCTCGCTCTACTCCTCGCTCTCCACGTCACCCGGCGGCCCGATTACACTTCTGGCCCTGCGCACCATGCTGCGCGGCGATACCCGCTTCGCCCCGCCGTTGGGTAATGAACTCGGTCAGCGCACCATCGCCGAACTTTCCAATTGGCTCGATCCCCAGCTCAAACATGGCGCCATCGAACTCAGCCTCGTCGGCGACATCTCGTGGGAGGACGCCTCCACCGCGCTCGCCGCGACCGTCGGAACCTTGCCCAAGCGTTCACCCCGCGCCGACACCCGCGCTGCCGCAAACGCGGTTAAGTTTGGCAAGCCCACCGCGAATCCCCAGCCCTTTGCCATCGATCCCAAGATCGGGCGCGCCGCCGTGGCGTGCTACTGGCCAGTGCCCGACTTAAAGGATACGCACGAGGAGCGTCGCTGCCGTCTGCTCTCCCAAGTGCTCGCTGATCGCCTGCGCGTGCGCCTGCGCGAGGAGCTTGGCACCGCCTATTCGCCGACCGCCGGCTTCTTCGACACGGATGGTTTCACCTCGGTGAACTATTTCTCGGTCTATGCGGAGGTGGAGCCCGCCCGCACGGAGCAGGTCGTGCAAATCATCCAGCGCGAGGCCGCGTCACTCGCCGCCACCGGGCCGACCACCGACGAATTCACCCGGGCGGTGCCACCCTACCTGCATCAGATGTCCGACGACCGCCGCACTAACGCCTACTGGGGCGGCACCGTGCTGGCCGATGCGCAGCTCACCCCCCATCGTCTAAGCGCTGCCCGTGATCGCACGACAGATGTCGCGGCCATCACTGCCGCCGAGTTGGCCAAGCTGGCCAAACGCCACCTCGTCGCCAAAAACACCTTTACGTTTGTGACGATCCCGACGGCGTTGGGTCCCGTGGAGCCTCCGCGCTGAACTTCAAATTTAGCAGCGGCAGCAGGCACAGCAGTCCGACGACGGTCAGTCCCAACACCGAGTAGCCCGCGACATCGTGCACCGTGCCTTCAATCGAGTGCGGGCCATTGTGGTAGGCCCAACCGGTGAGAAAGAGCCCGCGCAGCAGGTTAGTGACAAACGCCAGGCCCATCGCGGCCACGACGAGCGTAATTTTCTTCCACAGTTTCTCCAGAAAAACAGCCGCCAAGAACGATCCGGCAAACAAGCACGCCGTCAGCGAGCGGATGCCCGAACAGGCATCCTCGACTCCTACATTTCCTTTCGGCAGCGCTAGCACGTTCCCCTGCTGCTCAATCGGCAGACCGAGCACGTCGAAAACAAACGCCACGACCGTGACGACCTTGTGCAACAGAAACAGACTGATCTGTTGTTCGAGCACCGACACCATAGGGGCCGACACCAGCCACACCAGTGCGGGAAAGAGGAACCACTGCACGAGCTGCACCCGTCCGTCGCTGATCACACTTCCCCGCGCGGGCGACTGGGCGACGGGGGCATTGAGGAAGAGCAGCGGCAGCAGAATCCCCGCCGCTCCCAGCGCGATCGCCAGCGTGCCCGGATGCGAAGATCCCGATCCCGCCCGATACAACGAGCCGAGCAAAAACATCCCCACTCCGCAGACGAGCATGCCACCGACGAGCATCCGCAAAATCCATTTGTGCCAGCCCGCCGCTCGTGGGCTGCCGTCGGCCGCACAGGCTTTCGCCGCCGCGGTGATGCGCGGCCAACGATCATAGACCACAAACACCACAAACGCGGGCACCAACCACCCAAAGCTGTAGTCGTCCTTCACCCGCCACCAATGCGATTGGTCCCAGGCCACAAACCCGAGATAGGCCGCGGAGAGCACTAGCGCCGCCAGAAAAGGGGCGGAGACGTCGGCTGCGAGTTGTTGCCAAAGCTTACGCATGGAGGCGCCAGCGAACAAACCGCTCTGTGAAACGCGAGCCCGCTTTGCAGGTTCTCGTTAGCGCCGCGCCGCCAGGGTCCCGCTCACCAGGGTCTGCAAATCAGTCTCCAGCGCTCCGGAGTTCTTCTCAAACCGACGCTCCACCTCCGCCCATGGCACCGCTCCGTCCGGCAGGAGAATTGGCGTCATTTTGGAGCCCCCCATCGGCGTGTCCCCCGAATCGACCGAACTGTGGGCAAAGCCCACGCCGGGCCGCCACGTCAGTGCATGTTCGACTCCGCGCACTTCGTAGCAGATCTGGTAGCCGTCGATGGCTCCGTTCGCGTCCAGCCAGACGACGAGTTCCATCTCATCGGACTCAAACCACCGGCGACGGCCTTCTCCGCTCTCCTGACGAATGTGGACGAATTCCTTCAGCACTTCGCCAAGCTGCCCGAACCGTCTGACGAGTCAAAGTCGGAAATTACGGCGTTGGAAGCGGACGCCGCGTGATGAACCATTCCACGCTACCGGTGAGTGCGTGGGCGCCGGCTTCGTCAAAAACATCCACGCGCAAGGAGAAGGAAATGACTTTGCGCGTCGCGAGATCGACGGCGAGTTGCTCCTGCGCCCCTTCCACAGGCGTCGCCTTACCCAGAATTTTTCCCCGCGCCGGTTGTTTGAATTTGGTCTCCATGCGCCGCACCACCGCGATGAATTCCTCTGCCCGGGCGCCAAAGTTCCGCAGCATCCAATTCCCGCTCGCCGCCTCCGCCACCGCGAGTTGGGCAGCGGCGTGCACGATCCCGAGGTGGTTGTGATAACGTCCGTCGGCGGGCAAGCTCACCGTAAACTCTCCTCCCTCGGGCTC
>CANGHW010000209.1 GCA_947453695.1 Opitutia bacterium
AGCTCGCGGGCTGGGGCTTGAACTCGTGCACCTCCAGCGCGAGGTCCTCGATGTAGTCATTGCGCAGCCGGTAATTCGCCGAGTAGGCGAAGAGGTTGTCCGTCGAGGCAAAGCTGTTGGTCGAGATCCGCACGCGCAGATCCGGATTCTTCCGCCGGAGATCGCGCACGATTTCCCGGGCCGGTTTGCTCAGCACGAGATAGGGTGACTGCATCACGATCGACGTCTTCGCCTTTTCCAGCACCGCGCGCAGGGCCAGCGTGATGCGCGGCGTCTCCGCCGACCAGCCGCTCGATTTCCCCGGCTCGTCACTCACGAAAGTCGCCCGTCGCACGGGTCGTAGGCGCTCGGCAAATCGCGCCGTGATCAGCGCTGCGTTGTCGGCCTCCCGCTCCAGCTCCGCAAAGTGCGGCCCGAAATCGTAGTCCGCCCGCGTCGCATAGCGGCGATAGTTTCCCGCCGTGATCAGGGTCTCGACGTCGAGCAGCGCCCGACTAGGCACCGCATACTGATACCCCCAAAACTGCTCGAACGACTCGCCCGCAGCGCGAACGGTCGGGCCCACCACGAGGACATCGCGGTCCCGAAAATTCATGCCGGTGGAGTGATCGTAGTAAGTGTTCTCGACATTGCGGCCCCCGGTCACGAGCACCGCCTCATCGACGAGCAGCACCTTGTTGTGCATGCGCTGGTTGATCCCGCGAAACGACCACGCGCCCGCCACGAGCTTGCGCCACAGCGAGGGTTTCATCCGCGAGAGCGTGGGCCGATAGTGCCGCACCTCGAGGTTCGGATGTGCCGTCGCCAAGAAGGCCATCGTCGCCGGGTCCTGCTCCGACACGAGGTGGTCCGCGAGAATCCGCACCTTCACGCCGCGCTTCGCCGCCTCGATCAACTCATAGATCAGCAGCCGGCCGCACTCATCATTCGTCCAGATAAACGTCTGGATCGACACCGCCGTGCGCGCCTGCCGGATCAGGTGCACCCGCAGCAGGAGCGCATCGTAACCGCTCCCGATCAGGGCGACCCGATTCCCCTCGGCGGCATCGCGCTTGGCGCCCGCTCCATCCACCGCCGGCAACACCGCCGCCAGGGGCGAGCCCTCGATCGGCGCCGACCAGCTGAGCGCGGCCCCGGCGAGCCAAAGCCCGAGCGCCACTGCCCAGCGGGCGCCGCCGCGGATGTTCGCAATCAATCCCATGGTGTCCGTCTCAGCGCGTCACCTTCACCACAAAGTAGAGGAACGTCCCGCTCACGTCGGAAAACCAGTGCGGCGTGCCGGCGGGGACAACGATCACATCGCCCTTGGTGAGTTTCCGCGCCGTGCCGCCTTCCAGTTTGGGTGCGCGCACTTCTCCCGGGCCCGTCGTCTTGGGCTCCACCGGCGTGCCGCCCGTGACAAATGTCGCCGTGCCTTCCGTGATATAAAATATGTCTGTGTCGTTCGCATGCACTTCCGCCGTGCCGCCCGTCACGCGCCGCCCCGCCTGAATCTTGAAACTGGAATTCGCATGCAGCGGCATACCTTTCGCAAAGGCCGCGTCCACCTGCGCGTGGTCGATCAGCACCACGTCCTTCGGCGGCGCCTCCGCCGCCCACAGACCAACGTTTACCAAGCAGCCGAGCACGAGAAGAGAACGGGGATATTTCATAGTAAGAGAAGCGTGCCCCACTCAACCCGGTCCAGCGTCGCCTGCACAGCCCGAACTCACCACTCCCCGCCCGCCCTCCGCCCACCCATCGCGAGCTTGCCGCGCCGCCGCTTTGGGCTACCAGCACTTCACCGCCGTGCGCCCCACCCGCTTGCTCTTTCTCGTCCTTTTCCTCCTCGGCTTTGCCGCGCGCCCGGCGCGTGCCGCGAGTGCCGAGGATTCCGCCCCACTCGCCCGCGCCGCCGCCACTGCCGCCTCCGCTGCACTATTGGCCGCCGGAACCGACGTGCCGCTCTTGGGTGCTTCGTTGTCAGCGACCCGTCTCACGCTCAACCTCGACCGCGCCGCCCTCGCCTACGGACCGGGCACACTCCGCTTCGAAGAGGTCGTCGCCCCTGCCCTGCGCGCCGCCGCCGATGTGCTGCGCGAGCCGTTACCGTCCTTCGAGATCTTCCTCTCTATCGACGGCACCCCGCTGCACGCGCTGCTCGAGCCCGCACCGGCCGATCGTGCGCCGCCCACTGCTCGTTCCTTTCCCTCGCCGGAATTATTTCCGCGCCCACTTACCGGCCGCCGCATCGCGCTCAGCCCCGGTCACGGCTACTACCTCAACGGCTCCTCCTACGTCCTCCAGCGGTCTTACTACTCCGGCATCGTGGAGGACTTCGTAAACCACGACATGATCACGCTCCTGCACGATCTGCTCGTGGCCGACGGCGCCGATGTCCGCCCCACTCGCAATCTCGATCGCTCGGCCGGCCTCGGCGAAACGGGTTTCCCCAAGTGGCAGGAAGCCGCGCGCTATCACGTCAAAGCCCTCGGCGCCGACGCCTCCGTGTGGAATGAGTCCGGCTTCAC
The DNA here is from genome assembly GCA_947453695.1 of Opitutia bacterium. Lineage (GTDB taxonomy): Bacteria > Verrucomicrobiota > Verrucomicrobiia > Opitutales > Opitutaceae > GAS368. The sequence goes on from CANGHW010000209.1 coordinate 2,511, forward strand.
GCACCTCGAACAAGACATCCGCTGCCGTCCCCGCTACGCCAACGCCGTCAATGCCGAGCTCCTCGTGAGCATCCACAACAACGGCGGCGGTGGCACCGGCACCGAGACGCTCTACGACACCAACAACGGCTTCGGCACCGAGAGCAAACGCCTCGCCGATATCCTTCACGCCAAGGTCATCACCGCCATCCGCCGCGACTATAATCCGACTTGGGCCGACCGCCGTGTGCAGGGCTTCAACGGCAGCTACGGTGAAAACCGCCTCGCGACGCGCCCCGCCGTCATCATGGAGATCGCCTTCATGGACCGGCCCACGCCCGACAACGCCGCCCTCCAGGACGAACGCTTCAAACTCCTCGTCGCCACCGCCGTGCGCGACGGCATCCGCGAATTCCTCGAAGGTCCCGCGCCGGCCGCTCCCTCTGCCCTGCTCGCCACGAGCGAGACCACCGCGATCTCGCTCACGTGGCGCGACAACGCCACCAACACCGCCAGCTTCGTGCTCGAGCGCAAGACCGCCACTGCCCCCACCTGGACCGCTCTCGCCACCCTCGCGGCCCCAACCACGTCTTACCGCGACACGACCGCCACCTCCGCGCTCACTTATGTGTATCGGGTGCGCTCCATCGGCGCCGGCGGCAACACGGCCGGCTATTCCAACGAGACCACCGTCACCGTCGTTCCTTCCGGAGGTCCGTCCCTAGCGCTCGCCGTCGATCCCCCGGTCACTCTCCCCCTCGTTGTCGGCTCCACCTTCTCCCTTGCCGCGACGGTCACTGATGCCGCGGGTAGCCCCGTCCCTGGCGCGATCCTGGAAATCACCGATGGCCTGACCGGTGCCCAGCTCACCGAAACCGTCACTGCGACAACCGGTCGCTACAGTTTCACGCGCCAGATCCCTACCAGCCAAAGCGCCGGCACCCGCTCCTTCACCTTCCGTGCCACCCGCCCCGGCCACTCCCCGAGCGCGAGTGTCACGCGCACGCTCGAAATCACGCGCCCCACTTCCTCCGACGGCACCGCGGCCACGATTCAACTTCATCCCGCCTCCCGCGAAATTACGGTCGGATCCCGCGTCGTCCTCGAGGTTACCCCCGCCGGACGCCCGCTCTTCAGCTACCAATGGCTACGCAACGGGGTCGCGCTTCCCGGCGCCACCGATCGCACCCTCGTTTTCGAGCGCGCCACCGCCGGCGATGCCGGCACCTACGCCGTCACCGTCGCCAATTCCGGAGCGACGGTCACCAGCGCCGAGGCCATCCTGCGCCTCGCTCCCTCCGCGTGGCTTTCCAACGTCTCGCTCCGCACCACGCTCGCCTCCGGACAGGCCGTGATCGTGGGGTTCGTCTCCACCGGCGCCGGGCATGATCTGCTTGTGCGCGCCGCCGGCCCGTCCCTCGCCGCCTTTGGCCTCGGCAGTGCCATGCTCGATCCTCGGATCGAACTCTACCGCGGTGCTTCGCGCACCTCCGACAACAACGATTGGCCGCTCTCCCTCGCGCCCGTGTTCAACACCCTCGGTGCCTTCGCCTTTCCGGTCGCCAGTCGGGATGCCGCGGCGCTGCATTTTCTCAGTGGCCCGCTCACGGCGCAGGTCACCGGCACCTCCGGCGGCACCGTGCTCGTCGAGGGCTACGACGCCGGCACGGGCAGCGGGGCGCGCCTCATCAATCTCTCCGCCCGTAATCGCGTTGGCACCGGCTCCGACATCTTGATTGCCGGTTTCTTCGTCGCCGGCACCGGCACGCAACGCCTCCTCATCCGCGCCGTCGGCCCCACGCTCAGCGCGCTCGGCGTCCCCAGCGTCCTCGCCGATCCCCAACTCGAAGTCACCGACGCCACAGGCACCCGCCTCGCAGCGAACGATAACTGGGACCCCACCCTCGCGCCCACCTTCGCCCAAGTCGGCGCGTTTCCCCTACCCACTGGCAGCAAAGACGCCGCCGTCGTCGTCACCCTCGCCGCCGGCCGCAGCTACACCGTGCAAGTCTCCGGCGTGGCCAATGCCGTTGGCGAAGCGCTCGTCGAGGTCTACGAAGTGCCCTGAGTCTCGCTCCGCTGTAGCGGCGGTCTACCACCGCCGAAGGCAGGGCGGACTTCACGCTCGGCGGGCCGTCCCGCTCTACCCGAGCCGCACCGCCGCATTCTGCGCCAGGATGCACAGCTCACCCGCCTTGAAGGCGTGAGCCTGCGTCATGGCTTTCTCCGTGCGGTTGAGGCAGTCGAGGATCAACTCGCCAAAGAACCGCGCGCCCACTTTTCCGGCGACCGGGATGTAGTGCTCACTCTTTCCGTCGACTAGGAACACGTGATCTCCGCCTTTCGCGGCGCCGACATTCACGTATTTCCGCAGCTCGATGTAGCCCTTGGTGCCGAGGACAAAGGTCCGGCCATCGCCCCAGGTGCTCAGCCCGTCTGGCGTAAACCAGTCCACGCGAATCTGGTTCGTCGCCCCATTGTTCCCGACGAAGGTCGCCATGCCGAAATCCTCCAACTCGGGCGTATCCGGATTATTAAAGTTCGCGACCGAGGCCTGCACGACCTTCGCGTCGGTCGCGCCGCTGTAGGTGAGAAACTGCTCGCACTGGTGACTGCCGATGTCGCAGAGGATGCCGCCGTATTTCGCTCGCTCGAAAAACCACTGCGGCCGCGTCGGCTTCCGCAGCCGGTGCGGTCCGAAGCCCGCCACTTGCACGACGCGACCGAGGACGCCGCTATTGACCAACTCCGTCGCAAACATGCCCGCCTCGGAGGTGAGGCGCTCACTGTAGTAGACCATGTATTTGCGCTTCGTGCGCGCCACGACGGCCTTCGCCTGCGCGATCTGCTCCAGCGTCGTAAACGGGGCCTTGTCCGTGAAGTAGTCCTTGCCGCCTTCCATCACGCGACACCCCAGCGGCCCGCGCTCCGAGGTCACGGCCGCGGCGGCCACGAGCTTCACCTCCGGGTCGGCGAGGATCTCATCCAGCGAACGCGCCGTCTTCGCCTGCTTGTATTTCTTCTGAAACTCTTCGCGCTTCTTCGCATCCGGCTCAAACACCCACTTGAGCGTCGCGCCCGCAGTGATGAGCGCCGCGCACATCCCGTTGATGTGGTCGTGATCGAGATGCGCCGCGGCAAAGACAAACTCCCCTTCCTTCACGACGGGCGTCGGCTTTGGACCGGGCACATAAGTCGTGCTCGCCTTGGTCGCCGGACCCGGCTCCGCCGCGGAGGCAAACGAGGAAAACAATGCACCGCCGGCCACGGTGCCGGCCGATTGGGTGAGGAAATGGCGACGATTCATGGATGGATAAAGATACTCCACAGGACCGGGTCGATCCCGCTGCTCCCGAGCAAGACGCACTGGCCGCGAAAACGAAACCCGATTCTAGCCCGGCGCACGCCCCGCGCCCGCGACCGGATCCGCTGACGGCACCGTGTAGGCAAACAACCGAGTTTCGCTGCCCGTCGTCCCAAAGACGATCATCCGCTCGAAGACGAAGCCCAGCTTTCCGAGCAAGCGCATCGAGGGCGCATTGTCTGGCGCCGTGAGGGCGACGATTCGCCGCAGCCCAAACTCCTCCCGTCCCTGCCGTAGACACGCGGCCGCCGCCTCCTGCGCGTAGCCTTGCCCCCAGTGGCGCTGGAGCAGCGCGTAGCCGAGGTCGACGTCGGGCAGGTTCTCGCGCTGGATCAACCCGCAGATCCCCACCGCCGCGTTGTCGGCCTTGCGCACGACGACGTAGAGCCCAAATCCATACCGCGCATACATGGCGACGGGGCCGCGCGTGATGTAGCTCTCCGCGTCCGTGAGTGTGCGCACGCCGCGATCACCGATATAGCGCAACCAATCCGGCTCATTGAGGAGTTCGAGAATGAAGGCCGCATCTGTCTCCGTCGCATGCCGCAGCTCCAATCGCTCAGTAGTCAACCGGACCTTGGGCGGAATGGGAGGGAGGGCGCTCACCCGGTCAAGTTGGGTAAATTTACGCGGTGAATCGACTCCCTTCGGGGAAATATTCTCTGCGGCGCGAGTAGCGGGTTTCCGGCGCTCGCCGGTCTTTTACCTCTGAAATGCCGAGAAAAAACACCGTTTCATCCCGTGGCACACGCCCTGCCAATAGAAATGGCATGACCGCCTCCCCTTCCAACGTTGATTCTGCCTCCCGGCCCACCTCTGGTCGTGCGGGCACGACGTTCGTTTCGCTGGCGGCGGCGAGGGCCGGACGCGAATGTGTCTGGGTGCTGATCGCCGCCGCGTTTTGCGTCGTCGAACTGCTCGTGTTCGTCACCGATTTGCCTTCCGGCAAACGTAGTCCGCGGCGCGAACCCACCAAGTCCGCGCGCCACGTGCCGTAAACGCCGCCGTCCTTCAGCCCGGTCACCGCGACCGGGCTTTTTTTGGCTCGTCTACTTCGCCGCCAGGGCCCGCTGCGCCGTGAACACGTCGCGCAGGGCCAGACTGAGTTTGTCCTGCAAGGCCTGCAGTTCACGGTAGCGCGCGACGTTGGCCTTGTTCGGCGTGCAACGCGTCGACTCATCCACCGCCACGGTGCCCGTGGTGAAGTCCGTCAGCTTGGCCTTCCGCTGGCCGTCGCGAATCGCGACGCACCACGCCGCCTGCAGCGCGCCACCGAGGGCCGCGCCTTCGTCTTCGACCATCGCCACGACCGGCACGCCGAAGATATCGGCCATCAGCTGGCGCCACACGGCCGACTTGGCTCCGCCGCCCGTCACCCGGATTTCCTTGGCTTTCACGCCGAGCGTGGCGAGGCGGCGCAGGCCGTAATTCATCCCGAGCGTCACGCCTTCCATCGCCGCGCGGGCGACATGGCCCGCGGAGAAGTTTTGGTTGTTCAGGCCGAGCAGCACGCCCGAGCCCGCCGGCACGTTGGGCGTCCGCTCACCGGCCAGATAGGGCAAGAGCACGAGGCCGCCCGCGCCCGCCGGCGCCGCGGCCACCGCCGCATTGAGCGCCGCGTGGTCCTGGCCGAAGAGTGCCCGCACTTGTTCCGTCACCGTCGTGACATTCATCGTGCACAGCAGGGGGAGCCAGCCGCCGGTCGAAGAGCAGAAGGCGGCGATCTCGCCCGCCGGATCGATCACTGGCTTCGCCGCATAGGCGTAAATGGTGCCGCTCGTGCCGAAGCTCGCCGTGACGACGCCCGGGGAAACATTTCCAGTGCCGATCGCACCCATCATATTGTCGCCGCCACCCGCGCTCACGATCACTTGCGGCGACAGGCCATACTTCGTGGCGAGCTCCGGGCGGAGGGTGCCCGCCGGCAGGTGCGAGGCCGTGATCGCGGGCAGCCAGCCGGCCAGCTTGGGATCGATCGCGCGAATCACATCCTTCGACCACGTGCGGGTGCGCACGTCCATCAGGGCCGTGCCCGACGCATCACCAAACTCCATCGAGTAGTTTCCAGTCAGGTGGAAGTTCAGGTAGTCGTGCGGCAGTAAGACGTGCGCCAACCGGCGGTAGTGGGCCGGCTCGTGGCGCTTCAGCCACAGAATCTTCGGAGCGGTAAATCCCGGAAGGATCAAGTTGCCCGTCTTGCGGATCGCCGCCTTCGGCCCGCCGAGTTTCTTGGTGATGATCGCACACTCCTCGGTCGTGCTGGTATCGCACCACAGCTTCGCCGGGCGGATCACATTGCCCGCGTCATCGAGCGGCACGAAGCCGTGCTGCTGACCAGAGACGCCGATGCCGCGCACGCGCCGCGCCTCGATCTTCGACACGACTTCGGTGATCACGAAATCCATCGCCGACGCCCACTCCTGCGGGTGCTGCTCCATGTGCCCGACGGGGAGGCCGGTGATCAGCGTGTGCGGTGCACGCGCTTCGGCGACGACCTTGCGGGTCTCGAGATCGAGGACGACGGCTTTGACACTCTGGGTGCCGGAATCGATGCCAATGAAGAGGGACATGGAAGGAAACGGGTGAAGGGTGAAAGGGCGAGGGACACGGCGATTCAGCGCCCACCGACGGTCGGGCACAAAACCAAATTCCGTCTTACATTAGTCGTGGCCGGTGTTGTTCGTCTTCAGCGCGTCGAGAAACTCGACCGGCGAAAAATCATCCGACAACACGCGGGCCGCCTTAACTTCCTGCACCGGGATCGGCAGGTGCTCGTTCTTCAGGCGCTCCAAATCGAGGCGTCCAGCCAGAACATCGGCCACCGACTTTTCCACTGTGGCCCAGTTCTCCGGCTTCGTCACATCAGGCGTGCGATACTTCACCGCGCATACGATCACGTTGCCGCGGCCCAGCGTCTGAAACAACACGACTTGGGGAAACACCGCCTGGAGCGTTTTGAGGTCCGAGTAAAATAGCGCCGTGCCCGAGTGGAGATTGCTGATA
>CANGHW010000210.1 GCA_947453695.1 Opitutia bacterium
GAAAGCGCAATCCTTCGATGCCAAGCTTCCGTAGTTCGACGTTTCTCTCGGCAATCGAGATCAATAACTCCCGCTTCCCCGGAAAGACGAATTGCTGGGTGAGAGCGATCGTGCCCTTGAACTCGTGGTGCGTGCCGTCGCCTTCCCGGACGCGCTTCAGTCCAGGGGCGAAGAACAGTTCCGGACTGGGCTTGGTTTGCGCGGTCAGGGTGTCGCCGCGGGCAGAGTCGATGTCGGCTTCGATCACGCGCAGCGCGGGGCTTTGTGCAACGGCCTCGGCAATCGCGGCCGTCAAACTCAACGGTCGAACCGCGGTCGGGGTTGGCTCGGGATTTCCGTCGCGCGGAGACGCAGGCGCGGCAAAGGGGGGCGGTTCAGCGCCGGCCCGCGTCGGCGAGACGGCCGGCCACACGCTTCCGAGAATGAGCGCGGGAATGAAAATTTTGGAAACGATCATGAGGATATGAAAACGATCAGGGTGAACGGCGGAGGGTGTGGCACTGTCCGGGACGGCGTGACGTGCGCAGGCGTCAACGCGGAATGAGAACTCCTATCGGTCCGCGCGGGGACCGATCAGGACAAGGCGCAGGAAGGAGCGCGCGGCGACGGGGCGGCGCGATGCACAAACTGCCAACTCGGCACCCAATCGAGCGGTCGCTCAAAATCAGTGCCCCAAGACGACTCCGCTGCGACCACCGCAGGACGAAGAGCGACGTTAAAGTAGATCAGACAAAGACAAGAAAAAGCCGGGGTCTCGAGCGTGGCGCCATCACTGGAATTCTGATAGGCTCCGTTTTCGACTACCTGACACCCGTCCACCGTGCAGCTGTCGGCCGATCCGGCGCAGCAGCCATTGCCCGGGGAGTGCGACTCGGCGCGAGACGTCAGAATGCCCGCGGCCTCCAAATTACAATGACCTGTAGCCCCCAGCCACAGGGCGAGGGAGAAAAGCACAGTAAGAAATTTACAGCTGGCGGACACTGAGGTGGACCGTGCGCCTCGATCGGTAGAAGTCAATTCCGTCAACCTTCTGAGAGCGTTTCTACCTTGGATTTGTATCTGGGCGGGCTGAAAGAGAATAAGCAGCGGGAGCATGAGGAGCCGCCGCTGGGACATACTTTGTGAGCCAGCCGGTGCGAGGAAACGATCAGGCTGCTGAAGCCGGATAGCGGCGGGGCGGCTATCTAGGAACATGACAATGCCGTCATCTGCGCAGAGTCCTCCCGTCATGTTCGTTTGGTAGGATGACGGTCCGCAGGTTGCACCTACCGAGCATATCCCGCGAATCCCGAAAGATTAATTACGATCAACATGAAACTTATCCGCCTCCTCTCAGCAATCGCATGTGCCGGCCTATTCGGACTCGCTTCCAGTCACGCCGCTACTCCACCGAAAGAGACCCCAGCGCCCAAGGCCTCAATTCGTCCGCAGGGCGAAGTCAAATCTACTGACCTGCCAGCGTTGGCAAAGGTCTCCTTTCAACAGGCACTCACCGCCGCGCTCGCTGCTACGCCCGGAAGTGTCATCAAAGCTGAACTCGAAGTCGAAGACGGGAATCTGATGTATTCCTTCGAAATCGTCGGCCCGGACAAAAAGATCACCGAGGTCGAAATCGACGCCGGCAACGGCAAGGTCCTCGCAATCGACAAGGATGATGCGCGGGACGAGAAGCCCGAAAAGAAATAATGTCCAGCTGGACACCAGCGCCGGACCTCCCGTGCCTGGGCCCCCGTGGATTCCCCTCTGCCTGTCGCCTACGCATCGATCTAGCATCGTATTGACCCAGCCAATGAAATATTGCCTCTCCATCGGTGCCTTGGTTTTCGCCCTAGTTGCGCCGCTGCTCGCGCAAAATCCCGCGGCCAACGGAATCGTATCCGGCCGCGTGATCGACGGCGCGCTCGGCAAGCCCGTTGAATATGCCACGATAACGGTAAGAGAGAAGATCAGTCGAAAAACGGTGGGCTCCGGTGTGACTGATGCAAACGGCGCATTCGATGTGGCGGCCATTCCATCGGGTGACTTCGATCTCACCTATGCACTCGTGGGGGCAGCACGCGAGGTCACCGTCTCTTTTTCAGTCGATCCTTCCCATCGCGAGGTCCGATTGGGCCGACTCGAACTCGCAGGCGCCACCGCAGTCCAGATGGACCGGGTCGAAGTTGCCGTCCGGAAAGAGACTTTCGACAACTCAATCGACCGCAAGGTCTACAACGTCGGCAAGGAGCTGCAGAGCGTCGCCGGCACCGCGAGCAACCTGTTGCAAAACGTCCCGTCGGTGCAGGTCGATATCGAGGGAAACGTGAGTCTGCGGGGCGACGCCAACGTGCTGATCCTCGTAAACGGAAAGACCTCGACCATGATGGGGAAGAATCGGGCCGCCGTGCTTGAGCAAATGCCTGCCGATGGCATCGAGAAAATCGAGGTGATCACGAACCCATCGGCGAAATACAAACCCGATGGCACCGCCGGAATCATCAATCTAACCTTGAAGAAAAAACAGGCCGCCGGATACTCCGGCAGCGTTGGCACGGCGGTGGGGAACAATGGCCGCTACAACGTAAACGTTAGCGCCAACTACAATCCCGGAAAGTTCAATGCCTTTGTCACCGCCAGCGTTCGGCAGGACGACCGTCCACGAACCGTTGTGGACAATCGGTCCCATGTGGACACCGCAACGAACAGCTTAGTTTCCACGTCGCAATACACGGTCGAATCCTCGCGGCCGTTCTCTCGGATCGGCCAAACCGGCGTCGACTACAAATTCGACGACCACAACAAACTGGGCGGCAATGTTCGCTACAATTTCCGCGACTTCGTCCGTGTCGCATCTGTTATCAATACGTCACGCGACGCCGCGGGCACGGTTACCGAAGAATACGAACGCAGGCGCAAGGACCTCGAATGGGAAAAGGACCTGGAGTTTACGGCCACTTTTCAGCATGCTTTCGCCCAACCTGATCGGGAGTTCAATGTCGAGGTTCGGCGCGGCAAGACCACCGAACAGGAGGACAATCGCTACACCAACGAATTTCGCTCGCCGGCCGGTCGCACCACGTTCGATTTCACCCTGATTCGGAACACCGAGATCACCACCGAAACCAGCGCGGACTACAGTCATCCACTCGGCGAGGACTCGAAGTTGGAAACCGGTTACAACGGGCAGTTGTCCGAGACCGATCTCAACTTCCGCGGCAGCTATCTCGACGCCGTCGGCGCGACGCAAACGGATGCCGCCCGAACCAATCATTTCATTTACAATGCAGCGATCCACGCCTTCTACGGCACATTCGCCCGAAAGTTCGGCTCCGTCGGACTTCTCGCCGGACTCCGATTTGAACACGCCGGAATAGATACGAATCAGGTCACTGCCCGCCTGCCGGGGACCAACACCTACAACCGACTCTACCCAAGCGTGCACCTCGCCTACAACCTCACGGAAACCGATCAAGTGCAGCTAAACTATAGCCACCGGGTTCGGCGGCCGGAGGGGGATGATCTCAATCCATACCCCGAATATCAGGATCCGTTCAATCTTCGGGCGGGGAATCCACGTCTCGTTCCTGAGGACATCCATTCGGTTGAAGCAGGTTGGCAACACCGCAAAGACGAAACCACCTATCTCGCAACGGCCTATTATCGCTACCGTTACCAAGGCATGACCGAAGTCACACGTTACATCGACCGCACGACTCTCCTCACGACAAAGGAAAACCTCGGCATCAGTCGCGCCGGCGGCGTGGAAATCGGTGCCAACACACGCATCCGCGACCGGCTTTCGCTGAACCTGAGCGCCAACGCCTATCGTGCTGAGATCGATGCGAGCAATCTCGGCTTCAGCGCGCGCCGCACGAGCTTCGCCTGGGACGCCAAGCTGAACACCACGTTCGACGTCACGCCGACTACGATGCTGCAATTTAACGCCAACTACACCGCCAAACGCCTCACGCCCCAAGGATACAGGTTCCCGACGAAGGTCGCCAACCTTGGCTTCCGGAAAAACTTCAACGCCAAGCGAACCGCGCTTATTGTCACCGTAGCCGATATCTTCGGTTCGTTGCGAGAGCGCACTCACATTGATACCCCGGTTCTGCGAGAGGATACCATCCGCCGCCGCAGCAGTCGCATCATCTACGTAGGATTTGTCTACAATTTTGGCAAGGCCGCCAAGAAGTCCAAAAAGGACGACCTGCTGTTCGACAACGCGCTCTGATGCGCACCACCGGTCTCAGCGATTCCCCTCGCCGGATTCAACGCCCCCAATAGCCTTTCGCCATGCGTGTGCTCGTCGTCGAAGACGAAATGAAAATCGGCTCCTTTATCGGCAAAGGCCTCGCAACCGAGGGCTTTAACCCGCTGCTTTGCCAGAGAGGAGACGACGCGCTACACTTGGCAACGACCGAACAGTTCGACGCCATCGTGCTCGACGTGATGCTGCCGGGCCGCGATGGACTCAGCGTGCTGCGCCAACTCCGCGAGCTTCGTAACACCGTGCCCGTTCTGCTCCTGACCGCGCGCAGCAGCGTGACTGAACGAATAGAGGGCCTCAATGCCGGCGCGGATGACTACCTCGGAAAACCTTTCTCCCTTGAGGAATTGGTAGCCCGCCTCCGCGCGATTGTGCGGCGCCAGTCGGGGACCGGCCTCAGCGTCCTTCAATACGAGGATTTGTCGGTCAATCTAATCACCCGAGAGGTGGTGCGTGCCCGGCAAAAAATTGATCTCAGCACACGGGAGTTTGCCCTGCTCGAATACCTCCTGCGCTTGCCCGGCCGTGTGCTAACCCGTGCGCAACTTTGTGAGCAAGTCTGGGACTACCACTTTGACACCGGCACGAACGTGGTGGACGTCTGCGTTCAGCGTTTGCGCCGGAAACTCGATGACGGATTCGACGTTAAACTCGTCCAAACCGTGCGGGGCGTTGGCTACACCTTGAAGGCCGGACCATGAAAACTTGGCCCTTGCGATGGCGGATTGCGGTCCTTTCGGCCCTTGCCTCAGCACTCGCACTCCTGACCTTCACCACCATTGTTGCGATCAACCTGTATTCCGAACAGGTGGAAGCGATCGACACCCGACTCGCCGCCATCGCACGGTTGGTTCGCATCGATCCAACGGCCACGAACGGCTTCAACCGTGATGCCTTTTCGGCGCTTGCCGCCGACCCGCAATCACGCGGCGACGCGCCTCTATTCGGGTTTGCTCTGTTGCGAACGGGCGACGGGCGGGTGATTCAAAGCGAGCCGTCGGCCCTGGGCACCGGCGGCACCTTTCGACTGGACGGAGCCAAACCGTTCAGCCGCGAGATTGACGGAACAAAATTACGTTTCGCTAGCTTTACGTGGGGTGAACAGACCTTGCTCCTCGCGGCTTCGCTTGAGCCCGCCGACGAAAGCGTGCAGGATCTCCTCGGCTCGGCTGCACTCGCCCTACCGATCGTGCTCCTGGTGGTGATGGGGGGCAGCTGGTGGATCGCTCGTCACGCCTTGAGTCCCATCGCTGCAATCACCCGAGCGGCAGCCTCGATTACCGCCGATCAGCTTGGCCGACGCCTGCCTCCGCCGGGCACCACCGACGAGATCGGGCGCCATGTCGAAGTGCTCAACGGAATGTTTGACCGGCTCCAGCGCAGTTTCGAGCTCGCGACACGCTTCACTGCGGATGCCGCTCATGAACTTCGGACCCCACTGACAATCATGCGCTGTCAGGTCGAAGATGCCCTGCGTTCCGCCACTCCCGAGTCCGAGCCCCTCCTGATCTGCCTGCTCGACGAAATCACGGGGCTGCAAAAAATTTCCGAAACTCTGCTGTTGCTCGCCCGTTTCGACTCCGGGTCCGAGCCGCTGCAGCTCGCTCCCCTGAATCTCAGCGTCCTCCTTCGTGAAGTAGCGGAAGATGCGGAGTTGCTGGCAGTGCCGAAAGCGCTGTCGGTCACCGCCGAAATCGAACCCGATGTGCGCGTCAGTGGCGACGAGGTTATGTTGCGCCGCGTCGCGCTCAATCTCCTCGACAACGCGGTAAAGTTTAACCGCGAATCCGGCGAAGTGAGACTCGCCCTCCGCACCCACGGTGCCGCAGCAGTTTTTTCCGTCGGCAACACCGGCACGGGCATTTCGCCCGAACAGCGCTCCGCATTGTTCAAGCGGTTTCATCGACCGGATGCCGACCGCAACCGGGCCGCCGGCGGCAGCGGTTTGGGCTTAAGTCTGTGCCGCGAAATCGTGACCGCTCACAATGGCACAATCGAACTGCGTCACGCAAATGCGGACTGGACAGAATTCAGCTTCACCCTGCCGAGGTTGGCCTGAGCACCTGACATCCAGCTCAGTTGCCGCTACGCAATTTCGGTCGGTTGGTCTTGCGCGACACTACGCGGTATCGCTTGTGCCAGACGACCCTTGGGTATGGCTTGGTCGCGGCGCGGGCAGCCTGACTTCAAATACCGTCAATTCGGCGTCTTGATCGGCGACCAAGTTCAATCGGCCCCCGTGCAGTTCCACGATTTCCCAGCAGAGTGCGAGTCCCAAGCCGTGTCCGCGCGTGTTTGGCCGGCTGGAATCAGCCCGGAAAAAACGCTCAAAGACCCGATCACGCATTTCCGGAGGGATGCCCGTCCCGGTGTTCGCGACCTTCAGCACCGCATCGCCCTCGTCCAACTTTAACTCGCATCGCACGCGTCCCCCGGGACGATTGTATTTGCAGGCATTGTCGAGCAGGTTGAGCACCAGTCGCCCCAGGTGGAGCGGGTCACCTTTCACTCGCACGCCGGATGCGAGTTCCACGTCCAACACCACACCCGCCGCCGCGGCGAGCAGCTCCCCATCTTCACAGATTTCCGCCAACAGCTCCGAAAACCCTACCTCCTGTGTCTCAAGGACCACGTGACCCGCGTCAAATCGCGCGAGTTGCAAAAGTTGCTCGGTGATCCGATCCAGCCGCGCGATTTCGTCCTGCAGGCTAACCAGTTTGCTCATTGCCTCCGGTGGCAATTGGGTCTGTCGCAAGATTTCCTCCAGTTCTCCCCGCATAATCGTGAGCGGCGTGCGCAGTTCGTGCGAGGCATCGGCCGCGAAACGCCGCGTCTGTGCGAAACTTTTTTCCAGCCTCGCGAGCAGGGCATTGAAGCTCGCCGCCAGCCGTTGAATCTCATCCCGCGCCGTCGATTCCGGCACCCGCCGATCCAAGTGATCCGACTGCACACCTTCGATTCCCTCGGCCAGTGCGCGAAACGGCGCGAGCGCCCGCCCCGTCACCCACCACACGCCCACGACAACGACCAATACCACAAACGGCAGCGACCACGCATAGGCCATGATCAGATCGGCGAGCGCGGCATGCACTTTCGCCATCTCATAGCCCACGACAAACGTTCGATTCGGACCGGCTGGGATCGCCTCCACGCGCCAGCCCCGCCGCCACGACCCGCTGGAAACAATCCCTTTGGCCGCGAGCGCGGGCATTGCGGCATCACCGGTGATAATCGGATCGACCCGCAACATCCGCCCGCTCTCGTCGAACACCGTCCACCCCATGTGCGGGTCGAGTTCCCATGGAATATCTTCCGGCCGCTTTCCCGGCAGAAACCCCTGAAGCTCCTTGGTCTCGGTCGCGATGTTATCGTCCGCCTCTTTGACTTGCCGGCGATAGAGATTGAACAACGTGCCGCCGGCCAACGCCCCCAGCGCCAGCGTCATGGCCAGCCCGGACCATAGGGCAAACTTCGCCCGGATCGGCAGCGGCTTCATGACGATGTCTTCAACAAATACCCGACACCGCGCACGGTTTGAATCAGCCCTTGCGGAAATCCGTCATCCAGCTTGCCGCGCAGTCGCTGCACCGCCACATCCACGACATTGGTTCCTGGATCGAATTGGTAACCCCAAACCTGCTGGCTCAGCTCGGTGCGTGTAACGACCTTCTCCGGCCCACGCAAAAGACACTCCAACACCGCGAACTCCCGCGGAGACACTCTTAGAATCCGCTCGCCGCGGCGAACCTCGCGCGTCGCGAGGTTCATTACAACTTCCCCGTAAGTCAGCACATTCGAGGTGACACCCGCTCGCCGCCGCCAGACCGCCCGCAGCCGCGCGACGAGTTCGGTGATGGCAAAAGGCTTTGCGAGATAGTCGTCCGCCCCGAGATTCAATCCCTCCACCCGCTCGTCAACATCTCCCCGCGCCGTGAGCAGCACCACCGGCACGTCGTGCCCTTCCGCGCGCAACTTCCGTAAAATGCTCAATCCGTCGCGCCCAGGCAGCATGATGTCGAGCACGAGACCGTCGAATGCTTCGGTTGCAGCCCGTTTTAACCCCTCATCGCCATGATGGCAGACTTCGGCCGCAATCCCGTGCTCCGCGAGTCCGCCTTTCACCAAGGCAGCGACTTTCTTTTCATCCTCGACGACCAGCACGCGCATAAATGTGGGCAACCTAAGGCAGGTATTCCGATTTCGGTCGAGCCGGCACGAGCGTAAAAAACGCCGCAGCCTAACGAAGCCCCAACAATTGGATTACAGTATTGTAATCCGAGCGCCCAAAGCTCGCCTCACTTAAGGTGAGGCGCAGGTTTTCACTATGGCCAACACTGCCGTGCGATCCGCCGTCCACCTGCTTCTCAGTGTCGTCGGGCAAGCCGTATTTGCTTCCGCCGTATTCCCTGCGCCTGCCGTCGCCAAGATTCACTTCCTCGAACCTGTCGGTGCCATCGCTCTCCCAGGCGTCAATGGCGGCTTCGATCTCATGGCGGCGGACGCCCCGGGCCAGCGCCTCTTCCTCGCGGC
>CANGHW010000211.1 GCA_947453695.1 Opitutia bacterium
GCCGAGGTAGCGGACGTCGTGCCCGTCGAAGTTGAGGGCGAGAAAGGCGTCCTCGTTATTCTTTCTGACCCGGCCGACGTGCGTCAGGCCCGACCAGTGAATGGCAGGGGAGGGTGGGGTGTCGCTCATGGGCTCAGCCGGTGGGCCGGAGGGAAACGGGTTGGCCATCGCCGCCGTCGAGCAAGGTGGCGAACTCAAAGTCGATCACGCAAAACCGACCGAGGCCGGCGTGGTAGGTGATGTTGCGCAATTCGCGATCTTCGTGGCGGACGCCAAACGGTTCCAGCTCCGCAAAAATCTCCTTCTGCCGCTCCGGCTGCATCTGGTCGACCCGGGTGCCGCAGTTCGTGGTCACGATCTTCAGGTTGTCAGGTTCCACCTCGAGGAGGCGCGGCACGAAGGTGCAACCCCGGGCCTCGAGATGACGCAGCACCCGCACCTCGTGGTTGAACCGCTCCCGGGCCAGATGGCCGCGAAACGTCTTGTGGACACGGCCGTCGAAGCCGATGCGCACCAGGGCGCGGGCAGTGTCTTTCATTTCGTGCATGGGCGGGCGGACAGAGTCCGGCGGAGCGGGGTGACTGGCAAGCGCGTCGTGCAGCGACGGTCCAAGGGAGGGCGGAGCGTGAGCCAGAACCGCTGGTTCGCCAATCTGTCATGAACAAAACTTCTGGTTGCCTCTGGCATATAAGGTGCTGATTCATTCGTGAGGTGAGTCGCCCTTTGCGGGGCGGTTGACACTCACGTTTCTGTCCGAAAACCCTATCGAACTCTGTCCGCACAAACCTAAATCAAATGGCCAAATACAAACTGGAATACATCTGGCTCGACGGCTACACGCCCCTTGCCAACCTCCGCAGCAAGACCCAAATCAAGGAATTCGCGACCTTCCCGACGCTGGCCGAGCTCCCAAATTGGGGCTTCGATGGCAGCTCGACGCAGCAGGCCGAAGGCAAGAGCTCGGACATCGTGCTCAAGCCCGTTGCCGTTTTCCCTGATAGCACCCGCATCAACGGCGTGCTCGTAATGTGCGAGTGCTACCAGCACACCGGCGTGCCCAGCCCGTCGAACTCCCGCGCCACGATCCCGGATGATCCGGATACCTGGTTTGGCTTCGAGCAGGAATATTTCTTCTACCAGGACGGTCGTCCGCTCGGTTTCCCTGAGGGCGGCTATCCGGCCCCGCAGGGTCCTTACTACACCGGCGTCGGCTACAAGAACGTCGGCGACGTCGCCCGTGAGATCGTCGAGAAGCACATCGATATCTGCCTCGATGCCGGCATCAACCTCGAGGGCATCAATGCCGAGGTCGCCAAGGGCCAGTGGGAATTCCAGATCTTCGGCAAGGGTTCGAAGAGCGCCGCCGACCAAATGTGGGTCGCCCGCTACATCCTCGCCCGTCTCGCCGAAGGTTACGGCATCGACATCGAATGGCGCTGCAAGCCGATCCTCGGGCCCTTCAACTCCCCGCTCGATTGGAACGGTTCCGGTATGCACTCGAACTTCTCGACCAAGCACATGCGCGAAGTCGGCGGCAAAGCCTACTTCGAGAAGCTTATGGAAGCCTTCAGCAAGCACTGCAACGAGCACATCGCCGTTTACGGTCCGGAGAATCACCTCCGCCTCACCGGTCTCCACGAGACCCAGTCGATCGACAAGTTCTCCTACGGTGTCGCCGACCGCGGCGCCTCGGTGCGTGTCCCCCACAGCTTCGTCAACAGCGGCTACAAGGGCTACCTCGAGGATCGTCGTCCGAACTCCGCCGCCGACCCATATCTCGTCGCCGGTCGTATCCTCAAGACCATCCAGTCGGTCCCGACGACCTGATCACGCGTCTCGCGTCTGATCGGTTTGCCTCTCACGGCGCCACCCTCGCGGGTGGCGCCGTTTTTTCTGGGACTGGGCGACCCCGGTGGACAACGTCTGGTCCCTCGTCGGGCCTGCGTCCCGCGCTCACCCCCGGAACATGTTTACCGCCGCTCCAACGTCTCCGCGCCCCTCCGGGTGGGAATGGGTGCAGGTCACCCTGCTGGCCATCACCCTGACGTGGACCACGCTGGGCCTGGGCGGCTATCTCGCGGCGACGATGAGCGTGACGACGGCCCTCGTGGCCTTGTCGCTGGCGGTGCACGGCGCGTGGCGCGCGGTAGGGGCAAGCGCACACGGTTGGCACCCCGCCGGTTGGTGTGTGGTGCCGTTTCTGGCTTATGCCGCGGCGAATGTAGCGTGGGTGACGCCAGTGCCGTGGCTCGGCTGGCAGGACTGGCTCGGCTGGGCCCAGGCCGGGGCGATCTTCTGGGTGGTGGTCAACGACGTGCGCTCGCGCCCGGGGCGGCTGGTGCTGTGGACGGTCCTGCTGGCGGTCGCGACCGTGGCCGTGGGGCTGGCCTGTTACCAGCGGTTTGCCGATCCGGCGTGGCTCCCGTGGGGACACACGCAGGCCGCGCAGTTTCTTGGTCGCTCCAGCGGCTCGTTTTTCGTGCCCAACAGTTTGGCTGCGCTGCTCGTGCTCCTCATCCCCTCGGTGCTCTTCCCGGTCTTTCGCCGCGGTTCCGGCGCCGTGGCGCGGTTTGGCTTGGGCTATCTCGCCGCGCTATTGCTGCTCGGTCTGGGGTTGACGATCAGCCGCGGTGCCTGGCTGGGCTTGGCGATTGCCTTGGTGGCGTGGCCGTGGGTGGCGGGACGGAGACGCAAGGGGCATCGCCTGTTGACGACCCTCGCCGTCGCGCTGGCCCTGGGATCGGTCGCGGCGACGGCGTATTTTTCCGTGCCCAAGATTCGCGAGCGGCTCGACTACTTCGTCTTGCAGAGCGGAGAGAAGAGCCGGCCCGAGCTGTGGCGTGCGGCGTGGCAGATTTTCCGCGCTTACCCGTTGTGGGGCGGTGGCGCCGGCAGCTACAATACCCGCTTTGAACTGCACCGGCCCGAGCACGAGCAGAAGGAGCCCCAGTGGGCGCATAGTGACTACCTCAATACGCTCGCCGACTACGGGCTGGTCGGATTCAGCCTCTGTTGCGGTGCCGCGGGGATCGTCGTGGGGCGGAGTGTGCGCCGGCCGGGGCGGGCGACTGCGGCCGGGGCGTGGGATTGGTTCGATACCCGGGGGTTCTCGGCCGCGCTGGGGGTAGGGCTGTTGGCCTTTGGCCTGCATCTCGCGGTCGATTTTCATCTTAAGATCCCCGCGCTGGCGATGAGCGCGGCCTGCCTGGCGGCCCTCGCGGTGGGGCGGGAATGGCCGGGGCCGGAATCCACGTCCGGCGGCGCGCGGCGCGTGCTGGGCGCGGTGCTGATCGTGTTGGCGCTCGGCGGGGCGGCGGGGTGGACGATTCCGGCCTACCGGGCCGAGGCCATCCGGGATGGGGCGCGCCGTCGCCTGGATGCGCTGGCCCGCGGGCCGGCGTTGCTCCCCCGTGACCGTGCAGCCGTGGTTCGGGCGTCGCACGAAGCCCTGTCGCGGGCGATCGCCCTCGACCCGGCCAATGCCCAGGCTTGGGCCGACCGCGCCTACACGGCGGCGATTCTCGGCCGCGACGACCCCACGCAGGAAAAGGTCCTGGGCCTCGCGGGCGAGAGTGATGCCCGCCGGGCCCTCGCGCTCGCCCGCGGCGTGCCGGAGTTTTGGCTGCGCTTGGGCGTCGCGCTCGACATGCAGCGCCGCTGGTGGGAGGCCGGCGAAGCGACGGCGGAGGCCCTGCGGCTCGCGCCGGTGAGTGCGCAGACCTGGTTCTACTACGCCTATCATCTTTCGCTGAATCCAATCACGGTGCCGCGGGCGCGGGCGGCCGTTGCGACCAGCTTGCGTCTTGACCAGTCGGCGCCCGAAGCCGAGGCTCTGCGCCAATCTCTGGCGGCCCGCCACTTGCGTTGACCGGGTCGCGCTCCATGCACACCAAGCTCTTCTCGTGGCTGTCGTTGTTGGGTCTTCTGGCGTTGTTGACGCTGGAGGCCGCCGCACAGAATCCCGCCGCCACTCCGGCGGTGGCCGGCTCCAGTCAGGTCGCCGGCGAGATCCGGGCGACGCGCGTGATCGGCAAAGTCACCTACGAAGATATCGCGACCAAGGTCACGAAGGTCGTCACCGAGAATCTCGTGATCGCGCAGGGCACGATCGTCCGCACCGAGGCCAACTCCAGTGTCGTGCTCCTCTTCGCCAACGGCGCGACCGTCAACCTCGCCTATTCCTCCGAACTCAACATCGAGCAATTCACCCTCGATCCCTTCGCCGGCAACTACGAGCCCGCGAAGGCCACGGACGAGCCGAGCGTGTCGACGACCAATCTTAAGCTCACGCACGGCGAACTCGTCGGCAACGTGAAGAAACTCAAGCAGGGTGCCAATGGCTCGAAGTTCACGGTCGGCACCCCGGTCGGTGCGGCCGGCATTCGTGGCACGACCTTCCGCATCGTTTACCGCCCCTCGGGCGACGGGCGGTCCTTCAACTTCACGCTCACGACCGTCGAGGGTAACGTCGAAGTTCAGATCGCCTCCGGCACGGGGATCACGCCGCCGGCGCCCGTCTCTGTCACCGACAGCAAGGAAGTCGTGATCAACAACGTCGAAGTTAACACCACGACCAAT
Organism: Opitutia bacterium; assembly: GCA_947453695.1. Classification (GTDB taxonomy): domain Bacteria; phylum Verrucomicrobiota; class Verrucomicrobiia; order Opitutales; family Opitutaceae; genus GAS368. Next base: position 4,579 of record CANGHW010000211.1, read on the forward strand.
CAAGTCGTCGCGACCACGTCCACGGGCCAGACCGTCGCGGTAACCACTGCGCCGCCGCCGGTGAATGCGGCGGTGACCACGGTCGCCCAGGTGACCGCCGTCGCCCAAGTGCTGGCGCAGGCCGTCGTAGCGGTGGTGTTCGTGAGTCCCACACCGCCGGCGAATACGCCAGCGCCCCCGACCAACTCAACGCCGCCTCCGACGACGACCGAGAAGAAAGAGGACACGTCGGGCACTCCGGGTAACACGACCACGCCGACGCGTATCACCACCCCGTAAGGCGCGATCCATGACGCCGGCCGGTTGGCCGGGTGCAGAGCGGGCCGGGCCGGCCGACTTCTGACTTCCGTTTGCCCGGCCCCTTTCTACTTTTACCCCGTGGCCCGGCCCAAGAAGAAAACGACGCTGCCGATTTTGCGCTGGCTGCTGCTCCTGACGATCCCCGTGGGCTGGATCGCCGCGAGCCACGTCGGGTGGCTGGATTTTTTTGAGAACCGCACGATCGACTGGCGCTTCCAGCACCGCGGCGAGATCGAGGCGCCGGTGAAGATCGTCTACGTCGATGTCGATTCCCGCAGTATCGGCGACATCGGGAACTGGCCGTGGACACGCCACCCCTTTGCCGCCGTGGCCGAGGCCCTGGTGAAGAACGGCCACGTGCGCGCCGTCGGTTTCGACTTCGTGCTCTCGCCGCAGGGGAAGGCCCAATCGGCCGATGTGAATGCCCTCCGGGCCGGCGACGTGGAGCTCGGGCGTTTCGCCTACAAACTCCCACCGGCCGTGCCGCCGCCCGTCGTGTTTGCCGCGTCGTTTGCGGCCAGCGAGTTCCGCGCCGACGATGGCAAACTCCGCACGCGCGGCTTTCCGCTGGTCGACACCGATCCCCGCAAGGCCGCCGAAATCGAGCCGCCCGAGCGCTCCTCCATCGAGACGCCCAGCGGCAAGTTCGTCGATCTGCCGAGCCTTGGTCTGATCGATTCGCTCAACTCCGGCACGCGAGCGGTCGCGGCGTGGGCGCCCTCGCGCACGCGGGAGTTCTATCACCTCTCCCTGGAGCTGGCCCGGCTTTACTGGGAGCTGCCGCCGGGCGCGATCAAGCGCTTTGATGACCGCATCGATTTCGTGCGCGCGGATGGCATCGTGCAGGCCTCGATCCCGTTGCTCGACCGGCAGATCGTCGAGGTCAATTGGTTCTCCGCCTGGGAGTCCCCCTACAATCCACGCGAGAGCTTTTCCGTCGTTTACTCCTATGCGATGATGCTGCGCTCGAAAAATGAGGAGGAGCGCAAGACCGGGTTGGCCTATTTTGCGCAGGACGACTGGAAGGATGCCATCGTGCTCATCGGCCCCGTCGATCGGTTGCTGCAAGATCTCGCCACGACGCCCCTGGACGACGAGCCGGTGCCGAAAGTGGGCGTCCACGGCAATCTGCTGAAAACGATCATCTCCGGGCTCTACCTGGAGCGCCTCCCGACCTGGCCGGCGCACGGACTGGTGTTTGGGCTCTCGGTGTTGATCAGCGCCTTTGCCGCGGCCGGCGGGGCCAAGGGCGCCCGCACCAAGCTCACCGCCGCCCTCCTCCTCACGGCCTACATTTCGATCGCCTTTGAAGTGTTTAAGAATTCTCACTTCGTTTTACCCCTCACGGCGCCGATCGGCGCGATTTTTACCACGAGTTTTGTCGCGATCATCTGGCAGCTCATCGAGGAGGAAAAACAAAAGGGCCGCATCAAGGGGATGTTTGGCGCCTATGTCTCGCCCGACCTCGTCGAAAACCTGATCGAGTCCGGCGAGGATCCGCGCCTCGGCGGGCATGACGCCGAGATCACGGCGTATTTCTCCGACATTCAGGGCTTCTCCACGTTTTCCGAAAAACTGGAGTCCGGGCCGCTCGTCGAGCTGATGAACGAGTATCTCACCGCCTGCACCGACATCGTGCAGGGCGAGGGGGGCACGCTCGACAAATACATCGGCGATGCGGTGGTCGCGATGTTTGGCGCGCCGATCCCGATGCCCGATCACGCCTACCGGGCCTGCGTCGCCACGCAGAAAGTGCTCCGGAAGCTCGCCGAATTGCGGGCGAAGTGGATCGCCGAGGGCAGCAAGTGGCCGGAGATCGTCGGGCAGATGCAGTCCCGGATCGGGCTCAACTCCGGCGTCTGCATGATCGGCAACATGGGCAGCCGCTCGCGTTTCAACTACACCATGATGGGCGACAATGTGAACCTCGCCGCCCGCATGGAGTCCGGAGCGAAGGCTTGGGGCGTCTACTCGATGTGTTCCGATGCGACCAAGCTCGCCTGCGAGCAGCACGGCGGCGACCACGTGGTGTTTCGCCCCCTCGGCCGCATCATCGTGAAAGGCCGCACCAAGGCCGTGCCGATCTACGAGATCGTGGGATTAAAAGAAGACGTGACCCCGCGCACGCGCGAATGCCTCGCGCTCTTCGAGCAGGGCCTGGCGAAATACTATGCCCGCGACTGGGACGGCGCGCTCGCGCTCTTCGCCCAAAGCCGCGACTTGGAGGCGAATGTCCCGGGCGTCACCCCCGGCGTTATGAGCAATCCCTCGCTCGTCTACCTCGACATCACTGCCGACTACCGCCGCGAGCCGCCTCCGGAAAATTGGGACGGCGTGTATGTGATGAAGGAGAAGTGAAGGCTGGCGCGGCCGGGGCGCGTGGGGCGCAAACGGAGCAGCGGTCGGCCACGGGGGAAGTGCGCCGGGGCCAAGGCGACGTTTAGCGGAGGCCGAGGATCCATCCTTCCACACTGGCCTCGGCGGTTTCGCCTTCGCCCAGGCTGGGCTGAAAATAGACGGGGAGTTCGCCGGCGGCATCGGTCTGGCGCATCCAGCGGGCGACGCTGTAGGCATCGTGTTGATCGGCGTTCCGTCCTTCGGCGGGAAAGCCCCGGCTCCAAAGCGACGGATAGACCTCGGCGAGGACGGAGACTCCGGCCGGCGGCGCCCACCCTTCGAAGGGCCAGACATGCACGCGCGGGCCGAGCTGTTGGCGGAGGAAGTGCAGCCAAGGCAGGCCGCTGTGGGTGGACTTCGCCACGCTCCCCTGCACATCGAAATGAAAGACCGATTTGGCGCGGCAGCGCAGCTCGGCCAGCCGCCGCCAGCGGGCGTCGCCCCTGCGCGCGGCGCCGTGGCCAGCGATACCCTCGCGCACGAAATCGACGTAGGTCTGGTCCTGATCGGTCGGCCAGTGGTGACAGAAGTCGGCGAGAAAGGTGGGCCAATCGGTGGGGATCAGGTGCGTCTCGAAATAGCGGAGGGGAAACGAAAAGGCGTGGTCGATCCCGACGAGGGTGGGTGGGCCGGCGCGGAGTTCCGCGGCGAGCCATTCGGCGAGACCGCGGCGCGTCCAATATTTGCGCGGGCCGGGCGGGGGGAGGATTTCGACCGGCGCGTCGGCGGGCGAGGCCGCATAGACCCGCATCCCCTTGAGGCTGCTGGTCGGGGTCTCGGCGCCCGAGTAGTCGATGCCGAGATAGCGGGCGAAGCGGGGCTGGGGAGGCAGGCGGACGAGCATCGAGGCGAAAGGGGAGGACAGCGGAAGAGCGGGCGACGCACGATCACGAACGCTCCAAGCGCCAAAGAGGGAGATTAATGCACGCGCCAGCGCAAGCGAGCGCGCGGCCGGCGAGGCGGGGAAGGTGCGGGAGGAGAGGCTTACCGAGCGCGGAGGTGGAGGAGCGGTGCGCCGCCGGGTCATGGTAGCGCGCCGCCGGGTGAGGCTGGCTTCGCGCGAGGTCGCGCCAGATCCGCACCGGGTTGTGATAGCCGGCCGCCGGGTCCGGTCGGAACGGTGCCGGCCCGCGCCAGACGGCCGCCGGGTCACGCCAGCGACGTGCCGGGTCGTGGCAGCGATCCGCCGGGCCGAGACAGAAGCGTGCCGGGCGAGGACAGACGGGCGCCGGGTGTCGCCAGATCGGTGCCGGGTCGCGACAGATCCGTGCCGGGTGACGACAGACGCGTGCCGGGTGACGACAGATCCGTGCCGGGACCTGACAGACGTCCGCCGGGTCACGACAGATCGGTGCCGGGTCACGCCAGATGTCCGCCGGGTCGCGACAGATGTCCGCCGGGTCGCGACAGATGTCCGCCGGGTCGCGACAGATGTCCGCCGGGTCGCGACAGATGTCCGCCGGGTCGCGACAGA
>CANGHW010000212.1 GCA_947453695.1 Opitutia bacterium
AATCCGAAGTGGCCATGTTCAACAGCTGGAGGGCGTGGGTAGCGCCGTCAAACTTTGCGCGACGTGTTGATCACTCGACCCGCTGATGGGTGAGTCGATAGATCAGCACCGCAGTGCGCTTAACGAGCTCGGGAGCAGTGGCGAGATCGGCCCACTCGTTAGGCGCATGGGCGCCTCCTCCTCGAATCCCGAGGCCATCGATGGCCGGCAAAGGCGGTGAGACAAATGCGACGTCACCTGCACCGCGCGAGCGGGGATCGTAGGCCGTGATGGGGCCAAAACCCAGGTCCCGGCTGGCCGTATCGAGTTCGGCCAAGAGGGCCCGGTTGCCCATTGAGTCCGGCATCGCAGGATAGCCCTCGCTGAAGGTTATTTTGGCTGAGGTGCGAGGCAGGCTCTGGGCAACTATCGTCCGCATTTTTGTCTGAGCCTCTGCCAGTTGTTCGGCGCTTACCGTGCGGAGGTCTCCGCGTAGGCGGGCCGTTTGGGCGGTAATGTTTCCTTTACCACTTACGGTTCCACCGGTGGAGGTGAGGGCGGACTCCGTGCCACCAACAATCAGCGCGGGATTTAGAGTGAGTCCATCCATCCGACGAAGTTCGTAGAACGCGGTGAGAATTCGCGCAGCCTCATACACCGCACCAGCGCCCATCGCGGCCGAAAAAATGCCTGACGAGTGACCTGTTGCGCCCTGCACTTCGACCTCCCATGACATGCTGCCTCGTCGTGCCACGGTTGCCGTCTGGCCGATTGCGCCTTCGAACGAAAGAGCGAGGTCACTATTCTTGGCCGCCGTCATGAGCTCGGCTCTGGCCAGCTCGATGGGCCGACCGACAGCCTCCTCGTCTCCGGTCATCACTACGGTGATCTGAGTATCATCGAGTGCGCCGGCGGTATATAGCGCGCGCAACGCATAAAGGAGGATAAGGTCGCCTCCCTTGATGTCGCTGGTTCCTGAGCCCAAAGCCCGATCGCCTTCGCGGCGATAACTGCCGCCCGGAAGAACCGTGTCGAGGTGGCCGATGAGCAAAACACGCTTGCCTCGGGTGCCTTGCCGCATTGCCACGAGATGTCCCGCGCGTCCCGTGGATGCTGGCAGTTCGGCAAACCGACTGGCAAAGCCCAGCGCGCTCAGCTGGGAGGCGAAGAGGTTGGCGACTTCGCGGACCCCGGTAAGGTTTTCCGTCGCGCTGTTGATCAGAACCGCACGCTCCAGGTCGTGTGGAAACTCGCCGACGAGGGCGTCGACCGTAGCTACAATCTTGGTCTCCGTTGGACTAAGCCCGGCTCGTAAACCAAACGGCAGCAGACCACAGAGCGTAGCTGCTAATCGGAAACCCAAGGCAAGCGTCCATCGCCCGTATCGCTCGTTGGAGCGCGGGGCGGCTTTACGGTTTTGGGGATCATCCTTTGACATCCGATGCCGGGTTGGGGAGGTGAGTAGGGGCTGCGCAACCATTGGTGCCACAACAGACGGCTCTCGCGCCGAACACGAGCAATTCAGTTTCCCCTGAAGCCGATCGATCAAACGGTCGGTATGCTCGGAGGAGCCGAAACCTCGGTCATTCCAACTTCTCCATACGTGAAAGGACTTAGATCCCTCCACCGTGGTGCAGCTCGCCGATTGCTGCGGGCAAATACATCGAGTGAACTACATTCATAACCGCACCGGCGCCGAAGCTAAAATCAGAAGCCGCGGGCCTCAATCTGGATGTTGAGACCGAAGTGGCTTTCTCGACGCGGGCCCGAATAGAGACTGACGATGTAGGAAACGAGCCAGGTGTTGCCAAGGTTTTGGGCGAGACCGTAGGCCTGCTCGTTGAAGCGACGACGACGGGCGTCGTAGTGCAGTCGCGTCAAAGCCTCGTAGGTCTCATTGATCCTCACCCGTCCGTCCAATTGGTAGTCTTGGATCTGATGGCGCAGAAAATTATTTGAGAAGCGAAAGGACCACGCATCGCCGTCGCGGAGAGTTATTCCGGAGTTGAACTCGCGGAGGGTGAGGCTTTGTGGCGCGAAACTCTGGTAAACATCGACGGCGACCCAGTTCGCGGGGGCGAACGCGAACTCGGCATGGGTTTCGGAGACCCGGCGCTCTGGACCTGTGGCGGTGGGATTGCGCTTGAAGCGAAAATCGTTGGCGACGTTCAAGGACAACAAATCTCGGGATCCATAGACGGGGTCGCGGGTTTGGAGAGTGTTGTCGAAGCCTACGCGGAGAGTGTTGGTAGCGCTGAGATCGTCGATGTTGCGCTGGTTGCCGAGACCTAGGGGCTGGAGGTAGGTGGCAAAAGTGCGGCGATCAATTGGGAGAATGCGGTTGGCGCCTTTGGCGGCTTCGGGGATGTAGCGGTAGCTCAGCTTGGGCGTGAGTAGATGGCGGAGGCCGTCGATTTTCCAGAGCGGGTTTTTGTAGTCCCATGTGGCGCTGGTGCGGAGCGCGGTGTCGAAACCGATTTCGCCGAGAGCGCGGGTATACGCTGGCCGATCGGCGAGCGGCGCGTCGACGAGAACCACCCGCCGTGAGGAGAGCGGGATAGCGACTACCTGAGTCTCGTGTTGTTGGGTGTAGCGAGTGACGCGGGCACCGGCGACGGGCGTGAACGCGAACCAATCCTGGTAGGCGAACGGTCGTTCGAGGGAGTAATAGGCATCGAAGCGCGTTGAACGATACTCGGGGCCAGACGAGAGGTAGCGGAGCGCAGCGGGTGAATACTCCCAATTGAGCGAGGGAACGCCGACGACTGGGACTGCTGGATTGGTGGTCGTCAGGCGCGCAGAGAGCACGCGATCCGCAACCTGTGTTTCCCTCAGGAACACTGCACTGGCATTGAAGCGCTCGATTAAGCCGTTGCCGATGGCGGTGGGGAGAAGGTCTAAGCGCAACTCGGGCAGGCGTTCCTGCACACGGTTGAAGGAATTTGGCTGGAAGCGCGCGAAGAGCGAAACGAGGAAGTTGGAGCCGGCGTAAGCGGATTCGACAAAGGTGTCGGGGGTCTGCACCGGGAAGAAGGCGCGTGGGCGGAAATCACGGAGAATTTCGGAGTCCTTCCACCAATTGAGTTGGGCGGTGAGCGAGAGCTGGTCGGTGAGTTTTTGTTCGTGCTGCCACTCGACGTAGCCGCGATTCTCCGGGACTGGGCGTCCGAGCACGTCGGACTTTTTGTCGCCGTGGTCGTTGATGTAGCCGGTGCGAAAATAGCCGCGGGTGTCGGACGGCTCGCCTGCGGTGCGCCCGTAACTGCCGGACGGACCGAACATAACCCCGCGGGAAGAATAGAGGCCAAGATCGCCGCCGAGACGCAGGTTGGCGGCGGTCGGAAGGTGAAGTCCGGCCTCGGCAAACGCGCCGAGAGAGGAGCGGTAGCCCCCGTTGAGGGAGGCGAACGAAACGAGCGGTTCCTTCAGGTTCTGGGAGAATTTAGGGAAGGGAAGGGGTTGCGCATGGCCAATACCCGCCTGGGCGTTCTCGGTGCGAAGGCGCTGACCGGGCGAGTAAATTACTTTGTCGGCCTTGAACGTGGGCTGCCACGGGCCTGGTTCACCATAGGTCACCACCGCACGGGTGACCGTGATTTCCTGGAAGGTTCCGGAGGCCGTTTCGCCCTCGGCATAGTAGGGGTGCACCCCGAATCGGACACGTTCAGCGGTAAAGGTCTGGGCTCGACGTTGCACCGTAAGCTTGTCGGCGAGGAGGCGAATCTCGGCTCTGGTGAACACCACGCGGCCGGCAAACGTGATCGTTTCGGCAGCGGAGTTTTCGCGGATCTCGTCGGCCGTGATTAGCGTCACCCCGTCAGAAGCTTGAGCGTGTCCCCGTAGAATACGTTCGCCCGTTTTGCCGTCGAGTTCCGCGGAGTCCGCTTCGATATTAAGTGGCCGCGACTCGGCGGACCAGCCGAGGACGGCGGCGATAGATAGGAGCGAAACCAAGGCGAATCGGCGTAGCACGGGCGGAGCAAAGGCGGCGTCCGGCGGGCAGGCAAGCCGGCAGCAGGTTGAAATTATGGCGCGATTTTGGCTTTGGCGGGAACCAACCAGAACCCATCGTGCCTGTCTCCATGTCTCGTTCCCCTGTCCCTGCCTCGTCCGCTCTCCATGAACTCGGCGCCCTCCGGGCGGAAGTGCGCGCCCTCGGTAGCGCCCTCGGACGGGTAATCACACGATTAGAGGGGAGGGAGACGTTCAACACCGTCGAAGTTTTGCGGCGCCTGGCGAAGGCCCGCCGCGCCGGCGAAGCGGCCGCAGAGCGGGAGCTCGCCGCGACCGTGGCCTCCCTGTCACCTGCGGTGGCCTTTAATCAGGCGATGGCGTTCACCCTCTACTTTGAGTTGGTAAATTTAGCGGAAGAGAATTTCCGCATCATGCTTTTGCGCCAGCGCCGGGCTGCTCGAATCACCGACGGCGCTGAAAGCAAGCCGATGCGCGAAACGATTGAAGCGGCGGTGGTGGAACTCAAAGGGCAGGGGGTAGATGCTTCCGCTATGCAAGCGATCGTAGATCGCCTTGGCATCGAGCTCGTTTTTACGGCGCATCCCACGGAGTCCAAACGCCGAACGCTGCTCACGAAACTGCGTCGCCTCGGCGAAATTCTTCGCGCCCGGGCCCAGCCGGCCACCACCGCGGACCCAACCGTGCTGGAGCCCGAATGCGTGGAGCGGGAAATTGCCTCTCTCTGGTTGACCGATCGCAGCCGTGTGGCGCGTCCGGAGGTGGCGGATGAAGCCCGCACAGGACTGTGGTATTTTGATACCACGCTGTTCGAGACGCTGCCGCGCCTGCAGGCCGATCTCGAGCAGGCTCTGGCGCAGCACTATCCGACCGTGAAAGCCCCTGCGGGCTGGTTGACATTTGGTTCGTGGATCGGCGGCGATCGCGACGGCAACCCGAATGTAACGGCAGCTGTGACCGCCGAGGTGCTGCTCCTCAATCGACGCCTGGCGATTGAGAAAACCCGTCTCGCCGCTCGTGAGCTCGCCCGCACGCTGACGGTGAGCGACCGGCGCGATTCGGTGGTTCCGGCGTTGAAGAAAGAACTGCGCGAAAATCTCCACCTGTCCAAACACATCGAGGATCTCAGCAAGCGCTATCCGCACGAACCGTATCGTCTGCTACTAGGGGTATTGCGCGAACGGCTGACCCAGTCGGTGGGTGAGGTGCGTGATAGCGGCGTATTGGCCGCGGATTCAGTCGTCGGCACGTGCCTTGATCAAGCGACTGTGGCGGAGACATTCGAGACGATCCGTTCTAGTCTGGCCTCGGGCCGGGGGGCGATTCTCACCGGAGGTGAGCTGCGGCGCGCCATTCAGCAATTGGAGATCTTTGGCCTTCATACCGCGCACCTCGATTTACGACAACACTCGTCGCATCACGAGGCCGCGGTCGCGGAGATTCTCAGCCGCAGCGATTACCCGAAACTGACCGAGGATGCCAAGCGAGCGGTCCTGCTCAGTGCTCTCGGAACGGTGAATATGCAAAGTGTCGCGGAACTCGGTAAGTATTCCTCGGCGACGCGCAATGTCCTCGATCCTTTGGCGCTCGCCGCCCGCGCGATCGCGAAATTCGGCCCGGCGGCGCTCGGCATTTACATCATAAGCATGACGGATGGCGTATCCGACATCCTTGAAGTGGAATTGTTGCAAAGGCTCACGGGCGCGGCGCTTCCCATCGCACCACTGTTTGAGACCCTTGATGATTTGCAGCGTGCGCCAGAGATTCTCTCGACGCTTTTCGCTCTGCCCGGCCGCAAGGCCCCGGCCCATCAGCACGTGATGTTGGGCTATTCAGATTCCAACAAGGATTGCGGCTACCTGACGGCCAATTGGGCCCTTTACCAGGCGCAGGAGGAGATTGCCGGAGTATGTCGGAGCTTTGAAGTGCGCCTCACCTTGTTTCACGGCCGCGGCGGCAGCGTAGCGCGTGGCGGCGGTCCCGCGGCGAAGGCGATTCTTGCGCAGCCGGCCGGTCTGCGCGACGGAGGCATTCGCGTTACGGAACAGGGCGAAGTGTTGTCGACGCGCTACCATGACCCGGATCTCGCCCATCGTATCCTAGAGCAAATGGCCTACGGCGTGATGCTTGGCACCCATGCCGCCGAGCAGGCTAGTGCGATACCCGCCGAATGGCGAGAGGCTATGGCCACTATGAGTGAGGCCGGCTTCGCGGCCTACAAGGCAGCGGTGCACGACGACCCGGAATTCCTCGTCTTCTGGAAGCAGGCCACGCCAATCGACGAGATTTCCAACCTCAAGCTTGGCTCGCGTCCGACGTTTCGGCGGGCCACGACGAGTGTGGAAGATCTTCGTGCCATCCCGTGGGTGTTTTCCTGGATGCAGAGCCGCTTTAATTTTCCCGGCTGGTTTGGTCTCGGGAGCGCACTCGATGCCGTGCTGGCCCGCGGAGCTCCCGGTAAGAAGTTGCTACGCACCATGCATGCCGAGTGGCCGTTTTTCCAGACGTTGATCGACAACGCCCAGCTTACGATGCGGAAAGCCGACATGGGCATCGCCGCCCTCTATGCCGGGCTGGTGGAGGATGAGAAGATCCGGCGGCGGGTTTTTGCGCTGCTTGAATCTGAATTCATGCGCACCGAGGGGGCGATCCTTGCCGTCACCGGTCAGAAGCAGCTGCTCGCCGGCGAGCCGGTGCTCCGGCAATCCGTCGCGTTGCGCAATCCCTACATTGATCCGCTCAATTTCATTCAAGTGGAAATGCTTCGCCGGTTGCGTGCGACCAAGAAGATTTCGGCCGAAGAGGTGGAGTCCGCCCGCGCTGTGGTGGAGTTGACGATCAACGGAATTTCCGGGGGCCTGAAAAATACCGGTTAAGGCTGCATGCGCTTTTTCCAGGGCAAAATTTGCGCGCATTCGCAGCTAGACGCCGTCAACCCGTTGTCTCAGTTTTTCCACAACCCCTAAAGCCTGCGTGATCATATCCAAACTCGACCTCGCTGCCTTACTCCACGCCAAGCACGCTTCACCGCACGCGGTGCTGGGGATGCACCCCATGGTGCGCAACCGGAGCCAAGGGGTGGTCGTCCGGGCATTTCTCAGTGGTGCGCAGAGTTGCGAGGTAGTCGAACTCGGCGCGCCGGCGCCCAAGGCGCACCCCCTTAAGCAAGTTGCGGCCGAAGGCCTATTCGAGGCGTTCATTGGCAAGAGATCTTCGGTTTTCCGTTACCAGTTGCGGGCGACCTACGCCAACGGCGAGATCCGCCAGTTCTACGATCCATACTCCTTTCTCCCCACGCTGGGCGACCAGGACCTCTACCTCTTCAACGAGGGTAATGAACATCGCATCTACGAAAAGCTCGGAGCGCATGTGCGCACGCTGGATGGCGTGCCCGGCGTCGCTTTTGCAGTCTGGGCACCTTCGGCCGCACGCGTTTCCGTCGTGGGTAACTTCAATCAATGGGATGGTCGCTTTCATCCGATGCGCACCCTTGGCGCCTCCGGCGTATGGGAGCTTTTTGTGCCGGGACTCGGTGAGGGCGAGCTCTACAAATTTGAGATTCGTGATCAGGCGGGTGTCGTCCGGTTAAAGACCGATCCCTACGGCACCTATTTCGAGCCGCCGCCGAATAACGCCGCGATCGTCTGTAATCCACGGAAGTTCGTCTGGACGGATTCGGTGTGGATGGACCGTCGGCAGGCTGGTGCCGGACAACTGGATAAACCGATGTCGGTTTACGAGGTTCACCTCGGATCGTGGAGGCGCAAGCCGGAGGACGCCGACCGCCCTCTCACTTATCGCGAGCTTGCAACTCAGCTCGCCGACTACGCCGTCGAGATGGGCTTTACGCACATCGAAGTGATGCCACTTGCCGAGCATCCTTTCGATGGCTCATGGGGCTATCAGGTCACCGGATTTTTCGCGCCGACCCACCGCTTCGGGTCGCCCGAGGACTTCGCTTGGTTCGTGGATTACCTCCACGGGCGCGGACTTGGCGTCATTCTCGATTGGGTGCCCGCCCATTTTCCGCGTGATAGCTTCGCCCTCGCCGAATTCGACGGCACGCACCTCTACGAGCACGCCGATCCGCGCCAAGGTGCGCACATGGATTGGGGGACACTTATTTTCAACTATGGCCGAAATGAGGTGCGTTGCTTCCTCATCGCCAACGCGCTCGCCTGGCTGGACCGGTATCACCTCGATGGTCTGCGAGTCGACGCGGTGGCCTCGATGCTGTATCTCGATTATTCGCGCAAAGAGGGCCAGTGGGTGCCGAACAAGTTTGGCGGTCGCGAGAATCTCGAGGCCATTGATTTCCTCCGCCGGGTAAACGACCTTGTCCACCAATATTATCCTGGCGCGCTTACGATCGCGGAGGAAAGCACGTCGTTCCCGGGGGTGAGCCGGCCCACGAAAGATGGCGGCCTTGGCTTCGACTTGAAGTGGAACATGGGATGGATGAACGACACCCTGCGCTACTTTGCGAAGGAATCGATCGTGCGGCGCTGGCATCACAGCGACCTGACGTTTGGTATGCTCTACCAATATGCGGAAAACTTCGTCACGGTTTTTTCCCATGATGAGGTGGTGCATGGAAAGTCCTCGTTGCTCTTCAAAATGGGTGCCTGGCACATCACGGAGAAAGCC
>CANGHW010000213.1 GCA_947453695.1 Opitutia bacterium
ACAGCGCGACCTTGGGCGGCGGCGGGCCGGAGCGGAGGGTGGCGAGGAAGCTCATGGTTTAGTTGGGCGCAGGCGGAGGCGGTGGAAGCGGAGGAATCTCATCATTTTCCTTAATTTCCAAGAGCGTAAACGGGTAATTGAGGTTCTTGGAGTTTGCGCCGGCGGCGGTCCCCGTCGCATTGCCCGCCGCGTTGGCGCCGTTGGCCGTCGTGCCGGCCGCGTTTGGCGTGGGCGTCGTTGTCGGCGACGAGCTCGTTTTGGGCCGGGTCGACGTCGCCGTCGTCTGCACCGGGCTCGCGGCATTGCCGGTGGTCACCACGGCGGCCAGGCGAAACTCGGATCGGCCTTCACGCACGAGGATGTTCACCCGCAGCGCACTGATCGTCGTGGCAAAGGCCCCGGAGTTGCCGCCCGCGCTTCCGGTGACGGTTTGGGCGTCGTTCAGGCTCTTGAAGTAGCCGGGACCGCTCGACTGAAACATGCCCTCCCCGGACAGGTAGTCCGTGATGTTTTGCTGCTGGCTGAGATCAAACTGGCCGAGCGCGAGGAGCACATCGGGTTTCGCGGCATTGAGGTTGGGTTTCGCAAAGTTGAGCAGCGACACGTTGTCCACGAAGCGCCGCCACAGGTCGTTCGCGCGGCCATCGTCGGTGTAAAAAATGTCCCGCACCTTCTCGATCGCGGCGAGTTCGTCGAATGTGCGCAACGAGCGCCCCGGCACTTCGTAGGGCACGGAGCCGTGATCGTAGTTTGGCGAGATGGCCGTGGTGTAGACGTGATCCCGCTTCATCCAGCCCATGAGCGCATCGGCCGCGGATTCGGCCTCGGGCTTGGGCACCTGCCAGACTTCAAAGAGACGGGCGAGGACCTGCGCGTTGGTATTCGGCAGCGACAGTTTGGAGCTCTCGTCGTCAAACGTGACTTCGACCGTGCGGTCTTCGCTCGGCGTGTAGCCCGCAAAGGCGAGCGGATCGCCCCACCCTTCGGCGGGGCTGTGGAGTCCATTGAGCACCTGCCGAAAGTCCTCCAGCGTCGCGAGGGTCACTTCGAGGGCCGAGTAGCCTTCCATCCGCAGCCGGCGCGCCTGCATTTCGCGGTGTTCGACGAGGAGGTCGTTGCCGGCCTTTTCGATGAAGGCCACTAGCGCAAACGCCGCGAAGAGCAGCGTGATCATCACGATCACGAGCACGGAGGCGCGGCTGAGACGCCGAGGAAGGGAGCAGGCGGCGCGCATCAGAATAGCGGGAGCCCTCCCGTCGGGCCGGGGAGCGTTACCACGCTCTCCTTCGTCATCTTGTCGTAGGTAAAGGTGAGGCGGAGGCGTTGAGGGACTTTCGGTTCACCCGTAGTGTCTAGCTTCAGCGTGCGCTCTGTAGTCCAGCGGTTGAAGTCCACTTCGTAGTAGTCGTAGGCGATCCCCGTCACCAGCGGCGTCACGAGCGTCTCGCGCGGCGGCTCCGTGTCGAAATTCTTCTCCAGCCGCGAGTGCCAGAGGAGGTAGAGGCCGTCGCGCTCCCGCACTTGCAGCGAGCACACGACTTCCGGCAGCGGGCGCTCGGGCCAGACAAACAGTCGGCTGCCCGCCGTGAGATCAAAGGTGAGGAGCTTTTCCGTGATGCCCATCTGCGGGCGGACTTCCTGCCAGGCAATCGGGGTCGAATTCGGCTTCGCCGCCGGCGGCAGCACCGCGCTGCGCAGCTCCCGCTCGAGAAACCGCGTGACGGCGCGCACGTGCCGGTCGAAGAGGTGCACGTCGGAACCGCGCCCCCAGAGTTCTCCCATGGAGAACACAAACGTGTTGAGCGCGATGAGCATCAGACCAACCAGCGCGAGCGAGAGGAGAATCTCGAGCAGCGTAAATCCTCCGTGCCGCCGGAGCCGGGAAGGAGAGAGAGAACGGGATGCGTGGTCCTTGGTCATTGGGGCCATCTCCTCAGACTTTCTTCGCCTGCATCTCCGTAATGCGTTTCTTCGCTTCTTCGCGGAGCTTCGAGCGTTCCGCCGCGTCGATCGACCACGTGGGCCGCAGGAGCATAAAGGTCTGCACCGTCTTCTGCGGCTCCGCCTCGGCCAGCGCTCCGCTGGTGCAGGTGAAGGTCACCGTAAACAGGTCAGCCGTGGCCGTGGGCAGAATGTCCACTTCCCACTTCACATGCCGGCCGTCGGTCGTGTCGAACTCGCCGCCTTTCTCGAGTTTCTTGCGGTCCGGTTCAAGCAGGACTTGGGCGCGCGCAAAATTAACATCGGCATCGGCCTGCGCGCCCCGTTCGACCACCGCATAGGCGTTGAGCACATTCAGGTAGGCCGAGGCCAAGATCGTCGCCGAGAGGGCGAGGATCAGTATCGCCATCAAGACTTCGACCAGCGTAAACCCGGCTCTGGAGCGGACGGATCTCACGGCGCGTTGGGATCCTTGGCCACGAGGACTGGCGCACAGGTCCAAGGATCGATCGCGAGGGCGCGCGTGCTCGAGCCTTGCTGGATCTGCAGGCGAAAGGCCGTGCATGTGCCATCGGCATAAAACGTCACCGCCGGCAGCGTCTGCGTTTCCACCGCGACGCCGCCGAGGAGGATCATGCTGGCGCCTTTCTGCGTGGTGAGAAACGTGATCGCGAGGTCGTTGGCCGCCGGGATCGCAAAATCTTTGATCGCCGCCCCGGAGCTCGCCGCGTCGGACAGCACAAACTTCTTCTCCTTCGCATCAAACCCCAGGCGCACATCTTTTCCGTCTTTGAGCGCCTGCTTCCGGCTGGCTTGCACCGCCTGCCAAAACACATCGTCCGCCGACTGCGGTTTGTCGGCGAGTAGGCTCGAGCCGCCTCCGATCAACACGCCGCCGAGGAGCGCGATCAGGGCGAGCGCGAGGAGCACCTCGAGCATCGTAAAGGCCCCGCGGCGTGCGGGGCTCCGACCTGACCACCGCGCGCACGCCCCTACGTTACCCCGTGGGGCTACCGGCAAAGGACGGGCGGCACGGGGAGCACGGATCACTTGGCAGGCGTATTGTCCCAGTTGCCGATGTCATCGGCCGTGCCGCTCTGCTTGTCGGGGCCCTTCGACCAAAGATCGTAGGTGCCTTTGTTCTTGTTGCCGGGATAGGCGTATTGGTAGGGCTCACCCCAGGGATCGAGCGGGATTTTTCCGCCTTCAATATAGGGGCCGCGCCAGCGTTCCGCCTTCGTGCCCGGGGCCGTCAGCATGGCCTGCAGGCCATCCCCGGTCGAAGGGTAGTCGCCCATCGTCATGCGGTAGGTGAAAAGCGACGTCTTCATGCTTTCCTTCACAAACAATTCGGCGGTGGAGGCCTGCGCGCCACCAAAGATGCCGGTGACATTGGAAATCGCGAGACCGGCGAGGAGCCCGAGGATCGCGAGGACGACGAGGAGTTCCATCATCGTAAACGCGCGCAGGGCGGAGCGGTGGGAGTAGGAGCGTTGGGTGTGCATGGGGAGGAGAACGCAAAAACGATGCGGATGGCGCGGGCCTTGTCGAGACGCGGACACGACTACGAAAGTTCCCTCCAAACCAGCCGAACCGCCGGTCCCACGGCCGTGCACCGCCACTACCCCGGCCCAATCACCTTATGGCGGGAACACCGCGTCGTCCGGTGTGCCGAACTTGCGATCGGGTCCGGCCGAGCGGATTTCCATCGTGGTGCCACTTATCTGGTGAAACCGAAACGGCGTGCCCCACCGATCGCAGAGTTCACCCTTCGCGTTGAGCGCGCGGTGCGAGCGGGAGAGAAAGGGGAACTTCGCGGGGTTGTCGCCGAGCAGTGCAGCAGTAATTTCGTGATTCTCACCAACCGGATTGCCGAGGCGGGGGAAGTTGGTGTGAAACGCCCCAAAGAGTTCGTCGAGGATTTGCAGGTCGCGCCGGATCGTGCCCGCCGGGGCATTCAAGTCATTCGCGATGGGGCTGCCCGCATCTTCCGGGGTCGGGGTCACCGCTGGCGCCGGCGTCGGGGCTGGAGGAGGCGTCGAAGCGACGACCGCTGCGGGCGGACGAATGGGCGCAGGGACCGGCGCGGCTTCGCGCCTCCAGAAAAAGAACGCCGCGACTCCCAGGAGGATCGCGGCGATGGAGATGAAACGGGAGCGCAGGGACATCGCAGGCGCAGCGGGGCGGACGAGGGTCCGCCTTACACCATGAAGCCGAGATCACTACTGGCGAAGCGACCGATATTCGGCAGCACCGTCGGCAAGTCCGTTGGGCTCACCCCAAACCAAGTAGCAAGCGTCGCAGCGTATTGGTCGACACTCGTGGTCGGAATCCAGCGGCCTCGGCCAGTGTCGTCCGGTCCATCGATCGCAAATTCGGGCATGCGGCCGTAGATGTCGCCGCCCTTGACCGCCCCACCCATCAGAAAGTGATGGCTGCCCCAACCGTGGTCGGAACCATCGCCGTTGGTGTTGTAGGTGCGGCCGAAGTCCGAGGCCGTGAAAGTCGTGACCTGATTCTGCGCGCCGATCTGGGTGAGCGCGTTGTTGAAGGCGTTGAGCGATTGGCTCACGTCGCGGAGCAGCGTGGCGTGGGCACCCGAGGTCGTGTTGCCGCCGACCACTTGATTGTCGTGCAGATCCCAGCCGCCGACGCGGACGAAGAAGATCTGGCGCTTGAGGCTCAGGGTCTGCTGGGCGTTGACGAGGCGCGCCACCATGTGGAGTTGCTGCGCGAGACTGGTGTTGGGGATGCCGTTGAAGATCGTGGCAAAGGGACTGGTGCCCGTGATCACGCTCGAAATGAGCGAACTGGCCCCGAGAGCGCTCGTCGTCACGCCACCAAACGCCGTCTCGAAGAGATTGGCGTTCTGCATCGCGAGGGCGTCGTTGAGCGCAGCCGTGCGCAGGCCGTTGACCGAGGTGCCCGTGCCGCTGCCGGTGAGTGCGATCGCGCCGCCCGTGCCGACCGCATATTGGTCGACGTTCTTGCCAACCTGAAAGGAGTTTTGCCCGTTCAGGGTGATCGACATCGAGATGCGATTGTTCGCGTTAAACGCATTCGTAAGGTCGGCGAGGCGGCCGCCCCAACCGGTCACGAAAGGTTTGTCAGCGATGCTGCTCTGCCACTCGACCTGCTGGTCGTTGTGGGAGAAGAGCTGCGAGGGGCGCGGCACGGAGCCGTTGAGATACTGCGCCTTCGTCATCGGGTAGGCCAGCGTGCCCACGTTGGCGAGGACCGCGAATTTCCCCTGATCGAAGAGATTCTTCAGCTCCACCATTGCAGGATGGATGCCCCACGAGCGGCCATCGCTCGTGCGCGGCGTGACCGGCAGGAGCGAGGTCTGCGGTAGAGCGAGGGCCCCGCGTCCCGTCGCGTAGGCCGCGTAGTTGGCGGCGTCGGTCGGGACGACTAGGTTGTTCGCATCGTTGCCGCCCGCGAGGAAGAGGCACACGAGAGCCTTGTAGTCGGCCTGGGGCGCAGCGGCCGTGGGCGGAGCGATCGGACCGTTGCCCGGCGAGGCCACCGCGCCGATGAGGCGCAGTTGCGCGAGCGAGGAGAGCAGGCCGGTGGCGCCTACCGTGGCGCAGCAGGCACCGACGAACTTGCGACGGGAGAGATCGGGAACGGAGGTCTTGGGATTCATGGCGGCGGGGCGACGGGTGGGGTTATTTCTGGATCGCGCCTTGGGGCACGCTGACGGTGAGGTAAAGCGCGGAGCGGACCCGCTCGATATCGTTAGCAGTGTTAAAGGTTGCCCCGATGCCTATCGGCAGGGCGGTGATCGCCGCGGTAAAGCGATCCGTGACCGCTTTTGGCAACGCGCCGCCGGCGAGGATCAGGTTGGCCTGATCGACCAGCGCCGCCGGCGTGCGGGCCAGCGGTAGCAGGCTGTCGAGTTGGATTCCGATCGAGGTATCGAAGGTATTCGTCGTCGAGCGATTCGCGTAGATGAAATTCCACAGCTGGTTGGGCGCGCTGATGGCCGTGGTGTCGTTCAGGATCTGGTATTCCGGAGCGTAGAGACCGGAAGCCGCAAGGACGCCTGGCTGGACGTAGTTCGGCTCAAAGAAATTGAAGACCGTCGGGGCGTGCATCGGCGTCTGGCCGAGCGCGCCTTCCGCTCCCTGTCCGACAAACATCTGGTAGCGACCCCAGTTCGAGTTGCCGTTGAAGGCGCGGAGGATGGCGGTGGCGCGGAGGAGCGGCTCTTTCAGTTTGCCGAAGCTGGCGGAAGCGGCGACGGCAGCAGAGCGGGCCTCGTAGTCCGTCAAAATGGCGCGGACGACGGCGCCGAGATTGCCGCGGGTGCCCGTGCCATCATCGGCAAATTTCTGCGCGACACGGTAAACATAGCCGGGGCTGGGATTGCTGGTGACTAGACGCTGGATGAGCTGGCGCGAGATAAACGGTCCGGTGTTGGGATGGTTCACCAGCGCATCAAGTGTGTCCTTGAGGTCCTTGACCGGGCCTTGGTTGGCGCCGAGTTGGATGCCATTGAAGAGCGTCTTCGGCGAGTCATCGTGGAAGGTCGGGAAAGCGACCATCGGCGCGAGGTAGTTCGCGGCCGAGCCGCGGAAATTATTTACGTTGGTGGTGTCGGAGGCGAAGGCCCAGCCGGTAAAGACCTTGGCTACTTCCGTGATGGTCTTCTGGTCGTAGGTCGGGATCGGGACGCCGCTCGGGTCGAGCTTGAGGGTGCCGTCGGGCTGGAGTTGATTCAGGCCGATGGTGAAGAGCTGCATGATCTCGCGCGCGTAGTTTTCGTCGGCGGAGGTGAGCGCGGCTCCCGTGCGCGCATCGAAGGTGGCCTTGGCGTTGCGCAGCGAGCTGAGATAGAAGCCCATCACCGGGCTGAGGGAGACGTTTTCGAGCAGTTGGCGGAAATTACCGAAGGCCCCGTTGACGAGCAGGTCGTAGTAATTGGCCATGCCGATCGGGTTATTGAAGAGCGTGCCGGGCACGTCCGAGACCACGAGGATTTGGCTCAGGGCAAACGCGACGCGCTGACGGAGTTGGTCAGGCGCACTGACGGAGAGTTTCCACCATGCGGCCTGGCGGTTGTTGGTCGAGAACTGCGGATTGTCGCTGCTCGCGACCGTGTAGACGTTGAAATCAGCGCGCGTGGCGTCGAGGTGCAGCGAGGCGGTCAGCGCCATCTGCGCAGTGATCCAGGTATTGAGATCGGCGAGGCGTTTGCCCGTCAGGGCGTCGATCTCCGCCTTGGTCGGCCCAAAGGTCGTCTGGGTCAGGAAGCGCGCCGCTTCGGCCGCCGTGAGCGCCGTGTCCAGGAGGGCCGGCGCGGGCGGTGCGGTGAAGGCCAGCGTCGCATTATTCTGAATGAAAGACCCTTTCAGCTCACCACTGGGATAGCTGGACGATTCGATGCTGAGGAAAATCCGGCCGTCCTTGATGGCTTGGACGATCTGGGCCGCCGTCAGCGCACCCTCGGTGGGGAAGGTCCAGCGCTGGCCGGTGACCTGACCGTTGGGGAGGCGCAGCACTTCGGTGCCGACTTCGTTCGGCGTGCCGAGGCGGAGGTAGGCGACCGTTTGCGGCGAGCTGAGGCCCGAGAAGTTGAGGTTCACGACCGCGAAGGTGCTGTCGCCGCTTAGTTGGATCGTCGCCGTGCCGTAGGCGGTCGAAGCGGTCGCGGTGGACGAAGTGCGGAGCGACGCGATGTAGTTCGTGCCGGGATTGTAGAGGATCGTGACGGAGGCGACGTTGGACGCCGCGACACTGTAGCCAGCGCCCGGCACCAGCGAAACTGTGGCCGTGCGGCTGATCTCGGCGTCCGAGCCACTGGACCGGGCCGTGAGGTTAAGCGATACCGTGCTCACCCCGGCGGGAAACGTGATCGTGCCCGAGAGCGGGGCAAAATCGACGCCAGCCGCGGCCGTGCCGCTCACTTGATAGTAGGCCGTGAGTGGGGCCGCCGTCGGTCCCGTGCGGGTAAAGGAATAGGTGCCGGGCGCAGCGCCCTTGGTATCGGTCGCAGGATTCGTGGAAACCACCGCCACCGTCGCGAGTTGGTCCGGCGTGATGTCGTAGACCTCCACCAGCGCGAGGCCGGTGGAATTGTCCGCGCCACTCACTTGGATCGAGTAACTACCCGGCGCGAGATCAGTAATCAGGGCGGCATCCTTCGAGCCAGGCGCAAAGGCAAACGCTCCCGATTGAGTAAAAGCGGCATTCAGCGAGGCGACATTGCTGTTGGTGCCCCAATTGTCGTTGGAGGCCACCTGCACCGTGGGCGCACTGTTATTCACGATGGAAATCACCGGATCAGCCAGTGCACCGGGGACGCCAAAGCCCGCGAGGGCCGGACCGGCCGCCCGGACGAGAATCTGACGGCGGCCATCACCGGGCGAAATTACCAAGCCGGAGATAATAATGCCACTGCCGGTGCCGACCTGCGCCCGCGTCGAGAGATTCATGAGCCGCGCCGCGCCGCTCACGTCGTAAACTTCCACCAGCGCCACCCCGGAGGCGGTGCCGACTCCGCTGACCGTCGCCGTGTAGGCGCCCGGCGCGAGATTGGTCGCGAGGATCGCCGCGTCGCGGCTGTTGGTCGTGAGATTGAAGGCACCGACCGAGGCAAAGGTCGTCGTGCC
>CANGHW010000214.1 GCA_947453695.1 Opitutia bacterium
CACACTATTTTGGTTCGCCAACCATCAGCAGCCTACCGACGGTCTTTTTCTCCATGACCACGCGCACCCTCCTTCTCTGGGATATCGATGGCACCCTGATCGTATCGGGCGGCGCCGGCATGGTCGCCCTCGAGGCGGCGCTGCGGGAGAGTTTCGCCATCTCGGGTTCGTTGGCCGACATCGAGTTCGCTGGCCGCACCGATCGCTGGATCGTGCGTCGTATCTTTGAGAAATATCACGTGCCGTGGTCGGAAGAAAACTTCCGGCGCTGCATCGATGGTTACATCGCCGCCCTCCCTGCCGCCCTGGCCAATCCCGCTGCCCGCGTCCTTCCCGGCGTGCGCGACCTCCTCGCCCAGGCCGCGGCCCTCCCCGCCTGCACGCAGGGCCTCCTCACCGGCAACCTCGAGCGCGGCGCCCGCACCAAACTCGACCACCACGGCCTTTGGCCGTTCTTCCCTTTCGGTGCCTTCGCCGACGACGCCGAACACCGCAACGACCTCGGTCCTCACGCGCTCGCCCGCGCCCAGGCTCACACCGGCACGACCTTCGCCCCCGACCGCGTCTGGATCATCGGCGACACGCCCCACGACATCGCCTGTGCCCGTGCCATCGGCGCCCGCGCCCTCGCCGTCGCCACGGGCAGTCACACGGTCGAGCAACTCGCCGCCCACGCGCCCGACGCCGTCTTGGCCGATCTCGCCGACAGCCAAGCCTTCTGGAAAATAGTCGCCTGACCGTCTCCCATTTCCGATTCGCCATCGCCCCCTCTCTCCGTCTCCCCTTCCCTATCTCCCATGAAGAAATTCTCCATCGCCATCGGCTCCGACCATGCCGGCTTCGCCTACAAGGAAGCCATCAAAGCCATGCTCCTCGCCGAGGGCCACACCGTGCGCGACTTCGGCACCTACTCGGATGCCAGTTGCGACTACCCTGACTTCATCCGCCCCACCGCGGAGGCCGTCGCCCGCGGCGAATACGAGCGAGGCATCGTCCTCGGCGGCTCGGGCAACGGCGAGGCCATCGTCGCCAATCGCGTCAAAGGCATCCGTTGCGGCCTCTGCTGGAACGAACAGGTCGCGATCTGGAATCGCACCCACAACGACGGCAATTGCCTTTCGATCGGCCAGCGCACCGTCACCGAAGCCGAGGCTCTCCATATCGTAAAGGTCTGGCTCACCGCCGAGTTCGAAGGCGGCCGCCACCTCGCCCGCATCAACAAAATCGACGCCAAGTAACTCGCGTCGCTTCGCACCGCTCCCTCAGCCCGCTCCCCCCGAGCGGGCTTTTTTGCGCCCACCGCCCCGCCTCCCCCGTGTAGCCCCCTCGTGAGAGGTGGGACCGACTACGCAACGCCTCATCTCGTGATGCTCAACCCTCCCCCCACCACTATCACGCTCTCCGCCTTGACCTCCGCACATTATTTCAACATTGAACCATCATGCCCCCACGCTCCCGTCACTCCCCCGCCGAAGCCCTCGCCCTCGATACTTACGTGAAACTCATGCGGGCGTCCGAATCAGTCACCGCCCGCGCCCACACCGTCCTGCCGGCCGATCTCACCTTCACCCAGTTCGCTGCGCTTGAGGCTCTCTATCACCGCGGTCCCCTTTTCCAATCCGAGCTCGCCAGCAAGCTCCTCAAGAGCGGCGGCAACCTCACCCTCGTCGTCGACAACCTCGAGCGCGATGGCTTCGTCACTCGCGAGCGAGATTCCCACGACCGCCGGTTCATCCGCGTCGCCCTCACGACCAAGGGTCACAAGCTCATTGCCACCGTCTTCCCGCGCCTCGCCACCAGCCTCGCCAACGAGTTCGCCGCGCTTACGCCCGCCGAGCAGACCGAGCTCGCCCGCCTCTGTAAGAAGCTCGGGCTCGGCTCTCCCTCGCCCGCCGCGGCTCCCGCTCCGTGACCCGCTTGCTCGCCACTGTCATTTGCATTTTCTCATTTTTCGATTACTTTGATATTAAATTATAATCATGAACACCCCACCCACCTCCCCCGGTTCGGTCGCTGCCTCCTCCGCCCCGACGCTCGCCCTTCCCGGCCTGCATCACGTCACCGCGATGGCCTCTGATCCCCAGCGCAATGTCGCCTTTTACACGGAAGTCCTCGGCCTGCGCCTCGTGAAGAAGACCGTCAATTTCGACGATCCCACGACCTACCACCTCTACTACGGCGACAGCGCCGGCACACCCGGCACCATCCTCACGTTTTTCCCGTGGGCGGGTCTCCGCCGCGGCCGTCCGGGCAACGGTCAGGTCTACGCGACCTCCTTCTCCATCCACACGGAATCACTGGCATTCTGGACCGCCCACTTGGCCGCCC
Source organism: Opitutia bacterium (assembly GCA_947453695.1). GTDB lineage: Bacteria > Verrucomicrobiota > Verrucomicrobiia > Opitutales > Opitutaceae > GAS368. The sequence continues at coordinate 2,329 of CANGHW010000214.1, forward strand.
AACACGTGACGGCCACGCGTGACACCGATCGCTTCGGCGATGCCGTCCTGCGCTTCAACGATCCTGACGGACTCATTCTTGAACTCGTCGCGACCTCCGCTCCCGATGCGCGCACCGGCCATACTCACCCATCGATTCCCGCCCAGCACGCGCTCCGCGGCTTCCATGGCGTCACCATCGCCGTCATTGATGCCCCGCGCACCCAGGCACTCCTCACCGGCCCGATGGGCTACCGGGTGGTTGCCACTGCCGGAGGCCGTATCCGTCTTGCTCCGCCCGCCGGTGGCCCGGGCACCTTCGTCGACCTCCTCGTCGATCCCGCCCTCCCCCGCGGGCTGAATGGCGCCGGCACCGTGCACCACCTCGCCTTCCGCACGCCGAACGATGCCACCCAGGCTGAAGCCCGCGCGACCTTACTGGGCCTCGGCTACCACGTGAGTCCCGTCATGGACCGAAACTATTTCCATTCGATCTACTACCGCGAGCCCGAGGGCGTGCTCTTCGAGATCGCCACCGATCCTCCCGGTTTCACCGTCGACGAATCCTCTGCCACCCTCGGCACGTCTCTCCGCTTGCCCGCACAATACGAAGCTCACCGCGTCGAAATCGAAGCCGCTCTGCCCAAACTCACCTGACCATGCTCACCTCCTTTCACCACGTCTTCCATCCCGGCACCGATGCCGCCGCGCCGCCCCTGCTGCTCCTCCACGGCACCGGCGGCAACGAACACGACCTCGTGCGCCTCGGTCGGGCGCTTTCGCCCGGTTCCGCCTTGCTCAGTCCCCGGGGCAACGTCAGCGAAGGCGGCGCGCTGCGCTTCTTCGCCCGCCTCGCCGAGGGCGTCTTCGATCCGGTCGAGGTTTCCCAACGCACCCAGGCACTCGCCGACTGGATCGCTGTCTCGGCGAAGAAATATCATCTCGATCCCACCCGACTCATCGCCGTCGGATTCTCCAACGGCGCAAATGTCGCCGCGACGATGCTCCAGCTTCGCCCGGAAGCACTCGGCGGCGCCGTGCTGCTTCGCTCCATGGTGGTGCTGGACCAACCGGCCACCGCTGGCTCTCTCACCGGCAAACGCGTCCTGCTCCTCAACGGCAACCTCGACCCGATCGTCCCGCTCGACCACCCACCGCACCTCGCCGCCCTGCTTCGGGCCGGTGGCGCGCAGACGACCGTCGAGCTCCTCCCCGCGAGCCACGGCCTCACGCCTGGCGACCTCGCCGCAGCGAAATCCTGGCTCACCGCTAGCTAGCAGCCCACCCACCCCCGCCTCGCCTCGTAGCCGCACGTCTTAACGTGCGGCGCTTTCCTTTCGTGCTCTTCCTCCTACCTGCGCTATTCTTTGTCACAGTGATTATCCTTTGGGCGCTGCGCCGCGTCCACCACGACTGAGCCACTTTCGCCCTCCGATGCGTCTCACCTACTTCGGCCACTCCTGTTTTCTCGTTGAGGTCCCCGGGGCCCGCCTCGTCATAGACCCCTTCCTCACGGAAAATCCGCACGGTCCCGTCGCACTCGCTGACGTCCCCTGCGATTATGTCCTTTGCACGCACGCCCACCTGGACCACATCTGCGACGCTCTCGCCCTCGCCAATCTCCACCGCGCCACCCTCGTCGCGCCCTACGAACTCGCCGAACATTTCGCCGCCGACGCCTCGCGCCCCGCGACCCTCGACCTCATGCCCGGCGGCGGCGTCGATCTGCCGTGGGGCCGCATCCAGATGACGCCCGCCGTCCACAGTTCCGCGATCGAACTCCCCGGCGGCCAAAACCTGCCCATGGGTGTGCCGAGCGGCTACGTCATCCGCGCCGCCGGCAAATCACTTTACCACGCCGGCGACACCGCGCTCTTCGGCGACATGTCGCTCATCGCCCGCCACGGCCTCGACGTTGCGCTCCTTCCCATCGGTGACTTCTACACGATGGGCCCGGACGACGCCCTTGCCGCCCTCGACCTCCTCCGTCCGAGGATCGGCGTGCCGATGCACTACAACACCAACGAAAAAATCCGCCAGGACCCGCATGCTTTCGCTTCTCGCGCCGCCGCCGCAGGTCACACCGTGCGGGTCATGCTCGCGGGTGATAACCTGGAGTTGTAAGCGCCGATCGTCCTCCCCCTCACTTCTTCAACCACGCCAGCGTCACATCCGTGAAATCGGAAAACACGCCGTCGGCTCCCGCGTCGCGAAAAAGCGCAGCGTGGAGGGCGTCGCTGGAAGGACAGTTCTTGGGCAAATCATCACGGCGGATCGTGTAAGGATGCACCACGAGGCCGGCGGCGTGGGCGTCTTTCACCAAGGTCGTCACCTTCTGCTCACCGGCCGTCGTCCAGGTCACAATCCGCCCGATCGCCGGCCCGATGCCATCCACCACTTGCGCGAGTTCCTTGAGGCCGGCCGCCGTGCAGAGCGCATCATGGTCCACGCCATCCAGCTCCTTGCCCTTACCATTGAGCAGCATGACGATCCGACCCTTCCACCCGAGCTCACCGCGAATGCGCTTCACCTCAGTCAGTTCGAAGCATTGGAGGAAGCACGCATCGGCCTTGGTCGCGTAGCCGTAACGGGCGAGGATCGGGAGCACGATCTTGCTGATGTCGTGGCCCTGCTCACGATGCCACTTCGGCTGCTTGATCTCGGGATAAATTCCAACGTTGCGCCCACTGCTGTGGTTCAGCCCTTGGATGAACTGCAGTTCCTCTTCGAGGGTGGAGATGTGAAACTCCGACTTCCCCGCCGGGAAGCGCTGGGCGAGCACCGGTTTTCCAGTCTTGGCATTGAAGCGCTCCGACACCCGCAGCTGCTTCAGCTCCGCGAGCGTGAGGTCCAGCGCGTAGAAACGTCCATCCGCACGTTTCTTCTCCGGAAACCGCGCGGCAATGTCGGTCACCGTATCGAGGTAGATGTCGTGCAACACCACCGGCACATCGTCCTTCGTGAGCACAAGATCCTGCTCGAGGAAATCTGCCCCCAACCCATAGGCCAGGGCCTTGGCCGGGAGCGTGTGCTCCGGGAGGTAACCGCTGGCGCCGCGATGCGCGACGACGAGCGGGCGCGCAGGCTGCGCCATCACCGAGCCGACGATGAGAAGGAGGAGCGGGAGGATTTTTTTCATTTTTCAGCAGTGGAACTGGTGGCGCGGTGACCGAGCGTCATCGCGCTAAACACGATCGTAAGCAGGCAGCAGACGACCATCGTCGAAAACACGCCGCCCCATCCAAACTTTTCCGCGATCCAGCCCACGCCTGCCCCGGAGGGCGCTGAACCAAGGAAGTAGCCGAAGAATCCCGTGAAGCCCGCCGCCGTGCCCGCCGCCTTCTTCGGCACGAGGTCGAGCGCATGGAGGCCGATCATCATAATGGGGCCGTAAATGAAAAACCCGATCGCGATGAGCGAGGCCACGTCGATCCAGAGCGGCCCCTTGCCATTCAGCCCGTAGACCACGAGCCCCACGAGGGTCAGCGCCATGAAGAGAATCGTCGCCGGCGCCCGCCGTGCCTTGAAGACTTTGTCGGAGAGCCAGCCACAGAGGATCGTGCCGGGGATGCCCGCGAGCTCGAAGGCCGTCCAGGCCATGCCTGATTCCTTAAAATTAAATCCCTTCGCCGTCTGGAGGTAGGTCGGAATCCAATTCACCACGCCATAGCGCACGAAGTAGACGAAGGCATTGGCGATCGCGATCGCCCAGAGATACTTGTTCGTCAGGACGTAGGTGAAAAAGATCTCCTTGAAGGTAAATGTCCGCTCATGTGCGGCCGAATAGTTCGGCGGATAGTCGTTTTTAAACTGCTCGATCGGCGGCAGTCCGCAGCTCTGTGGCGTATCGCGCAGGAGCAGCGCCACCAATCCCGCGACGAGAATCGCGATCGCCGCGTTGAACCAAAACGTCGCATGCCAGTCGCCAAACTGCGTCACGGCCCAAGTCGCAAAGACCGCGATCAGCGCCCCGCCGACATTGTGCGCGACGTTCCAGACCGACACGATCTGGCCGCGCTCCTTGGTGCTCCACCAATGCACCATGGTCTTGCCGCAAGGCGGCCAACCCATGCCGTTGAACCAGCCGTTCAGCGTCTGCAGCGCGACGATCACGAAAAGCGAACTGTAGAGCCCGGGCATGAGCCCAAATGCGAGAGTGACTCCGCTCGTGAGCAAAAGCCCGAGCGTCATGAACCAGCGCGGATTACTGCGATCCGACACCGACCCCATGATGAACTTGGCGAGCCCATAGGCCGTCAGGAGGCCGGTCATCGCCCAGCCCAACTGCACCTTGGTAAACTCGGGGTGCGCCTTCAGGATCGCCGGCATCGCCAGCGCGAAGTTATTTCGCACCAGATAGAATGCAGCGTAGCCAATAAAAATTCCCCCAAATACCTGCCAGCGCAGACGGTGGTATGCGGAGTCGATGCGGTCGGCCGGCAGTGGGGTAGCGGACGGGGCGGGCTTAAGAAACGAAATCACGTGCTAGGAATGTGCGGGGATTTGGGCCGCGGCGACAAGCCCCGGCTGCACCGCCGATGGCAACAAATAGCCGCGGGCCAGTGTTGCATACGCCGCGACCTGCGCCGCGATCCACTGCTCATCCCGCCCCAACTCGCCCGCCAGTAGCCGCGCCACCGTGGGCGCTGCCGCGATCGAGGCCCGCGCGTCGAGCAGGAGCGCGCGCGTGCGGCGCGCCAGCACATCCTCCACCGTGCGTGCCATCTCATAGCGCGCGTGCCAGAGGACTTCGCTCTGGCGCATGGGCAAGCCCACGACCAGCGGTGCATCGAGCGAGGGATGCCGCTGCGCGAGCTCCGCCATCTCCGGCGCATCGCTGCCATAGACGCGCAAGTGCGCCGCCCCACTGGTCGACTCCGTCGCCCCATGGATCGGCAGATTTGCCGTCGGAGAGGCCTTGGGCGTCAGGCTACCGACTTTCTCCGCCTGATTGATGACATCCTCCGCCATTTTGCGATAGGTCGTCCACTTACCACCCGTGAGCGTGACCAGTTTGCTCGGTGAAATCACGATGGTGTGGTCGCGCGACAGCGCCGCCGTATGGCCCGCCCCGCCCCGCTTCACGAGCGGCCGCAGCCCGGCAAACACGCTCCGCACATCGCTCTCGCTGGGATCGCGGGCGAGATACCGGCGCGCGTGCTCCATGATGAAATCCACCTCGGTCGTCAGTGCCCGGGGCTCTTCCACTGCGGCCATCCCGGGGGTGTCCGTCGTGCCGACCACGAGGTGATCATGCCACGGGATCGCGAAGAGCACCCGACCATCCGAGGTCTTCGGCACCATGAGCGCCGATTTTCCCGGCAGAAAGTGCCGCGGGAGCACCACGTGCACGCCCTGGCTCACCGCCACGAGGGGCGCACCGCCCGGCACGTCGAATTGCCGTAGCTCGTCCACAAAGACTCCCGTCGCGTTGATTACCACGCGGGCGCGGATCTCAAATTCCGCTCCTGACTCTAGGTCGCGCGCCAGCACGCCGGCAATGACCCCGCCTTCTTTGCGCAGCCCGACACACGCGCAATAATTCGCCAGCACCGCGCCCTGCTCCACCGCAGTCTGTGCGAGATTGATCGCGAGGCGTGCATCGTCGAACTGGCCGTCGTGGTAGAGCACCCCGCCCGTGAGGCCCTGCGTCTCCACCGTCGGTAGATGCTCGACCGTCTGCGCCTTGGACAACTTACGCGACCGGCCAAACGACCACTTCCCGGCGAGTCGCTCGTAGACCATCATGCCGAGGGCGTAGTAAGGCCCCTCCCACCACGCATAATTCGGAATGACAAACTCCAGGTCGTGCACGAGGTGCGGCGCATTCTTCCTCATGTGCCCGCGCTCGCGCAGGGCCGACATCACGAGCGAGATATCCCCCTGCTTGAGATAACGCACGCCGCCATGCACGAGCTTGGTCGAACGGCTCGACGTGCCTTTCGCGAAGTCATCGCGCTCGATCAGCGCCACCGAGTGGCAGCGGGCGGCGGCATCGACCGCGGCGCCGAGTCCACTGGCGCCACCGCCCACAATCAGGACGTCGAAGATCTCTGCGCCGGCGCGGAGCCGGGCGAGGGCAGGATCACGTTGCATGTTTCTCGAAAAGAAAGTGGGCGCCCCTGCCGACGCCCCCCGAACTTAGAACTTGCGGGAAATATCGAGCGTATAGGTGCGGCCACGGGGATTGGCCGAGCCCGTGAAG
>CANGHW010000215.1 GCA_947453695.1 Opitutia bacterium
CGCGTCGATCGTCGTCGACTACGAAACGCGCTCCGCACCCGCGCCTTTGCTCCACGGTCACGGACGCCCCGGTGTCGAAGACTGGTTGAGCGGCCCGGAGGTGCACAACAGCGAGGAATTCATCCGCCAATACATTCACCTGTCGCTGAGCCAGCGTCATCCTCGTCCGCCGGCCTGGGCCGCCGAGGGGCTGGCCCGCATCTACGCCAGTCTCGACTACAACAACAAGTGGATCGAGATCGGTCAGCCCAAGGCATTTCTCGACGAGGTGACCGTCTCACCCACGTTGAGCAACACCGGCTTTCCGCTCGGCAGTTTCTCCGCCTCAAACTCCAGCAACGAATCCTACTACGGCAGCAACGATCGCACCGGCTCCACCAAGGGCAATCTCAGCAACTCCGCCATCAACCCCGGCAACGGCTACACTTACTCCACGCCCTTGGTCATGATGCCGCTGGAGACGATGTTCGCCGTGGACTACGACTCCGCTCAGTTCCGCGGCAGCAGCCCCGGGGAAGATTTCTCGCTGCGCAGTTGGCAGAAGCAGTCCACCGCCTTCGTTCATCTCTGCCTCTACGGTGAACAGGGAAAATACCGGAAAGCCTTTCTGAAGTTTAGCGCCCGCGCCGCCACCGAGCCCGTCACCGAGAAGCTTTTTCAGGAGTGCTTCGGTCTCAGCTACCCGGAGATGGCCCTGCGAATCCGGAGTTACGCCGAGTTCACCAACTACACCGGCACCATCATCGAGGCCCGGCAGGGCCGCACACTTCTGACGCCGCGGCCCGCTGCCATCGTCCGCGCTGCGAGCGACGCCGAGATCGGTCGCATCAAGGGCGAGACCCTGCGTCTCGCCGGTCAAGCGGAGGCCGCCCGCCGCGAGTTTGTCGTCGCCTATCTCCGGGGCGAACGCGACCCCGAGTTGCTCGCCTCACTCGGCCTTATGGCCCGGCAGCGTCATGATGCCACCCGCGCCCGCACCTACCTCGAGGCCGTGGCCGTCGCCTCCCAGACCGTGCCCCGCCCCCGCGCCTATCTCGAGCTCGCCCGCGCCCGGGCGGCCGCCTTTGACGCCGCCCATGGCCCCCGCCCGTTCGATGCCAACGAGCTCAATGCTTTGCTCACTCCGCTCTTCGCCGCCCAGCGCCTACCCCAGCAACTCGTGGCCGTGTATCTCGAGATCGCCGCCGTCTGGGAGCGGAGCGCGATCACCCCTGCCAGGGAGAATCTCGCCGCGCTGGAATATGGCGTGCGGCTGTTTCCGCAAAACGGCGAACTCATCCTTCGCACCGCCGGGCTCCTGCTCAAACACGGCTTCAAAGCCGACGCCGCCGCGCTGATCCGCCCCTCCCTGGAAACCACCCGCGATCCGGCCATGAAGGAGCGCCTCGAACTACTGCAAAAAAAGCTCGATCTACCCATCCGGGTCAGCACCTCCCCGGCCCCATTTCCAGTCCTGTTCCCGCCTACGAGCGTGGGCTCGTAAGTGACGCGTCCGCGGCGCGCGGATTCAGGACGCTCCCTCCTCTGTTTCCGTCCTTGCTTCGCAGTGTGCAACTACGCTTAGGTTACAGCGTATCTGCACTCACGCATCGCCATGAAAAAAGACACCACCTCCCCCGCCGCGTTTCCCCAGGCCGAGATTGGCCCCGAAATGAAGGGCTCCGACGCCGTCGTCCAGTGCCTGATTCGCGAGGGTGTAGATGTCATTTTCGCATATCCCGGCGGCGCCTCCCAGGAGCTCCACCAGTCTCTCGCCCGCACTGACAAGATCCGCACGATCCTCCCCCGCCACGAACAAGGCGGCTCGTTTGCCGCCGAGGGTTACGCCCGCGCCACCGGCAAGGTCGGCGTGTGTATGGCCACCTCCGGCCCCGGTGCCACGAATCTCGTCTCGGCCATCGCCGATGCGTTCATGGACTCGATCCCGCTCGTCGCGATCACCGGCCAGGTGTTCTCGAAATACATCGGCAAGATGGCGTTTCAGGAGACCGACTTCTACGGCATGACCCTGCCGATCGTGAAGCACTCCTACCTCGTGATGAACGTGCACGATCTGCCGAAGATCTTTAAGGAAGCCTTCCACCTCGCCCGCAGCGGTCGCCCCGGTCCCGTCGTCATCGATATCCCGAAGGACATCCAGCAGGCGAAATTCCAGCCGGTCTTCCCTGCCGCGGTCGAATTCCGCAGCAGCTACGCGACCGCCACGTTCAAGGCTTCCGACGATCAGCTGAAGCAAGTTCTCCAACTCATCTCCGAGGCCAAGAAACCGGTCCTCTACGCCGGCGGCGGCATCATCTCCGCCGATGCGCACAAGGAGCTGAAGGCCTTTGCCGAGAAGACCAATATCCCGGTCGCCACCACGCTCATGGGCGTCGGCGGATTCCCCGAGACGCACCCGCTCTCCATGCAGTGGTTCGGCATGCACGGCTCCGCTTACGGCAATTGGGCCGTCGATCAATGCGATCTCCTCCTCTGCGTCGGCGCCCGTTTCGATGACCGCATCACCGGCGACACGAAGCACTTCGCGACGAATGCCAAGATCGTCCACATCGACATCGACGCCTCCGAGCACAACAAGAACAAGCGCGTCGTCCTCCCGATCGTCAGCGACATCAAGCCCGCGCTCATCCGGCTTAACGAGCTCGCCACCGCGCACAAGTTCACGCCACCAGACAACTCCGCCTGGCACGCCCAGATCGCCACGTGGAAAAAGCAGGAGCCCTTCCGCTACGACGAGAGCCCCCACATCATCCCGCAGGAAGCCGTCGCCGCTCTCTACGAGCTCACCAAGGGCGATGCCATCATCACCACGGGCGTCGGCCAGCACCAGATGTGGGCCGCCCAGTTCTACCGCTTCAACGAACCCCGCCGCTACATCAGCTCCCTCGGCCTCGGCGCCATGGGCTTCGGCTATCCCGCCGCGATGGGCGCCAAGGTCGCCTGCCCCGACAAGCAGGTCATCGATATCGATGGCGACGGCTCGTTCGTGATGAACATCCAGGAGCTCGCCACCTGCCACATCGAGAAGATCGCCGCCAAGGCGATGATCTTGAACAACCAGCACCTCGGCATGGTCGTGCAATGGGAAGACCGCTTCTACGGCAGCGTCCGCGGCAACACCATCCTCGGTGACGAGACCAACGTCGGTGGCCCCGAAAACCTCGCCGGCCTCTATCCTGACTTCGTGAAGATCGCCGAGGGCTTCGGCGTCAAGGGCCGTCGCGTCCACAAGAAGAGCGAGCTCAAGGCTGCGATCCAGGAGATGCTCGATCACGATGGTCCCTACGTCCTAGACGTGATCGTGCCCTACACCGAGCACGTGCTGCCGATGATTCCCGCCGGCAAGACCGTCAAAGACATGCTGCTCCGCTAAGGCCACCCGGCCCCACGAGCTTCCTGTCCCTTCGCCTTCCTTTCAGCCCGGAGCGACCCTCCGGGCTTTTTCGTGCCCACTCGGTGACGGCTTGCGGACAGGTGCCCGCACTTCCACCCTGCCGGTCCGTCTTTCCCCCATGCGCCCGCGTCTCCTTGCCCTGCTGCTTTCCGTTCTCGCCTGCGCCGTGGCCGCCTGCGCCGCCGATGTCCGCCGCGACATCGTCTACGGTCGCGCCAGCGACACCAACCTCCTACTCGATGCCAGCATCCCCGATGGGCCTGGTCCCTTCCCCATCGCGATTCTCATTCACGGTGGCGGCTGGGACAGCGGTGACAAAGCCGGCAGTAACGTCCCCGGCAACGGCGCCGATATCTCGCCGTGGTTCGGCCCGCTCACCGATGCATCGTTCACCTGGTTTTCCATCAACTATCGCTCGTCCACGCTCCAGCGCTGGCCGGCCTGTCTCGAGGATGTGCAGACCGCCATTCGCTGGGTGAAAGCCCACGCGCGCGACTACAAGGGCGACCCGCGCCGCATCGTGCTCTTCGGTCACTCCGCCGGCGGCCAGCTCGCCTGCCACGCCGCGCTCGTCGCCGACGATACCACGCGCGTCCAGGCCGTCGTGGGCTTCGCGCCCGTCACTGATCTGGAGCAGGATGCCAAAAATCGCGGCGGCCTCAGCACCTCCCTTCAGCGCCTCTTCGGCCAGCCCAAGGAACCCAATGACACCTCGATTCCGATTCTGCGCGCCGCCTCCCCGATCAATCACATCACGCCGGCCGCTCCTCCCTTCCTCCTCATCCATGGCGATGCCGACAAGACCGTCGCCTTCTCCATGACCGAGGCCTTTCTCGCGAAGCTCAAAGCCACCGGCATTCGAGGCGATCTGATAGTCATTAAAGACGGCGGCCACTCCCTCGTCGCTTGGGAAAAAGGCGACACTTCCTACAAGTCCGCGATGGTCACCTGGCTTCGGCAAACGCTCTCGCCCTGATCTAAACTTCTGCTCGTTCCCATGCGCCGAATCGCGTTTCTCGCTTTCTTTCTCGCCGCGTCCCTTCACCTCGCGGCCGCCACCGCCCGGCCGCCCGACACCATCGTCGCTGCCGACGGCTCTGGCCAATACACCACCGTGCGCGCCGCGATCGACGCCGCGCCTCAACTCACGCACCAGGGCGCCGGGCGTTGGACGATTCTCGTGAAGTCCGGCACCTACCGCGAGATCGTCTACATCCAGCGCGAGAAACGATTCATCTCCCTCGTGGGCGAAGACGCCGAGAAGACCGTCATCACCTTCGATCTCTTCAACGACTACCCGGCCCCCGATGGCAAACCCATCGCCACGTTTCGCACGCCCACCGTCATTCTCGATGCCGATGATTTCACGATGGAGAACCTTACCATCGCCAACACCGCCGGGCCGAAGAAAGGTCAGGCCCTCGCCCTCCGCGTCGATGGCGATCGCGCCACGTTTCGCCGCTGCCGTTTTCTCGGCTATCAGGACACGCTCCTCGTCAACCGCGGCCGACACTACTTCGAGGAATGTTACATCGCCGGCTCCACCGATTTCATCTTCGGCGGTGCCACCGCCTACTTCGAGCGCTGCACGATTCACACGCTGCTGGGCGGCTATCTCACCGCCGCGTCGACCCCCGACTTTGCCCCTTATGGCTACGTGTTTCGGCGCTGCAAGATCACGGGAGAATCCCCGGAGTTGAAAACCTATCTCGGCCGGCCCTGGCGTGACCACGCCCAGACGATTTTTCTCTTCACGGAGATGTCCGCCCACGTGCGCCCCGAGGGCTGGGACAATTGGAAAAAGCCCTACGCGGAAAAGGTCTCCCGCTACTCTGAGTTCGGCAGCACGGGCCCGGGCGCCAATCCCACTGCCCGCGTGTCATGGGCCAAACCGATCACCGAGGCCGAGGCCCTCGCCCTCACGCCGCAAAAAGTCCTCGGTGGTTCCGACGGCTGGGACCCGACCAAGTAGTCCACCCTGCGCTGCCTCGTGCGCTGGCTAGCTCCCGGTATTGCCGGCGGCGCGCGACGTGAGCCGCGCCAGTAAGGGCCCCCAGCGTTCACCGCTCGGATCTTCCAGTGCCGGGAAATACGTCTCACGGCGCAGCGTCAGTCCCGCGCGGTCCTCGACGCTATTCCAATACTGCGCTGTCCTCGTCACTTGGTAATCCGCGGCCGCCACCACCGCGCCCGGCGAAAACTCGATCGTCTGCACGCCCACGCCAAATCCGCCGAAATATCCTTCGAGCGCCACGCCCGCGCGCTGGACGATCTGATCCGCCGCCGCGTCGCCCAAGCGCTCGCGCAGCTCGCTAAAAAATTTCTCCCGCAACGCATCTCCCGCCGCCGGGTAGGCCGGGATGTCCAGCCGCAGCGCGTCCCGCGCAGAGACCGTCGCGATGGTCGCTTCAAATGTCTGCCGCACCGTCTGGTAGTGCGCTGTCACCGCTCCGAGGGCCGACCACTGCTCCGCCGTCAAATCGAGTTCTGCTCCACTCACGGCCATTCTCACCGCGGCCTGTTCGGCGAGCGCGGCATAGGATTCGCCACTCAAACCACCCACCACCGCCACCGCGCGCGACCGCGTAGACTCCGATCCGTCGACCGGCTCTACCTTGCGCAGCACCGGCTGGGCGACCGCCGCTCCTGACTCCCCCATCGCCGAGTCGGACTCCACGCTAGGCATTCCCGGGGCACAGGAGCTGCCAACCCGCCGCCCACCCCCGACCACGATCATGGCTGCGAGGAGCAGCAAGGGGATCGTAGATCGGGGCGTCATTCCTCCACCGGAAACCCTCCGCGCCTACCGCGCGACATTTTTTCGAAGATTTTCCTCAAGTTTTTCCGCCCCCGGCCGACCCCGAGGTAAAATTCGGCCTCCTCTGCCGCATCTTCCTGCGGTTGCACCCTTGTTTCCCGCCCTTCGTCCACCGTAGCGTCACCACCCCTTCCCACCCCGCCATGCCTTACCTCCGCCTCCTCTTTCTCGCCACCTGCGCCTTCACCCTCCCGGCCCTCGCCGCCGAGCCCGCACCCCAGGCCCCTGCCGCCGCGAAGAAAGTTGAAGCGCCCTCGGTTCCACCCTCCCACGCCAACGTCCCCTACGGCTCCCACGCCCGCCAGGTTCTCGATGTCTGGCTCGCCCAGTCCGCCACTCCCGCTGCTCCCACGCCCGTGCTTTTTCACATTCACGGCGGCGGCTGGGTCAACGGCGACAAAGCCATCGTCGCCCAACTCGACCGCTACCTCGCGGCCGGCATCAGTGTCGTCTCGATCAACTATCGCTTCGTCACTCAGGCCATCGACGCCGGCATCAAGCCGCCCGTGCAGTGGCCGCTCGCCGACGCCGCGCGCGCCCTCCAGTTCGTTCGCAGCCGGGCCCGCGAGTGGAACCTCGACAAGTCCCGCATCATCGCGACCGGCGGCTCCGCCGGCGCCTGCTCAAGTCTCTACCTCGCGTTTCACGCCGACTTCGCCGAGCCCGCGAGCGCCGATCCCGTCGCGCGCGAATCCACCCGCCTCCTCGCCGCCGCCGTCAACATCGCGCAGACCACCCTCGACCCGCAGCAGATGATCGAGTGGACCCCCAACAGCAAATACGGCGGCCACGCTTTCGGCTTCATGCCCGACACGAAAGACCTCAAGACCCGCGACACGCAGTTCGCTGCCTTCCTCGCCGCCCGCGCGGAGCTTCTTCCCTGGATCAGGCAATACTCGCCGTGGGAACACGCCACGCGCGACGACCCGCCGATCTACCTCAGCTACACCGTCGCGCCTGCTCTCGGCCAGCCGGCCAAGGATCCCACCCACACTTCCAACTTCGGCGTGAAACTCCAGGAGCACCTCCGCACCCTCGGGGTCCCGTGCGAGCTCGTTTACCCCGGCGCCCCCGACGTGCAGCACCGCGCGATCGTCGACTACGTCCTCGCCCGCTTCGCCGCACGGTAGCCCAACCAACGAGCGGCCTCCCTTCCCTCACGACCGGCCAGCGTTCGTCGTCACGTAGCCCGCCTCGTGAGAGGCGGGACGCAGCGCCCTCCCGCTCCCGCATCCCCACTCCCGCGAGCAGGGCTACCTCCCGCCCAGCACCGCCAGCGGCGCTAGTGCCAGATTCGACCGCTGTAACCTCACCTGACCAGCCCCGCCCTTCCCGCTACCGGAAAAAATTCAGCGCCGCCGTCGTCACCAGCGCATTCAAGAAATCGATCAGAAACGCGCCCACGATCGGCACGATGAGGAAGGCTCGCGGCGCCGGGCCGAATCGCGCCACCAGCACGCGCATGGTCGCGAGCGCGTTCGACGTCGCGCCGAGTCCAAACCCGATCATGCCCGCGCTCATCACTGCAGCTTCGTAGTCCTTCCCCATCACGCGAAAGACGACCCAGTAGGCCAGCGCCGCGATCAGTGCGATTTGCAGCGTCAGGATCGCCAGCATCGGCAGAGCCGCGTGGGCGAGTTGCGTGAGTTGGAGATCCATCATCACGACGGCCAGGAGCCACATCAGCGCCACCGAGCCGAGCCCGTCGATCTGTCCCGACTTCAGCCACGTCCCGCCGCAGGCATCGTGCACATTGCGCACCGTGCCTGCGACGATCATCGCCCCCATGTAAACGGGAAACGTGATCCCCGCGCTCTGGATCAACGCACTCACAAACGCGCCGAGTTTCATGCAGACCACGAGCAAAGCCAGATGCAGCCCGGCACTCGCTCCGGATCGCGCGAGTGCGCTCCAATCGGCGAGAAATCCGCCGCCTGACTCGCCGCCGCCCGCGTCGTGGCCCGCCGCGCCGCTCGCGCTCTTCCGCCCGAGCCTGGTTTCGACGAGCCGCCCGCCGATCAATCCCGAGATCACGCCGCCCGCGATCACCCCGATGGCCGCCGCCGCGATGCCGATCGACGCCGCCCCCGCGAGACCCGCCTTCTCAAACTCGGGCGCGAA
>CANGHW010000216.1 GCA_947453695.1 Opitutia bacterium
AAATTCCAAGGACGCTAGCTACACCGCGCCGGCGTATTTTTCGGCACCGGCGGCCATCCACAAGAATTCCCATCTTCCCGGCACGCCCAAGACCGCCCCGACTCTGATGAAGTGGTTCAGCCTAGCAGCGGCCGTCGGCATGATTGCGACCACCGTGCTCGGACTGGTGATGGCATTTCGCTTCACCGCGAAGACCTCCCGCGCGTGGGCCTGTCTGGCCGCTGGCACGCTCGTGCCAGTGATTTTGCTCTCGATCTATCGCTAAAGAATTTCCCCCCATGTCTACATCGCTCAGCCGTCGTCAATTTCTCCGCTCGGCCGGAGGCATTTCCTTTCTCGCCCTCGCCCCCATCGGCCGGGGGCTGTTCGGCGCAGCGGCGCCCTTGAAACCGATGGCCGTGCCGGTCTTCACCGCGCTGCCCTACATCCAGCCCGGACCGGAGAGCAAACTTGTCCCTGGCGCGGAGATCGCCCGGCTGGCGTGGCAGACCGAGCGCACCGAGGCCGATTTCGTCGTGCACTTCGGCCGCGACAATACTTACGGCCGGCAGGCCGAGATTCTGCGCACGTCACGGGACTACAGCGGGCGCGGTGACAAAGGGGCCCGGTTCAACTACGTCTGTGCCTTTGGCGGCCTCGAGCTCGGCACCGAGTATCGCTATCGAGTGCGGTGCAATGGCGAGACGATCGCCGAGGGTTATTTCACGACGCGGCAACCGCGCGGTCGCAAGGTCCGGTTCGTGGCGTTCGGTGACAATTCCTTCGGCGATCCGAGTGAGCGGGCCATCGCCTATCAGGCCTACCGCGTGAATCCGGATTTTATCCAGAACACCGGCGACAATGTATACGAAGCGGGGCTCGATAGCGAATACGCGCGCCACTTCTTTCCGGTTTACAACGCCGACCACGCGAGCCCCAACATCGGCGCGCCGCTGCTCCGATCCATTCCGTTTTACACGGTGCTCGCGAATCACGATGTCGAGGGGAAGCACCCGGAGAGCAAGATTCCCTGCGCCGATTTCGCCACCAGCGCCGACGCGCTCGCTTACTACACGAACTTCCACTTTCCGCTCAATGGACTCACCGCGCCGGCTTATCCGACGGTGACGTTTGGTCCCGAGAAACGCCTCGCTGATTTTCAGGCCTGTGCCGGAACGCGGTTTCCGACGATGGCGAACTACTCCTACGATGCAGGCGACGCTCACTTCCTCTGCCTCGATTCGAACAATTACACCGACGCGACCGACGTGGCGTTTCAGCAATGGGTGGCGGCGGATCTCAAGGGCAGCGACGCCCGCTGGAAGTTTGTCACGTTTCACCACGGGGCGTTTAACGTCGGCGTGCATCACCGCTACGAGCAGCAGATGCGGGTGCTCGCCCCGATCTTCGAGGCGCACGGCGTGAACTTCGTGCTCAGTGGCCACGAGCACAACTATCAGCGCACAGTGCCGTTGCGGTTTAATCCGAAGGATACGTCCAAAGCGCACAAGATCCACACGAAGGACCGCATCATCACCGGTGACTTCAAACTCGATCTCGCGTTCGATGGGGAGAAGCGGACGAAGGCCGATGGTGTGATCTACATCACGACCGGCGCCGGCGGAAAATATCTTTACGATCCCGAGTATAACGGTGATCCCGCGAAGTGGGTGGTTCCGGAAGACAACAATCTCGCCTACACGACCAGGATGATCTCCGACCGGCATTCCTTCACGGTATTTGATCTGGAGCGCGACGAACTCCTCATGCGCCAGATCGACGAGCAGGGAAATGAGATTGATCGCATTCGCCTGACGTAAGGCAAACCGTCACCGCGGCGCGGCGGGCAACGACACGGTGAAGGCCGTGTCGTCGGGCCCGCAGCGGCTGAGGAAGATTTGACCGCCGTGGGCGGTGATGATCTCCCGACACAGACTCAGACCCAGGCCGCTACCGCCGGTCTCCCGATTGCGGTCGGAGGAGAGGCGGAAGAAGCGTTTGAAGAGGTCGACGTGGCGGTCCGGTGGGATCCCCGGGCCGGTATTGGCGATGGTAAAGGTCGCCGTTCCGGTCGCCTCGTCACGCTGCAGTGCGAGGTGCACCCGGCCGGCGTGGCGGTTGTGACGAATCGCATTGTCGACCAGGTTGATGATGACGCGGCGGAGCAACAGCGGATCGCCACTGACGCCGACCTCCGGCTGAATCGTGGCGGCCACTTCGATGTGGTTCCGAGCTGCGAGTAGCTCGGCGTCTTCGGCTCCCTCGGCGACCAATCGGCTCAGATCCACTACTTCGCGGTGCAGGGGCGTCTTGCCGGCGTCAAACCGCGCCAGCAGGAGGAGCGTGGTGGTGATCTTCTGCAGGCGGTCGACCTGTTCCAGCAGACTGATGGTGGCGCGCTCCTGGGTCTCGGTGATCGCACCCGACCGGAGGGTCTGCTCCAACTCACCCCGCAAAATGGTGAGGGGTGTGCGCAATTCGTGGGAGGCATCCGCCGTGAATCGGTTGGCCTGTTCGAAGCCGCGTTGGAGGCGGGCAAACATCTCGTTCAATACCCGGACGTGGCGGCCAATTTCGTCATCGCTGGTGGACTCCGGTATGCGGGCGTCGAGGGAACTCGTGTTGATCCGGGCGGCGGCAGCGGTCAGTTCCGTGATCGGTTGCAGTGAGCGGCGGGCGACCCAGGCACTGCCCAGTGCGACGGCGAGGAGGACGAGCGGGAGCGCGAGGAGAAAAGCGCCGAGCGAGGAAAGGACGGTCTCGTCGAGGGAGTGTAGGTCGGACGCCACCACGATTATGGTTTCATCGAAAGCCACGACCCCGAGGCGGATGCGCTTACCCTCAAACCGTGCCGTAGACATTCCCGGTGGCAACGGCCACGGCTGTAAGAGCGGGGCATAACGTTCCGGAAAAACCAGGCCCAACGGGCCGCTCCGGGGGCCGGCGGCGTAAAACAGCAGACGGGTGCTGGTCTTGAAACGGACCAATGGGTCGTGGCTGGCGAGGTCGACTCGACCGGTGTGTTTGCGAAAGTCGCGGAGAAACACCTGCGCGTCTTCGGCCAGGCGGCGGTCGAGGGAATGTTCGAGGCGGAAATACAGCACCGTGGCCGCGACTACGCCAAACACCAGGAGGGCAGTCGTATTGACGAGCCCCGACCAGAGGGTGATGCGCGTGCGCAGCGTCCAGTGTTTCACGCCACGGCTTTCATCGTGTAGCCGACGCCCCGGACCGTATGGAGCAAGGCGACGTCATGACCGCCGTCGATTTTTTTGCGCAGGCGCTGGATGGCGACGTCGACGACGTTGGTGCCCGGGTCGAAATGGTAGGACCACACGCGCTCGCACAGCTCGGTGCGGGTGTGCACATGGCCGGGTGAACGGAGGAAACAGCACAGCAGGGCAAATTCCCGGGAGGTAAGATCGATCTTCTTGCCGCCGCGGCGAACCTCCTGAGTGGCCAGATTGACCGACAGGTCGCGCAACCGAAGCAGTGTTACGCCCTCGCCGGTGAGGCGCCGGGCGACCGCCCTCAGGCGGGCGATGAGCTCCTCGATGGAGAAGGGCTTGGCGAGGTAGTCGTCCGCCCCCTGGTTGAGTCCATCGACGCGGTCGTTGAGGCCGTCGCGGGCACTGAGCAAGATCACGGGCACGCGATTGTGCTGGTCCCGCAGCGAGCGAAGCACGCTGAGGCCGTCGCGTCCGGGCATCATGATGTCCAGCACCAGGGCGTCGAAACAGGCATTCGATGCGAGGTGCAGCGCCTCATCCCCCCGGTGGGAAACCGTGACCGTGCAGCCGATTTCGGAGAGGCCCTTGCGCACAAATGCGGCGATCTTTTCTTCGTCCTCGGCCACGAGAATATGCATGGGATAAGTGCTCTGGGGATGGTTAAATCTGGCGACTGAGTAGCGGTTGATCAGCGTCACGTCGACCCGTTGGAGGTGACGATTGCGTCACGTCGCGGCGGGCCGACGGTTGTGGAGCGGCCGGATTCATTCAAAATCAGGCAGGTGCGGCGCACCGCCATACCCGTGATAAATGTAACATTCGGGTGGTTGATTCGGGTCCCGGCGTTCGTAACCCTTTCGTCACAGTCTCCGTTGTGTCCTCCGTGACCGAACCCACTCCCCGCCATTAACGTCCCGATGAAAACAACCGTCGCAAAACAGAAGCAGCCGCTCAAGGCATCCAACCCCGAGGTGGAGTCCCCGACCTTGAAATTGACGCGCTCGAGGTTCAACCGAGCCAAGCAGCAGGCGTTGGCGACCAAGGCCGCCTCGAAACGGGCGAAGAAGGCTTTCAAAAAGGCGAAACGCGATGCGAAGGCGGCGCGCAAGCGAGTCAAGGAGCTCAAGCGGGAGCTGGATAAAATTCTGGCCGTCGTGAGTAAGTCGGGCGCGACGTCGGCGAAAAAGAGCTCAGGCAAGGCGGCCCGGCGCTCTAGTGGTGGCACGGTCAAGGCAGCGGCGAAAGCGGTTACGAAACCGAGTTCGGCCGGCGCTGCGGTGCCCGCGAATGCGGCGGCTCCAGCCCCCGGTTCAGTCGGTGGGGTCGGTGCCACGGGAGTCGCGGCCGGCGGTAGATCGTCCTAGTTGCTCCGGGTGGCCGAGGCGCCGTCGTGGGGCCGGCGAGAAAGTTCTACGCTAGACTGGCGCGGCAGGTAGCGATTGAGCGTCGCGCGCAGAGCGTCCGGCCTGACTGGCTTCGTCAGATAATCGTCCATGCCGGCCGCGAGGCAGGCTTCCCGATCACCCGTCATGGCGTTGGCGGTGAGAGCGATGATCGGGAGGTCAGCCGGAAAGTCCGGATGCCCCTCGGCTTGCGCGGCGCGAATCTGGCGCGTGGCCTCGAAGCCGTCCATTTCCGGCATTTGGGCATCCATCAGCACGAGGGAGTAGCGTTTTGAACGCAGCGCGGCGAGCGCTTCGCAACCATTGACCGCGATGTCTGCGGCGTAGCCCAGATTGCGGAGCTGGAGCAGCGTGACCTTCTGGTTCACCGGATTGTCTTCCGCGAGGAGGATACACGCGCGATCGGGGCTGGTGGCAGCGACCGATGGAGAGAACGGTGCGGCGTGCCGGGCTGGCGCATGGACCGGGGCGGCGGCCATGACGCGAGCGAGGCACAGCGCCAGTTTTTCCGGATGCAATGGTTTGAGTTCGCACGCGGCGAGCCCATGTGCGGTGAGCTGCTCAGCGGATAGCCGCTCACCCCGGGACGTGAGGAGAACCATGACCGGTTGTTGAAAGCGCGCCTCGGCTGCGATGATGCGCGCCAGCGTGAGGCCGTCGGTCACGGGCATGTGATGATCGAGCAAAACCAGCTGGTAAGGAGCCCCGGCGTCCGCGGCCTGGTGCAGGGCCGCGAGCGCCGCGCTGGCGCAGTCGGCGGCGGCATGGGGCAGTTGCCACGCGGAACACAGGTGGAGCAGCAGCTTCCGGTTGGTGGAGTTATCGTCGATGATGAGCACCCGGCACGGGGCGAGCGGTGGTGGTGGCGGGAAGGCTGTGGGCGAGGGGGTCGTGCCAGGTTGAAGGCGCACGGTGAACCAAAACGTGGAGCCGTGGCCGAGGGCACTGCGCACACCGACTTCACCGCCCATGAGCTGGGCGAGGCGTTTGCAAATCGCGAGTCCGAGGCCGGTCCCGCCGTAGTGCCGGGTTGTCGAGCTGTCGGCCTGCACGAACGGGCGGAAGAGTGAGGCCTGGGTTTCGGCGGCGAGGCCGATCCCGGTATCGGTCACCTCGAAGAGGAGCAGGCAGCCGTCGGCGTTGCGCTCGCGGAGTGAGACCTCCAGGTTTACCTCGCCGGCCGGGGTAAACTTGATGGCGTTGCCGAGCAGGTTGAGGACAATCTGGCGGAGGCGAATGGGGTCACCGTTGAGTCGGGCTGGCACGGCTGGGTCGATCTGCATCACGAGTTCGAGCTTCTTCAGTTCGGCCGCACCGGTGTGTAAATCGAGGGCGACGCGCAGTTGCTCATCGAGGGAGAAGTCGAGTTGTTCCAGGGCCAGATGGCCGGCTTCGATTTTCGAGAAATCAAGGATATCGTTGATGATGGTCAGCAGCGATTCGCCGGAGTCGCAGACAGTCTTCGCGAGGTCGCGCTGTTCGGGCGTGAGGTCCGTGCCGAGGAGGAGATTGGCCATGCCAATCACACCGTTCATCGGAGTGCGAATCTCATGACTCATATTGGCGAGAAACTCCGACTTGGCCCGGGCGGCGGCCAGCGCGGCGTCGCGGGAGGCAGCCAGGTCGGCGTTCATGCGATTCAGCGAATCACTTACCTCGGCGAGTCGATCGAGCTTGTGCTGGAGAAATTGATGCTGGAGCTGCACGAGCGCGTGGACCGGGATGAAGCCAAGAAAGCGATCGCCGGGACCGACCAAGACAATGTCGTCGTTGAAGCCCTCGCTTGGGCGGGCGGAGACGGCGGCGAGGACCTGCGTGAAGGGCTGGCCCAAATTGAGGATCAGCGTGGGCGCTTGCATCGCCTCCACGACGGGGCGGCGGGCGTGCAGGGCAAAGCCAAAGCGGGTGCCGAGCAATTCGTCGACGTGAATGCGCACGAGCTGGCCGAGGAGGCGGTCGCCGTCGACGATGGCGGCGAAGTTGACCTTCGCGCGTTGCATCGCGGTGACGGCCTGTTCGATCGGCCGGTGCGGGGGAAAGGCAAAGCGATGGGCGACCAGGGTTTCGAGGAGCGCAGGATCTTCGAGTTGGGCCGGGTCGATCAGGGGACAGAGCTCGGAAACGTCGGGTGCCGGAACATTCGGAAGGGAAAGCGCGTGGCAGTTCACACCTTCTTCACTCGTCGCCGATCCGGGCGGCTTGAGCCGTCGACGGTGACATGGAAGTGACGATTGGGTGACAAAGATTCCGCCGACCTGATGATCAACCGTGGCTTAGCGGACCGGGCGCGGTGTGTTGTCACTCGCCGTGGTGGCGGATTGGTCAGGTCGGGTGGCCGGGGAAGCGGAGGAGGCTTGGTAGTTTTCCCAATCAAACGGGGCCCAGATCTGGCCGAGGAAGGTCTTGGGCATGGCCTCGCGGATGCCGATGCGCGCGGGCGGACGGCGGCGGGAGTCGTCGAAATAGGTGCCAAACAGCAGGTCCCACAGCACGAGGTTCTCGCCGTAGTTCTTGTTTCCCTCCCGGAGGTCCATGCTGTGATGCCAGCGATGCAGGCCGGGGGTGTTGAAGAGGTAGTTGAGCCAGCCGAAGCGCATGCGGATATTGCAGTGCGTGAGGATGCCAAAGAAGGCCGTGAGCGCGCTGACCCAGGTGATCACGTTACCCGGCGCACCGGCGAGGACCAGCACGGGAATGGCGAACAGCATGCTCTTCAAAGTGTCGACGAAGTGAAAGCGACCCGTGTTGAAAAACCAGAGTTTCTCGGAGCTATGGTGCACGGCGTGGAAGCGCCAGAGGGGCAGCCACTCGTGCGCCAGGCGGTGGGCCCAGTAGAGGCCGAACTCGGCGATGAGTAAGCCAAAGCCCACCTGCGCGACTACCGGCCAGGTGGAGGGCCAGAGGCGGCCGCCGGTGTGCCCACCGAATTGCTGGGCGACCCCAAACTGGGTGATCGCGATCACCGCGACCTGCACAGCGATCTTCGTAAAGAGCGTATGGGCGAGGTCGGGGAGTTCCTGACCGTCGGACTCCTGCCACGCGGTTTCGTGCGGCCGGATCTTTTCCAAGACAAATAGCACCGCAGTGAGGGCGAGGTAGGTGAGATTGAAGGTCAGTGGACCCCGATCGTGGGCCATGCCAAGGGCCATGGCGCTGCAGGCCGTGAGCATGAGCGCCGGCCACCAAAAATAGTCGAGGAGGGCGTCGGTGCGTTTCACGGTAAGGGTTTCCGGCGCCCGACGAACAAGAGGTAATCCCAGACGCCGGCATACGCGGGATCCACTTCGTCGATCACGGGGACAAATGCAGACTGCAGCAACGGCCGGAGCTGGCCGTCCATCCGCACGTGGTTGACGCCCATCCAACGGGCAAACCAACGGAAGCGCGTGGCGTGGAAGTCGACCAGGGCGAAGTAGCCGCCCGAGGTAAGATCATGCTGGGCCGAGGCGATAGCGGCCTCAAAGCCGGGATTAAACATCGTCAGTGCATAGGAACACAGCACGAGGTCGTAGCGACCGGGCGCGCCAGCGATCGGGCCATAGGCCTGATCGACGAGTTTGATGCGCGGGCCGTATGGTGCGGCTTTTCGAGCGGCGACGGCGAGCATCGCCGGCGAGAGATCGATGCCGGTGATGTGCGCGTGGGGAAATAGCCGAGCGAGGCGCAGGAGGTT
>CANGHW010000217.1 GCA_947453695.1 Opitutia bacterium
CCGGGCAGCGAGAGCAGGCGTAGGCGACACCGTAGCCAAAGCTCGGGGCAGTGACAGCGAGCTGAAAGAATTTTACGCAATCGCGTGGACCAAGCCAAATGCGGTGCAACCAAGCCTCATTCAGCCCGGGATCGACATAGAGGCCGCGAAAGTAGCCGATGCGCGCGGCGAGGAAATCCAGGCCGTAGGTCTCGTGAAACCAGCGGCCAAGGTTTTCACCAAAGGCTTTGGTGGCACCGTAAGGGTTGAAAACGTGGACGGTATCGGTCGTGAGCTGGGTCTCCTGCGTGGCGCCGAAGGCGACATTGGTGGAGCTCGCGAAGATAAAGCGCTTCACACCGGCCAGACGTGCGGCATCGAGAATATTCCACAACCCCTCGATATTGGGCTTCACGAGGTCGCGCAGGAAATCTGCCTCCATCCGAGGGCACCCACCGAAATGGATAATCGTGTCGATGCCCGCGACGGCGCGGTCGACGGCAGCACGGTCGGCAATGTCGCCGACGTGCATATCCTCAGCGCCGGGTGTCGGCTTGAGGTCGAAGGCGCGCAGATTGAAGTGCGCCTTGAGGCCATTGAACACGGTGCTGCCGACATTGCCGGCGGAGCCGGTGATGAGAACGCGATGCGCGGGGGGCATGATAAAGCGGATGCTCAGCGACCCATCTTGAAGCTGGCGCTCACGTTGAAGATCGCGCTCACCATCGCAAAGGCGATAAAGCCAACAAAGATAAAGACCATCATCAGCACTCCACTGGAGATCACCTTGGTGAACATACTAAGCTGGTTTGAGATCAATTTTTGGTAGGCCGTCGCGACCTGCTTGAGGCTGGGGACGACATTGCCGGTGTTTTCGCCAACGGATAGACGGTCGAGGACGAGGTCGGGAAAGCAGCCGGTGCGGGCGAGGGCGGCCGAGAGGGCCTCGCCCTCGAGGACGCGGGCGGTGGCGACATTGAAGGCGGCACGATGGACGAGATTTCCGATCTGCTTCTCCGTCATGCGCAGGGCTTCGGCGGCGGTGATGCCATTCTCTAGGAGAACCGAAAGGGTCTGGGAGAATGCCAGAACGGTCTGTGAAACGACGAAGGGGCCGATGAGTGGGAGCTTGAGCATCCAGGCATCGGTGGCGGCGCGACCAACATCGCTCACGCGCCAGCGCCAAAAGGAGATAGCACCGAAGACGCCGAAGATGATCACAAAGATCCCGTAGTGAATCGCGAACTCAGAGAGACCGATGAGGAGTTTCGTCGATGTGGGCATTTTGCCGCCCAGTGACGCGAGCAGAGTCTGGAGCCGTGGAAGGAGGAAAAAGAGGAAGAACAGAATCACGCCCGCAGCGACAACGACCATAAAGATCGGGTAGGCGAGGGCGGTCATGAGCTGGCGGCGAAGTTCGCGCTGCTCAGTGAGGTGCGAAATGAGGCGCTGGACGGTATCATTGAGCGAGCCCGTGGCCTCGCCGGCCTGAATCAGGTTGGTGATCGACGGATCGAAGACCTGCGGAAACTCCGACATGGCGCGCGAGAGCGGCGCGCCCTCGCTGATGCGTTCCCAGAGACCGCCGCAGAGGGAGCGGAGGCCGGGCTCCTTAATGCGAACGGAAAGCAGCCGCACGGCTTCACCCGCGGAGAGGCCGCTCGACATCAGGTCAAAGAGCGACTCGAGAAACGGCAGGCATTCTTTCTTCGTCGGAACGAGAGCTGCGGCGCGGCGGGCAACGCGGGCTTCCGCATGCGAAGGCTTGGTGGCCTTGGGGCCGGCGGCTTTTTTCGCCGAGGCGCCCGCGGCGAGTTCGTTGATGGATGAGACGAGGAGTTTACGAGAGACGAGGAGGCGGAGGGCATCCTTGCGGCTCGCGGCGTCGATCTCGGCCTGAACAGGCTGTCCGGCGCGGTCGCGGGCGTGATAGGCGAAGCGCGGCATGGTCAGGTGTCGGTCAGTGTGACGACCCGGAGGACTTCGTCGAAGGTCGTGTAGCCGGCTTTGATCTTGTCCCATCCGCTCTGGCCGAGGGTGCGCATGCCGTTCTTGCGGGCGCAGTCAGCAAGGCTGCGGGTGCTTTCGCGCTTCAGGACAAGTTCATGCATCTCGTCGTTGAGGCGAAAGATCTCGAAGATGCCGACGCGTCCGCGGTAACCCGTGCCACGGCAGCGGTCGCAGCCGACGGGGTGTTTTAGAGATTCGATCAGCTCTGCTTCGGCCGGATCGGCACCGAGGATGGCAAGGTTTTCGCGGAGTTTGATCTTGTTGACGGGCTGTGGACGCGAGCACTCGACGCAGAGGCGCCGAACCAGGCGTTGCGCGATCACGAGCTCGATAGCGGAGGCCACCAAGAAGGGCTCAATGCCCATGTCGACGAGACGAGTGATGGCCCCGGGGGCGTCGTTGGTATGGAGCGTGGAAAACACCAAGTGGCCCGTGAGTGAGGCGCGAATGGCGATCTCAGCGGTGTCCTTGTCGCGGATTTCACCGACCATGATAACGTCGGGGTCCTGGCGGAGGACGTGGCGCAAAGCGTCGGCGAAGGTGAGGCCGATCTCAGGTCGGACCTGCATCTGGTTTACGCCCGGGACCTCGTATTCGATGGGGTCTTCAATGGTGATGATGCGGAGATCGGTGGAGTTGATCTTCCGGAGGAAGGCGTTGAGCGAAGTAGACTTGCCGGAGCCGGTCGGACCGGTGACGAGAATGATGCCGTGCGGGTAGTCGAGAATGTTGACGATCTGGGCCTGCTCCTCAGCGCTCATGCCGAGGCGGTCCATGGTGTAGGCTTCCTTCTTCTGATTGAGGAGGCGGAGCGAGATGGACTCGGCGTAGATGGTTGGGACGGTCGAGACGCGGATATCGAGGACGACGTTGGCGGCCTTAAAGTTAATGCGGCCGTCCTGAGGGAGCCGTTTCTCCGAAATATTCATGCGCGCCATGATTTTGAGGCGCGAGATGATGGCGTCTTGGAAGCGGAGGAGGTTTTCCGGGAGTGGGACGGGGACGAGTAGGCCGTCGACACGGTAGCGGATTCGTAGCTGGCCCTCTTGCGGCTCAAAGTGAATGTCAGTCGCCTGATCGGCGATGGCTTGAGAGATGACGTCGGTGACGAAGCGAACTACGGCTGCGTCTTCGTCGACGGTTTCCTCCTCCTGCTTCTGCGCTTCGGGGGCGACGTAACTATCATCCCCGTCGTCGAGGGAGCCGGCGCCGACGCCGAAGTTCTCAATGATGAGCTGGTGCACGCGTTCCGGGACGGCAAGGTGCCACACGAGCGGCCGCGGAGTAAACGTCCGGAGCCAGTCGGCCATGACGACATCGGGAAGCCAGGCGGCGGCGAGATGCAGGGGGGAATTGAGAGTTGAGACTTGGGCGGTCGAGCCCTCAGGGCTGGCAGACTCGCTAGGCGCGGCGAACTTGATCGGGATGATCTGATATTCGTGGACGAGGCGGGCCGGGAGCAGACCACGCGCCTCTGGGTCGGTCTCGAGATTGCTCGCGACGCTGAGACCGGCGGCGGCGGCGAGTTTTTCCAGGACTTCTGGTTCAGGGCGGCCGAGAGCAGTGGCAAGGGTCTCGAGGCGCTTCTCCCTGGCAGCTTCGACGATGCCCTGACGTTGCTCGTCGGAAAGGCGTTCGGAAAGTGAAGCGGGCAGAATATCCAGGTCGGGCGCGGTCATGGGCGGCGGGAGAACTCGGACGGCGCGATCACTTAAAGGCCCTTTGGAGGATATTCTGCTTAGGCGGCACGTAGCTCGGGTCGAGGCGTTCCTTGATGATTTCTTTTTGGTCGAGTTTTTCGACCCGTTTCATGGCCTCGGTGGTGTCGGCGACCGAGTTGGTCAGAACGACTGGACGAAGGAAAATAACGAGTTCGACCCGATTGTTGGCGCGGGTGCGGCTCCCTAATAGATCGCCAATAATCGGAATCGGGCCGAGGCGGGTCGTATTGCGGGAGTCCTTGTCCTTCTGGTAGCCGGCGAGGACGTAGATCTGACCGCTGCGGGCCGTGATGTAGGACGTGGTCTGGCGTTTGCCGATGATGTATTGGGTGTTGTTGTCGATTTGGACGGTGCCAGTGACGTCGGAGATGTCCTGTTTGATGTCTAGTTGCACAGTGCCATCGATCCCGATGAGGGGTTTGACGGTTATCTTGGTGCCGATTTCCTGCGGGGTAATGTTGGACTGGGTGGAGAAACCGGTGGCAGTGCCGCCGGAAGTGGGTGTGGCGGTAGTGCCACTGATCACGGGGCGCGTTTCACCAAAGAAGAAGATCGCTTCCTTATTGTGGGTGGTGGTGATGCTCGGGGAGGAAAGGATGTTGGTGTTGTTCTTACGCGGAGTGGCACTGATCGCGAGTTCGCCAGCCAGGTCCCAGGGGCCACTAATGCTATTGGTGGCGGTCGGACGGGTGACGGTGCCGGACGAAACAGCGGCGCCGGCGATAGAGCCTGAGAAGCCGATGAGTTTATCGCCGTCGATCTTGAGGCCGAGCGCGCTGATGCCCGTCGAGGCGGCGTCGTCGAGAGTGACCTCAGCAATCACGACCTCGAGGCGGACTTGGGCGAGGATGGTGTCGAGCTTCTCGATCAGCGTGGTGAGCAACCGGATATCGTCGACGGTGCCGGAGACGACGACGGAGTTGGTGCGTTCATCGGGGATGATGGTGACGAGGCCGGAGAATTCGTTGGACCCTGAGCCTAGGAGTGAGTCGACCGAAGCCGTAGTCGTGGCTGTAGCCACCGGAGTAGCAGGTGCGGCTGGATTGGGCGCAGCAGGGGTGGGAGTGGTCTGCCCGGGGCGAACGGATTGACCGCCGTTGGCGCGCTGCGAGGCGGACGTTTGGCCGGTGACCAATTGGGTAAGCAGTGTGGCGACCTTGGTCGCCTCGGCATGTTTCAAGGTAATGACTTCGTTACGCGTGTTGGGATCGGATTTTGCGTCGAGTTTGTTGATGAGCTCGTCAAAGAATTCGTGTTGGCGAGGATCGGTCACGACGACAATTTGGTTGGTGCGGTCGTCGGCCGAGTAGGTAGTGGCCTGTCCAAGTTGCAGCTGCAGCGGGCCGGAAAGGATCGTGCGGAGTTTGCCGACAAGGTCGCTGGCTTTGGCACCGTTCTTGAGGGTATAGAACTTGGGCTTGAGACCGCCTGTAGGGCGGTCGAGATCGCGGAGAAGGAGCTCGACGCGCTGGAGGTTGGAAACGCTATCGGTGATGATCGCGGCGTTGGCGTTTTGGAGGGCGACGAACCCCTGGACGTTGGGATTCAACATCGATTGCACCATTTGTTGGAGTTCCGCGACGCGGAGAAAATCGAGTTGGAAAATTTTGGTAGCAATCTTACCGCTGGCCGGCTGATCAAACGTCGATCCAGTGATCATCTCTGGTGCCTCAGCCTTAGTCATAGTGAGATCAACAACCTTAAAGGCCTTTTCGCCGAGCGGCGCGATGCCGATGCGGTTCATCGCGAGGATAGTCTGGATGTAGACGATTGCTTCAGACTTTGGGATCTTTTGCTCAATCTTCAGGTTATACGTCGCGGTCGGCAGGGTCGCGGGTCGCAGAGCAATCTTGCCGGTGTATTGTTCTAAGAGACTGATTACACTGTCGATGTCTGCGTCGGGCAGTTTCAATGAAACGAGTTGATCAGCGCCGTTGGAGGCCGGAGCGGAAGCTGAAGGAGGGGTGGGGGCCTGGGCGCCGGGTGGTTGCGCGTGAGCGACTTGGAGTGCAGCGAGTAGGATGAATGCAAACGGAAGGCGAACGAGACGCGGAATCATGCGGAAAAGGTCTGTGGGTGATGTGCGGCGCGATCGCCGGGAGCGGAATCAGAGGCCAAAGGCCGTAGCTTGTAAACGGTCTTGTGTAGCAGGGCAGGACGTAAATTCCAAAGAAAGGTCTTGTTCCCAGGCCTCGCGCGCGGATGCAGGCAGGGAGTAGACCTTGCGGGTTTTGTGCTGTGCCGTCATATTTTGCCCTCCCGAGAGTGCTCTTTCCCGAAAGATCTGACACGCATTGAGCGTGTTGTTGGTTAGTTAGCTGAGGGAGGATACGTAGTCGAGCGGGCTGTGGTAGCCGAGCGAGTAGTGACGGCGGGAGCGGTTATAGAAGGACTCGATGTAGTCGAAGATCGCGGTGCGGGCGTCAGCTCGCGTGGCGAAGCGGCGACGATGAACGAGTTCATTTTTCAAGTTGTTCCAGAACGCTTCCATCACGGCGTTGTCGTAACAGTTACCCTTGCGGCTCATTGAGGCAACGAGACCGTGATCGGCGAGCGCAGCGCGATATTCGGCACTGGCATATTGCACGCCGCGGTCGGAGTGATGGATGAGACCGGGACGGGGTTGGCGTTGCCGCAGCGCCATCATTAGAGCCGCCAGCGGCACCGCGGTGTCGAGGGTGGAGCCCATCGCCCAGCCAACCAGGCAGCGACTGCAACGGTCGAGCACACCGGCGACGTAGAGCCAGCCTTCGTCGGTCGGCACGTAAGTCAGATCGCTCACCCAAACTTGATTCGGTTTGGTCGGGGCAGGCAGCGTGGCCAACCGGTTGAGGGCAAGCGGATGCGAGTGCCGGCTGTCCGTCGTGCGCACGCGATACCGCCGCCGTTGTCTGCCATACAACCCGTCCTGCCGCATGAGACGAGCGATGCGATGGCGCCCCACTGCCTCACCTTGCGCCCGTAGTTCCAGCGTGATCCGCGGGCTGCCATAGGTTTCCTTCGATTGCTGGTGCACCACGGCAATCTTGGCGCGCAGTTCACGATCCCGGCGCGCATGCGTGGAGCCGGTGGAGAGAGCCCACGCATAGTAACCGCTACGTGAGACCCCGAGCGTCGCGCACAGCGTTTTGATCGGATACTCGCCGCTCATCGTCTGGATCCGGGCATACCGCTAGGCGGCGGTTTGGAGAGGATGCCCGCGGCTTTTTTAAGATGTCGCGCTGCTCAGTCAGACGGAGGTTTTCCTGCCGCAGGCGCATCACTTCCCATTGCAGGGCTTCCCTGCTCTCGGGCAAGCCAGGTGCCCCGGCGGCCCGGGTCACCTGGCTTGCCCGCTTCTTCCATTCGTAGAGCTTGAACACACTAATCCCGAGTGCGCGCGCGGTTACCTCGGCCGCTTGGCCACTGGCCTGCCACATGCGCACTGCCTCGTCCTTGAACGCGGCGTCATACTGCGGGGCGTTGCCCCGGCTTCCTTCTTCTTTGTCATCGTTGAGTCCTTTCTTTGGGCTCACCTCGTGTCCGTCAAACCGGGGCAACCTCAATGTGTATCGAACTATAGTTCCCCGTTGATCCTAGAATCGAACGTTCAGGAGAGCGAAAACGAGCCTTCGCGTTTAGCACTCCCCTTCCTTATCCGATTGCCGAAATGTTGAAAAAGTTGTCTGCGAGCTCCAAATCGTATAAGGTAAAAAACTACAGGTGGATGCGCGGTGGTTGCTTGGCTAGTGATTCAGGGCTGTCTTTTCAGTTTCGATCAACCCGGCTATGCAGAAAACGCGACACCTATTGAAAATCGAATATATATTAAAAGTTGGCCCATAGAGCTTTACGAAAAATAACAGGAAAATTAGAAAAAGATCTTGAACTGCGAACCCACAGCCGCATGTTCCCGCCTCCCAACGCGAAGTTCGTAGCCGAAAGCAGTGGTGACGAAGTAAGCGTAGGGGTGGATTCAGATCATGTTCTTTGCGTCGAACGAAAATAACATTTCTGAAAAAACTTCAGAAAAAGTATTGACGGAGGCGTTAAAAAAAAATGTGATGTTCCTCTTTCCTCAACGAGGAAGCTCTTTGAAAATTACTTTGTGCGATTGATTGGGACCCCCAATCAAAATTCAAAATAGTAAATCTAACTTCGGTTAGATCGTAAGTATAGTAGTTCATGAATCACTAGGTTCAGAACTCTTTTCGGAGAGTTTGATCCTGGCTCAGAATGAACGCTGGCGGCGTGGTTAAGACATGCAAGTCGAACGGTTTTTAATGAAAGGCAACTGGAATTAAAAGCAGTGGCGAACGGGTGCGTAACACGTGAACAATCTACCTTTAAGTGGGGAATAGCTCGTCGAAAGGCGAATTAATACCGCATGTGGTAGTTTCTCGCATGAGAGACTAACTAAAGTCAGGGACCGCAAGGCCTGACGCTAAAAGAGGAGTTCGCGGCCTATCAGCTAGTTGGCGAGGTAACGGCTCACCAAGGCTAAG
>CANGHW010000218.1 GCA_947453695.1 Opitutia bacterium
CACGCGACCTTCGCCGCGGCACGCGGTGCAGGGCTTCTCCACCTTCGTGCCCTGGCCGGCACACGTGGGACAGGTCTGGGTAAAGGTGATGATGCCACCCGAGCGCCGGATCTGGCCCGCGCCACGGCAGGTCGGACACGACACGCGCTTCGAGCCCGGCTCGGCGCCGGAGCCGTCGCAGCGTTCGCAGGCCATCGCCTTGCGGAAGGAGATTTCCTTCTCCACGCCCTTGGCGGCTTCTTCGAGGGTAATCTCGAGGTCGTAGCGCAGATCGGCACCATCGCGGCCGCCGTCGCCTCCGCCACCACCGCCGAACATCTCGTCAAAGATACCGCCCCCGCCGCCGCGGCCTTGCTGGCCGAAGACTTCGCGGAAGATGTCGAACGGATCGTGAAACCCGCCGCCGCCCCCGCCGCCCATGCCGCCAGGACCGCGCGGCGCGCCGCCGCTGCCGTCAAACGCGGCCGGACCGTAGCGGTCGTAGGCGGCGCGTTTGTCCGCATCGCTGAGCACTTCGTAGGCGTGGGAGACTTTCTTGAACATCTCCTCCGCCTCCTTGTTACCCGGATTCTTGTCCGGGTGATACTGCACGGCCTTCTTGCGGTAGGCCTTCTTCATTTCTTCTGCCGAAGCCGTCTTCTCGACGCCCAGCAGCTCGTAATAGTCTTCTTTCGCCATGACAGATCAGCTCGCAGCCTCGGTTTTCGCCGCACCGCTCGAGACGATGACGGACGCGGGCCGCAGCAAACGGCCATTGAGCGAGAAACCGGCCCGCACGACCGTCACGACGTTGCCCTCGGGCACCTCGGCGTTGGCCTGGGCGGAAATCGCTTCGTGCTGATTCGCATCAAACGCTCCCCCGGCCGGATTGATCTCCTTCATGCCGTGGTTGCTCAGCGCGGTCTTCAACTGCGTCAACACCATGTCCACGCCGCCGGCGAGTCCCTTGGCATCGGCGCCGGGCTGTTTGGCCGCGGCGACCGCCAGGCCGAGATTGTCGAGCACTGGCAGGAGGTCTTCGAGCACGCGGGAGGTCGCGAAGAGTCTGAGCTCTTCCTTCTCGCGCACCGTGCGGCGGCGGAAGTTTTCCAGGTCAGCCGCCGCGCGCATGAAGCGCTCGAGGTTGGCGGCCGCCTCGGCTTTGGCCGCAGTGAGTTGGGCCGTTAGGTCCGCCGTCGCCGCCTCGGGAGCGGGCGCAGCGGCCTTCTGGGCCGTCTCGGCGTTCGCAGTCGTGGTAGTAGTCGGTTCGGTGATTTCAGGCTCAGGCATAATGAAAAAGAGACCGCAGTAGACTACGGCTTTCGGGTTTCTTCAAGTTTCTCCCGCAACCCCTGCAAAAGCTCATTGGCCCGCTGCCCCGCCCCTTTCAACAGCTCCGCTCCGCCGGCGGCCGCCTCGCGCGCCGAGGCCCCCAACGCCCGGCCCAGCTCACCAGGCACCAACCGCCCGAGCGTCGGTCCGAGATTTTCGGCCGCCACGCGGCGCAAGACCTCCGGCACGGCGAGCTGTCGCGCTTCGGTAATATTCTCGTAGCGTTGATCGAGCGATAGCACGTGCTCGTTATAAACCGGCGTCGGCCCCGTGAAATCCGCGATCACCAGCCGGTCAAAGCGCAGCGTCATTCGCCGAATGAGAAACTTCCGCCCGGGGGCCGTCGCGCCTGCCGTCGACTGCGTGGTTTCCGTCGGGGCTGGCGGACTGACCTTCCCTCCCGGACCCGACGCCGGCGGCGGCCGGAGCAGTTCGGCATTCGATTTTCCGTCGGCCCGCCGCACGAGCGTCACACGTCGCACATCGATCGTGAGTGAGTCGAGCTCGAGGCGCTCCGCCCACAGCGACCACAGATCCCCTTCGGCCACAAACTCCCGTAGCTCCACGAAATCTCGCGTCGGCCAGGTGGTCGGATTACTAATCACGAGCCCGCGCACCGTGAGTTTCCCGCCGAAGGGATTGCACGAGAGGCTCGCCACCGTCGCATCGCAACCGGTCTGCGCCTTGATCGCGTCGGTCACCCAAATCGGCAGATAGAGCATCCACGCCAGCGCCCCCGCGGCCGCGACCGCCACGAGCAGCACGAGGAGCTTGATGAGACACCCGCCTCGCTGCGCTTTCCTCCGGTGCTGCGCTGCTGCCGTCATCCCGCAAAGTTTTCCGTCATCAGCAAAATCGCCGTCGTCTCGGCAGTAAACGTAAACGCCCCCGCGTAGGGCAAAAGCACGTTCTCCCCGCGACCGAGTTTTTGCCCAAACGCCGGCCGGCTGCCCGACCCGTTGTCCGCACCTGCCCGCACCGCACCGCTCACGATACTCAGGATGCGGGGCTGCTCGCCGGCAGCCACAGTGATCCGCTCACCGGCGCCAAGCACCACGCGGCGAATGCTGAACTCCGCGCAATCCGCGATCGTGCCCGAGGTCGGCGCCGCCCGCACCGGCACCGGCTCGAAATCCTGCCAGTCGATCGAGCGCAGCGACTGCGCAACATGGAGCTGCCGCGGTTTGCCGTCGAGGCCCACGCGGCCCCAGTCGTAGACGCGGTAGGTCGTATCCGAATTTTGCTGGATCTCGAGGATGAGGTTCCCCGCATCGATCGCATGGACTTGTCCGCTGTGCACCAAGATCGAGTCTCCGGCGGCGACCGCGAAATGATGCACGCATGCTTCCACCGTGTTGTCGCCGATGGCGCGCTCGAATTGCTCCCGCGTCACTCCGCGCTTCAGGCCCACGATCAGCCGCGCATCCACCCCCGTCTCGGCAATATACCAGTTTTCTGTCTTCGGCTCGCCGTGCAGTTCCCCGGCCACCGCCGCCGGCGGATGCACCTGCAGGCTCAACCGCTCGCGGCAATCCAGCCACTTCACCAGGATTGGAAACGGCTTCTCAGCCGGCCATTTCGGCCCCATCACCTCGGCCACGTGGCTCGCCAACACCGTCCGGAGCGACTGGCCGTTAAACTTTCCGCCCGCCACCACGGACTGGGCTTCGGGGCGATCCACGATCTCCCAGCTTTCGCCGATCGGCGCGCCGGACGGCAGGGTTCGGCCGAGGGCCGTCGTGAGTGCGCGGCCACCCCAGACACGTTCTTGGTAAATCGGTTCGAATCGGAGGAGGTCGCGCATGTGCTGATTGACGAGATTTTTGTGAATTTGTCTCCGGGGGGTTTACATTTGACCAGCCCCCTTGTTAGCGTGCAATCCGCACAAAAACGACGGCCACACAAATGCCCAAGTCAGAGACTTCAAACTCAAACGACGGTCCTTCCTTCCAAGCTCCGCGCTACCGTCCAAATTGGGCCGTGGCGATCAGCTGTTTCCTGCTGGGCGTCTATCTTACCGTCGCGCTCGTCGCTTACGATCCCGCCCAGAGCAAGTTTCACGCGAGTAATCCGGTCGCGAAAAACCCGGTGGGCTGGATCGGCGCCGAGACGGTGCATGGGCTCCTCTGCGGGGTCGGCGTCAGCACGTGGCTGCTGCCCGTTTTCCTGTTCTGGCTCGTCTGGGTTGCCGTCCGCAGTTCGAAACACCTCACCGGCGGACGCATCATCGCCATGGTCATCGCGATCACCTCGTTCGCCACCTTGGCCGCGATGTTCAAGGAGGCGAAATGGGTCAGTGACTACTTTCCCTATGGCCCCGGCGGCTTGATCGGCGGCATCATCTATCATCGCGCCTTGGAAGACGCGGTCGGCGCCATCGGCACCGGGCTGTTTCTCGGCACCGTCTACTGCGCCGCCCAGCTCTTCATCTTCACCAAGGACATCGGCGCCGAGATCGAGAAGATCATCCACGAATTCAGCGCCCGCCGCGCCGCCCGTCGCGCCCAGAAGGCCGCACTCGCCGCCCAGGTCGCCAAGGAGCGGGAAACGCAGGCCAAGCAAAAAGCCGCCGCCGCCGTTACAGCTGCCGCCAGCACCACCCAGCCGCCCATGGGCGTCGGCCCCACCGGCAAGAAGACCTTTGTCCCGAAGTCCTCCGAGGACCCACTCGCCAAGAATCCCTCGCGCCCCGCCGTCCCGGCCGAGGAGGCTGCCGCCAAAGCCCCCGTCGCCGCTTCGTCCCCTGCGACACCTCCGCCGCCCCCACCGAAGCCCGAGGCCAAGTCTCCCGCGCTCAAACTCTCCGGCGACCGCGCCGCCGCCGTCCCGCCTCCCCCCGCCGCCCCCATCGTCGGCGAGACCGCCACCGACAAGAAGGCCCTTGCCGTCGCCACCGGCAATGTCGCCCTCAACATCGTCAAGCCCGAGGAGCCCAAGAAGGCCACCAAGGTTTCGCTCCCCCAAAGCGACGATGCCAACTACCAGTTTCCCCCGCTCACGCTCCTCAAGGAGCAGGCCAAGCCCGCCGCCGGCAACAGCGAGGAGGAGCACCGCAGCAACGCCGAGAATCTCCTCCGCATCCTCAGCGAATTCGGCGTCGAGGTCACCCTCGGCGAGATCCACGTCGGTCCCGTCATTACGCGCTACGAGGTCGTCCCCGCAGCCGGCGTGCGCGTCGAGAAGATCGCCGGCCTCGACAAGAACATCGCGCTCGGCATGCGCGCCCAGTCCGTGCGCATCCTCGCCCCGATTCCCGGTAAGGCCGCCGTAGGCGTCGAGGTCCCCAATCAATTTCCCACGCCGGTCGGCATGCGCGAGCTTCTGGAGAGCGAAGACTGGGCCGGCGCCAAGGCCGAGATTCCCATCGCCCTCGGCAAAGATGTCTCCGGCAAACCGCTCATCTCCGATCTCTCGAAGATGCCCCACTTGCTCATCGCCGGCGCCACCGGCTCGGGCAAATCCGTCTGCATCAACTCCATCGTCGCCTCGATCCTCTACTCCAAGAGCCCGAAGGATCTCCGCCTCATCATGGTCGACCCGAAGGTCGTCGAGCTGAAGATCTTCAATTCGCTCCCGCACATGCTCATCCCCGTGGTGACGGAGCCGAAGAAGGTCCCCGGCGCCCTCAAGTGGCTCCTCGGTGAGATGGAGCAGCGCTACCAGATTTTCGCCAAGGTCAACGTCCGCAACATCGTCGGCTTCAATTCCCGTAAGAAAAACGCCACCCCGCCGCCGGCCGACGCCCAGGGTGCCCTCGACGGGGTTGATCCGCTCGCGGCCGACGACGGTCTCGAGATTCCCGAGCGCCTGCCCTACATCGTCGCCATCATCGACGAGCTCGCCGACCTCATGATGGTCGCCCCCGCCGAGATCGAGACGAGCATCGCCCGCCTCGCCCAGCTCGCCCGCGCCGCCGGCATCCATCTCATCATCGCGACGCAGCGTCCGTCGGTGAACGTCATCACCGGCGTCATCAAGGCCAACCTCCCCTCGCGCATCGCCTTCCAAGTCGCGTCGCAGGTCGACTCCCGCACCATTCTCGACACCAAGGGCGCCGATACCCTTATCGGCCGCGGCGACATGCTCTTCTCCCCGCCCGGCTCCTCCCGCCTGCTCCGCGCCCAGGGCGCCTTCGTCTCTGACGAAGAGGTCATGGAGATGGTCGAATTCCTCAAGAAGAACGGCCCGCCCCAATACGCCCAGTCCGTCCAGCAACAGATCGACCGTGCTGCCAAGGAAGATGACGAGGATGACGACGAGGGCGGCGACGACGAGGATATGGGCGACGACAGCGAGCTCTACGCCCAGGCGATCGACGTGCTCAAATCCACCAAGCGCGCCTCGACCTCGATGATCCAGCGCCGCCTCCGCATCGGCTACAACCGCGCCGCCCGCATCATGGATCTCATGGAGGAAAAAGGCGTCGTCGGCCCCGAAAACGGCTCGAGCCCCCGCGAGATTCTCGTCGATCTCGACTCATTGTGAACAATCCGAGTCAGTTCCTCCTTTCCCTTTCCCGCTCAACCCCGTAACCCATCCCCATGCAGACCATCGGCGAACGCCTCGAGGAAGCGCGCAAAAAAAAGGGCATCTCCATTCGTGAAGCCGCCGAGGCCACGAAGATCCGCGGCGATTACCTGCAGAAATTCGAGAGCAACCACTTCGATATCGGTCTCACCGAGATCTATACGCGCGGCTTTCTCCGCAGCTACGCTGCCTTTCTGAAGCTGCCCTCCGAGCGCATACTCAACGACTACGCCGCCCTCGGCCGCGGCGAGCTCCGCCCGCGCCAGCCCAGCCGCGAGGTCTACGGCCGGATGGATATCTCCGTCTCCACCGCCGGCGAGTCCAGCGATCGCGCCGCCCCGCCCGAGGATGGTGCCGCCGACGCCGAGCCCGCCCGCCCGCGGCCCCGCTCCTCTTCCCGCATCGGCAGCAGCCTGCCCCCCACGCCCGCCTTCGATCCCGCCCTCGTCTTTCGCTATGTGAAATATGCCGGCATCGGCGCCGTCGTGATCATCGCCGGTCTCGTCATCTGGTCTTTTGCCAGCCGCGGCAGTGCCAGCGCTCCCGCCGCCGCCCCCACCGCGGCCGCCACACCTGCCCCGGCCGCTACCACGGGCACTACCGGCGCTCTCCCGCCCGTCGCCACCCAGCCCGCCGTCAGCAACAAGGTCGTCATCTACGCCCTCGACATCGCCAATGTGCAGGTCTGGGCGCAGAATAAAGACGGCACATACGGCAAAGAGCTCCTGCCCTCCACCACTTTGGCCCGCGGCCAGTCGGTCTCCGTGCCGAAGAGCGGCCCGATCTACATCTTCTCGTCCGCGCAGGAAAACATCCGCCTCGATATCAACGGCCGGCAGTTCTTCCCCAGCGCACCGCCCGCCAACGCCCGGGGCGCGTCGTCGATCGTCCTTGATTAAGCGTCGGCCCCGCTCGGCCCTAAGTCCCGCCTGCCGGAAAACCTTTGCCCGGCCTTCCCGCCGCCGCTTACTCGCTCGCCCATGGAAAAAGTTTCCTACCAAGGCCAGACGCTCACGCGCTGGCGCGTCGGCCAGTCCACCTTCCTCGCGCTCCCGGAAATCGGCGCGCGCCTGATGAACTGGAATATCACGCTCGGCGATGGCTCCGTGCGCGACGTCCTCTACTGGCCGGAAAACGCCGACTTTGGTGACTTCGCCAAGGTCCGTGGCGGCAACCCCATCCTGTTTCCCTTCAACGCCCGCTCCTTCGATCGCGGGGACATCTACTTCTGGCGCGCGGCCGATGGCATCCGCCGTCCGATGCCCATGCACGGCATCGCCCGCCAGGGCACGTTTAAGCTCACCCGCCTCGATGCCCGCGGCTTCGTCGCCCAATTCGTCCCGGGCGAGGAAGCCCGCGCCATCTACCCGTTCGACTACGAATTCACCGTCACCTACGGCTTCGAAGCCCTCGGTCTCTCCTGCGAATTCGCCCTCACCAATCTCGGCAAAGTCCCGCTCCCGTGGAGCGCCGGGCATCATTTCTATTTCACGCTCCCGTGGAGTGAGGGCACCACGCGCGCCGACTACGCGATCCGCATTCCTGCCGGCAAACGCCTCCGGCAGGATGGCACCGGCGGCCTGATCGCCGGCCCGCAGCTCAACCTCGAGGAAAGTATCGCCAACAAGGCCATCCTCGACGCCCTCCACACCAATCTCCGGAGCAATGAGGTCGTCTTCGGTGAAAAAGGCCGCCCCGGCGATGTCATCATGCGCCTCGGCACCGCCCCCGTGCCGCACCCCGATGCGACTTTCGTCACCTGGACCCTCAACGACGATTCCCCGTTCTTCTGCGTCGAGCCGTGGATGGGCCCGCCCAACGCCGCCGAACACAAGGTCGGTCTTCACTTCGTGCCGCCCGGCGAGACCGGAAAATTCACCGTGACAGTCGCCGTGCGATAGCACGAATTTATCGGTTACAATTTTTGACCGGCTCGGTCACAGTCCGCTCCTCTTCATGAATTTCCTGCTTTCACCTCTGGCCTTTATCGAAGGCATCGGCGGCCCCGAGATGGGATTGATCCTCATCATTGTCCTCGTGCTATTCGGCGGCAAGAAGCTCCCCGAGTTTGCCCGCGGCCTCGGCAAATCGATCCGCGAATTCAA
The DNA here is from genome assembly GCA_947453695.1 of Opitutia bacterium. GTDB lineage: Bacteria > Verrucomicrobiota > Verrucomicrobiia > Opitutales > Opitutaceae > GAS368. Next base: position 7,944 of record CANGHW010000218.1, read on the forward strand.
GAAAGCCGCCG
>CANGHW010000219.1 GCA_947453695.1 Opitutia bacterium
AGGACACCTTCTCCTGAATGGCGAGTATGCCGTCGGAAAAGGTGTAAACGGTGACGCCCGTGATTTCCGCCGCGAGGAGACCAACCAGATCCCCGATCCCGCGAATACGACGAAGCTCGTGCGCGCGACGGACATCCGGTCGCCCTTCACGCCGGGTGGTCTCATCGTTAACGGCGCCGGTGGCACCGCGGCGAACAACGCGCTAATTCGCGGCATTAAATTTGGCCCCGGCGGCACGCAGAGCCCCTACGATTACGGCCGCCTCTCGACCACCGTCGGCACCACCAATGGGTTTCAGAGCGGTGGCGATGGTTTCCGGATCGGCACCTCACAAGAGATCGTGCGCCCGCTCACTCGGAAGAATCTCTTCGGTCGCACCGATTTTAAACTGCTGCCAAACGTCACGCTCTTCTTCGAAGGATCCTACAGCGAGTCGCAGATGGATGTGCAGAACAGTCCGACGACGCACCTCCTCACTATCCAGCGCGATAACGCCTTTCTCGCGCAAGTCGCACCCGACCTCGTGGCACGCATGACCACACTCGGGGTGACTTCGTTCACTATGAACCGACTCACACTCGAGCGTGGGCTGACCGAGTCACACATCAATGACCAGAACCGCCGGGGGCTCGCTGGTGTCAATGTAAAGCTCGGCGACTGGAATTGGGAGACTTCCTATCAATGGGGCACAAACGACATCGCCATCCCGATCACCAATAATCTCATCACCGCACGCATGGCAGTTGCGGCCGATGCGGTGCTCGTTGGCGGCCAGATTGTCCCGCGTGCCCTCGCCGCCAATCCCGGCGCCGTGGCCTTCAATCCTTTCGGCGCTGGCGCACCGTCGCGGGCCGCACTCGACTACGTGATGGGGACGACGCAATTCAATGAAACCTCGAGCCAACGCGTCGCCGATACGAAGATCACGGGTAATCTCATGATGTTGCCCGCTGGCCCACTCGGCGTCGCGGCCGGTGCGCAGTGGCGCAAGCTCGCGTCGACCACCGTGACCGACGCGATCTCGATTGCTTCCGGATACCGATTGGCCAACAACCTGCCGTTCTCCGGCGACTATACGATTCTAGAGGAGTTTGCCGAAACGCAGGTGCCGGTCGTCAAAGATTTGCCGTTCGCGAAAAAGGTGACCGCGAGCCTCGCGGCTCGCCACACGCACTACTCCACGAGTGGCGATGCCAATACCTGGAAAGCCGGCATGGTTTGGCAACTCAGCACTGACCTGCGGGTGCGCGCCTCGCGCTCGCGCGACATCCGTGCGCCCAACATCAACGAACTGTTTTCCACCGGTCGCCAGACCAACGGCAATATCAGTGATAACTTCCCGGGCGGCACCGGCCTGACATTTCAAGCCGTGCCCAACTTCGCCATTGGCAACATCGCGCTCAAACCGGAGGTCGCCAACTCGTCGGTTGTAGGATTCGTCTACCAGCCCGCGGGATTGAAGGGCGCGAGCTTTGCCGTGGATTTCTACACGACGAAGATCTCCGACGCCATCTTCGTCGCCGGCGGACAGGACGCCGTGCGCGAATGCGATCTCAATCCCAATTCGCCACTCTGCTCCTTTGTTACTCGAGGTGCGACGTCGGCCAGCCCGCGCGCAGTCATCCGCACGCAGACCGCGCCGGTGAACCTCAACTCCGAGTTTTCCCGCGGCATCGATTTCGAGGCGAGCTACCGGGTGCCGCTCAACACTTGGTTTGCCAACACCCGCCCGGGTAACCTTACGGTGCGTGCGATCGCCGGCTATATTGACGAATACTCCCGTGTCTCGCCCTTGGCTCCGACCATCAACATCGCGGGCAATGGCCTCGCCAACGCAACGAACGGCACATCCGCCATGCCTCACATCCGCGGCACTCTGTCGCTCAACCACTCGCGCGATTCGTTCTCGGCCTTCCTGCAGATGCGCTACATCGGCCGGATGACCTGGGACAAGACCCGCACACTCGGCGTGAATACTGATTACAACGACGTGCCGTCCACGGTCTATTTCGACGGCCAGATTGCCTACCGCCTGCCCAAGTTCCGCCGGGGCGTGGAGTCGGAAGTATATCTAAACATAGCCAATCTCCTCGATCGTGATCCGACCTACGCTCCCCGCACCGGTGGCGCGACACCGCTACCAACCGATCCGGGTTTGTTCGACCAAGTCGGCCGGATGTTCCGAGTGGGTGTGCGCACGCGTTTCTAACCTACCGTTGGTCGCCCGCATCCCGGTGGTGTGGGCGGCCGCGTTTTATGATGCGTTCGATCTTCAGCACGTTCGATTTTTCAGCAGCGTTGGTCCTTCTCTTGCTAGTCCAGGGCACCGCTATGTTGCGGGCTACGGACGGTCGCGTCGGGGTGCCGGTCGAGCTCACGGATCGGCCCAGCCTTGGGTCGAATACCGCGACGATCCTAGTCGTGGAAATTTCGAGCTTCAAATGCGTCCAGTGTCGGAATTTTCACGAGAAGGTTTTCCCGACCCTGCGAAAAGACTACATCGAGACGGGCAAGGTCCAATGGGTGGCAATCAATGCGTCTGACGATGAATCGGAACAGTATGGCAACATCTTCGCGATCGCCCGCTGTGTGCATCGACAGGGAAAATATTGGGAGATGTTGGATGGATTGTTCTCCGTGTCTCACCGTGCCCCCAGCGTGCTTGAGGCGATGGTTGCGAAAAGCCCGCTGCTCGACCCGGGCAAACTGGAGATTTGCCTCCAGGACCGAACCGTGCGCACGGCTGTCGCCGGTGATTTCGCCCACGCGGCTCGCCTGAAGATCAGGGGCACTCCGACCTTTGTTGTTTCGAAGTGGAGCGCTACTGGCCAAAGGACCGAGGTGACGATCGCTGGTGCCCAGTCGCTGGAATATTTTCGGCGCGCCTTCGATGACCTGCTGAAAAAACCCTGAAATTATGTCATCACCTGTTCAACGTTCGGACACTATCGGCTCTGGAGGTCGCGCGTGGAGCGCGTTGCGCGGGATCTCGCTTGCGCAATGGATGCTGTTGGCGGCGGTGGGTGGGATCGCTTTTGGCTTCGCCGCCCCCGGGGTTGCGCCGCATCTGAAATTTATCAGCGACATTTTTTTGCGACTGATCCGGGCGATCATTGCGCCGGTGCTTTTCGGAGTCCTGGTGCGGGCCGTCGGCGGCGTTGGTGGGATGAAGGATCTGGGGCGACTCGGCTGGAAGGCGCTGCTGTATTTCGAGGTGGCCACAACGCTGGCGCTGTTGCTCGGCTGGTTTACGGCGGCGATGGTTCGTCCCGGAGACGGTGTAGCTCTCGTCGCCAAGGCGGCGGTGTCCGCGCAAAAAATGTCGTTCATGGACGTGCTGGTGAACGCGTTTCCGACCAGCATTGTCGACGCGATGGCGCGGGGAGATGTGCTCCAGATCGTCGTGTTTTGTTTTCTGTTTGGTCTCGCGTGTCTGTCGGTCGGGGAAAAGGCGCGGCCGGTGCTAGAGCTGGCCGATACGGTGGTTACCATCGCGTTTCGGTTTACGCACTTCATCATGTATCTGGCTCCGGCGGCGGTGTTCGCCGCGATGGCCGGCACGGTGGCGGCGGGCGGAATGGATGTGTTGGTCGGGCTGGTCCGTCTATTTGTCGCGGCCTGGAGCGCGGAATTGCTTTTCCTGTTCGCAGTATTGGGCGGTTCGCTCGTCGCGTTTCGGGTGCCGCTGCGGCGATTCGTGCATTTTGCGCGCGAGCCGTTTCTCATCGCCTTTGCCACGACATCGAGCGCCGCGGCGTTGCCGCAAACGCTGGAGAACATGGAGCGTTTCGGCGTCCCCAATCGGATTCTGGGTGTGGTTGCGCCCCTGAGCATCAGCCTGAACCTGTGCGGAAGCACCCTCTTCCTCGGCTTGGCCACACTCTTCGTCGCGCAGGCGGCCAATGTTCCGCTGACGTTTGACCAGCAGCTGCTGATTTTGCTCACCCTCAAGCTCACGAGCAAAGGGGTGGCCGGAATTCCCCGCGCGAATTTTGTCGTGCTGACGGCGCTATTTCAGAGCTTTGGGCTCCCGTTGGAGGGACTCGGACTGCTGCTCGGGATCGATGCATTGATCGATCCGATCCGCACGAGCGTGAACGTCGTGGGCCATTGCGCCGCGCCGGCCGTTGTGGCGCGTTGGGAAGGCGTGCCGTTACGGCGTGATCTGGAGCCCGGTCCAGTGGCCGCCTCCTAAACTGCGCAGATGAAAGGCTCCCAAGAATATTCTGATCAGACGCTTGATCCGGCGTGCGCTTTGTTTTCTTAGTTTCTCACCCATGCCCCTGCTATCCCTGTTCGACCGTTCGCTGCTCGCCCGTAGCACCCGGCTGGCGCTTGAGTTCAACGGCCACGCATTCACGTTCGGTGATATCGAATCGCGCAGCAATCAGCTCGTCCAGGCGTTGCGAGGGCGCGGCCTCAAATGCGGCGACCGCTTGGCTTTCTACCTGCAGAATCGCGTCGAGGTGATCGATCTGTGGATCGCCGGAGTGAAGCTGGGCCTGATCGTCGTTCCGGTAAACGTGCTCTACCGCGAGCGCGAACTTAAGCACATTCTCGCCGATGCCGAACCGGTCGCGGTCGTGACTTCGTCAGAGATGGCGGGCTTCATTCCCGACGGCATTGCTGTGTGGGACGTTGATGCGCTGGCCGCCGAAGCGCGGGTGCAATTGACCGAGCGATTGGCGGTGGTGGCGGTGCCGGACACGCCGCTGGCTTTGATCTATACCTCGGGCACGACCGGAGCATCAAAAGGCGCGGTGCTTACGCAGGGAAATTTCGCAGCCAACGGCCTGACGCTTACGCGGGAATGGCGGTTTAACGAGGAAGACCGGTATCTGGCCACGTTGCCGTTGTTTCACGTGCACGGACTAGCGAATGGCATCCATTGCTGGCTGATGAGCGGTTGCCACATGCGGCTGACCGAGCGGTTCGAACACGCGCGTGCGGCCGAATGGTTCGAGGACTACCGGCCGACGGTATTTTTCGGAGTGCCGGCGATGTTTATTCGGCTGCTGGAGTTGCCGCTCGAGACGGCGCAGAAGATTGGCGCGCGCCTGCGGCTCGCGGTGTCGGGGTCGGCCCCGCTTCCGGCGGAGGTGCACGACAAGTTTCGCGAGCGCTATGGCTCCGTGATCCTCGAGCGTTACGGTATGACCGAGACGTTGATGAACGTCAGCAATCCCTATGACGGCGAGCGTCGGCCGGGGACGGTGGGGCTCCCATTGCCGCACGTGCGGGTGAAAATTTGCGACGAAGCGGGCGAGCCGGTGGCTGATGGCACGAGCGGGGAATTGTGGGTGCAGGGGACCAACGTGTGCGCCGGCTATTGGCGTCGGCCGGACGCGACGGCGGCGGCGTGGAAGGACGGCTGGTTCCGCACGGGCGATGTCGGGGTGCGGGCGCCGGATGGCTACATCACGCTCCAGGGACGGCGCAGCGACCTGATCATTTCGGGCGGTTTCAACATCTACCCCCGCGAGATCGAAGAACTGATTTTGGAACAGCCCGGGGTGCGCGAGGCTACGGTGGTTGGCATGGCGGATCCGGTGCGCGGCGAAGTGCCGGTCGCTTATGTGGTCGTCGATGCCGCGGTGTTCGACGAAGTGGCGACCGCGGCGCGGCTGCGCTCGCAGCTGGCGTCCTTCAAGCAGCCGAAAGCATTTGTGCGATTGGAGGCCCTGCCGCGGACAGCGCTAGGTAAGGTTCAGAAACGTCTGCTCCCGCCCTGGCGGTCCTAAACATGGTTATCTACGGCGTCGCCCTGCTCGCGGTCTGTTCGCTCATTGGCTTGCTCGTCGGCGAGGCGCTCGGCGCCCTGATCGGTGTAAAGGCGAATGTCGGCGGGGTAGGCTTTGCGATGATCCTGTTGCTCGTCGCGACGGACTGGTTGGCGAAGCGCGGCCGGTTCAAGCCGGTGTCGGCGAGCGGCGTGACGTTTTGGAGCCTGATGTATATCCCGATCGTCGTGGCGATGGCCGCTCAGCAGAATGTCTTGGGGGCGATCAAAGGTGGTCCGCTGGCGTTTTTGGCGGGCACGATCGGTGTGGCGTTGAGTTTTGCCTTGGTGCCGATGCTCGCGCGCATCGGGCGCCCGCAGTCGACGGCGGTTAAAGCAAAGGAGCCGTCGCGATGATTGAACTTCTGCACCAAGCCCTGCTCAAGAACGGGCTGCTCGTTGGATTCGCCGTGGTCGGTGGAGTCATTGGCATTTCGTATTTTCTCTCGGATCGGCTCACGCGCGGACGGCTGCATGGTTCGGCGCTGGCGGTTTTTGGCGGGCTGGTGCTCGCCTACGTAGGAGGTAGCATTTCAGGGGGCAAGAACGGCATTGCTGATCTGCCCATGTTCGCGGGCGTGGGGCTGCTGGGCGGCGCGATGCTGCGAGATTTCGCAATTGTGGCGACGGCCTACGGGGCGAGTTTTGCCGATCTGAAAAAATCGGGTCTACCGGTCGTGCTCGCGTTGTTTGCGGGCATATTGGTTTCTTTCGTGAGCGGTGTGGGCGTCGCGCTCGCGTTTGGCTATCGCGATGCGGTGAGTCTGACCACGATCGGAGCCGGCGCAGTGACTTATATCGTCGGCCCGGTGACGGGGGCGGCGATCGGCGCCACGTCGGACGTGATGGCGCTGAGCATCGCGGCCGGGTTGGTGAAGGCGATTGTCGTGATGATCGCGACGCCGCTCGTCGCGAAATCGATCGGCCTCGACAATCCCCACACGGCGATGATTTACGGCGGCACGCTGGGGACGAACAGCGGCGTATCGGCCGGGTTGGCGGCCACTGATCCCGCGCTCGTTCCGTATGGTGTGATGGCCGCGACGTTCTACACAGGACTGGGCTGCTTTCTGGCCCCGTCCGTGCTCTTTTTGGCGATGCGGGCTCTATGCCCGTCCTGAGTCAGTCCACACCCTCGAAACTTAATTCCTCCCCATGAAACCCGCCTCGCTTCGTCTGTTTTACGCTGCCGCTGTGTTTGCCGTGTTGTTGCCCGGCTGGTCGCTGGCGGCGGAGAAATCCGCCGGCGAGAGCGCGAAGGCACGGTGGGAGCGGTATGAGCCGGAGTTCAAAGGCTTCGCCGAAGCAGATCAGAAACAGGCACCGGTTAAAGGCGGCATCCTCTTCGTGGGGAGCAGTATTTTTCGCAAGTGGACGACCGTGGCGGAGCAGATGGCTCCCATGCCGGTGCTAAACCGCGCGTTTGGCGGCTCGCGGACGGGGGACCAGCTAGCGCGATTTGACCAGGTCGTCTTGCCCTACGCGCCGAAGGTCATCGTCTACTACTGCGGCAGCAATGACATCAAGGCGGGCACCGTCACGGAGGATCCGGCGGCGATCTTTGCGCGCTTTCGGGAGTTCTCCGAGCGGGTGCGCCGGGTGCAGCCGGCCACGCGGATCATCTTTGTTTCGAGCACGCGCTCGCCGGATCGGGTCGAGCGTTGGGAGCACGTCGACCACTACAATGCGCTCGCCCGGGCTTATTGTGCGGCGACGGCCGGGCACACGTTTGTCGATGTGAATCCAGCCTTGGTCGATGCCAACGGGCATCCGCGCCTCGATCTCTACATCGCGGACAAACTGCATTTTCACCCGCCGGCCTACGTGGAGTTCACGCGGATCATCAAGCCGGTGCTGGAGCGTGTTTGGTCCGAGGTAAACGACGCTTCGCCCCGCTCGTGAGCGGAGTGAGACTGCGGCCGTCGATCCACGTGCCGTCGAGGAGAAGCGTGAAGGGTTTGGGGGGCAGACCCTGTTCATTGCGGTGCAGTAGACCGATCACGGCATCGGCTGCGGCAGCCCCGAGTCGGGCGTAGTCTTGGTCGACCCCGGTGATGCCGCGGTCGCGGGGGCGTCGGTCCAGACTGATCACGGCGGGACAGCCAGCAGGGACCTTGATGTTC
>CANGHW010000220.1 GCA_947453695.1 Opitutia bacterium
CATGACGAATGTGGTGATGCTGAACCTGTGCTACGACGTGGGGGTGAAGCTTTATTCCGGTCACCTGCTGCTGATGGCGCTGTGGTTGATCGCACCGGACCTGCCGCGGCTCACGGCGGTATTTCTGCGCAACCGCGCCGTCGCAGCGGCCGATGACGTGTTGCCCTGGCGTGATCGACGCGGATGGCTACGGGCGGTGATGGCGCTCAAGCTGTTGGTGGTGCTCGGGGCGTTTTACCGGGCCGGCGGTTCACAAGTGGAAAACCTCCGGTCCACGACGGCGCAGTTTGGGGCCAGTCCGCCGGAATTGCGCGGCATCTGGACGGTGGAATCGTTTGAGCGGGACGGGCAACCGGTGCCGGCCTTGCTCACGGACCGCTCCCGGTGGCAAACGCTGATCTTCGGCGACTATCGCGCAGTGCTCATGCGTCGGGGTGACGGCCAGCGCGGTGGCTTTTGGCTGGTGCAGCGGGGCGGGGAATCGGGGGCCTTCCTGTTTGAGCGGCCGGGCGGTGGCGCACCGCCCATGCCGGTCGCCATTCGGCTGCCGGAGCCGGGCGTAATGCAGTTGGAGACGCGGCTGGACGGGGCCGCGCTCAAGGTCGCGCTGCGGCGCGTGGACGAAACGAAATTCCCCCTGCTGAGCCGCGGTTTCCATTGGATCACCGAGGTGCCGTTCAATCGGTAGAAGGGGCGCGCGGCTCGTGCCTGCACGCAGTGGACCGCAAGTGGACGAAGCCGAGCACCAGGCGCGCCCCGACACGGTCCGGTAGCCGCACCGGTTACGGTGCGGTGCCGTGCACGAACACGGAAAAACCTTCCGTCAGGAGCGGGCGTCGGGCGTAATGCGCCCCGCACCTGCATGGCCGACGCCCCTTCCAGCGCTGTCTTCCTCAGCTACGCGTCGCAAGACGCGGAGGCAGCACGGCGTATCGCGGAGGCGTTGCGGGCGGCGGGGGTGGAGGTGTGGTTTGATCAGAATGAACTCGTGGGCGGCGATGCGTGGGATGCGAAGATCCGCGGGCAGATCGCGAGTTGTGCGCTGTTCGTGCCGGTGATTTCGGCGGCGACGCAGGCACGGTTGGAAGGATATTTTAGGATCGAGTGGAAGCTCGCGGCCCAGCGCACCCACGCGATGGCCGACGAGAAGGCGTTTTTGTTGCCGGTCGTCATCGACGAGACGCGCGATGCGGACGCGAAGGTGCCGGCGGAGTTTCGCGCGGTGCAGTGGACGCGATTGCCCGGTGGCGAAGGTGCGGTGGTGGAGAAATTTTGTGCGCGGGTGAAGGCGCTGCTGGGTGGTCCGGACGTGGCACGGGCTTTCCAGCCCGTGGGTGCGCCCAAGCAGGACACGGGCTGGAAAGCCCGTGCCACGAAGAAGCGCAGCCCACCGGTGGCGGTATCGCGTCGGCTATGGCTGTGGTCCGTAGGGTTGGGGATACTCGCCCTCGTAGGTCTTGCCGTGTGGCGTCCGTGGTTGCGCCAGCCGGCGGCGGTAGCGCCGGTCGCGGCAGCGCCGGCCGGGGTTTCAACCGAGCTGGCCCGACTGCGCGCGCGGGTGGTGCCGGACAAATGGCAACGGGCGGACTTTGAGGTCATCGCTGCAGCCCTCAATCGGCTGGAGCAGATCGAGCCGGAGAACGCGGAGATCTGGTCACTGCGCAGCATCATCCACAGCCTTCAGGCGCTGCGGGCTTTTGATCGCGGCACGAAGCCGCTGGAAATCGGCCGGTCCGCCGCGAATCGGGCATTGAGCATTTCGCCGGAGGCGCCGTCGGGGCACTTGGCGCTGGGCCTGCATCACTTGGCCAACATGAGTCGAGGCGGAGATCCGCGCGCTTGCCGGGCCCCGCTGGACCGGGGATTGGCGGCGATGGCGCCCGATGCTTTGACCCGCTGGGCCGAACTCGCGTCCTACTGGTTGGCCTACGATTTCGAAGCGGCGGAACCGCGCGCGCAGGCTTGGTTGAAGGTGGAACCGCAGGCCACCTACCCGGCGTGGGTTCTGGAAATTAGTGCGATGATGGCACGCCGGTTGCCGGAGATGCAGCGCTGGGGGGAAATTGCCGCAGTGGGAGGCGACATCACCGGGGTGCGCGCTCTGACGACGCTGGCGGACGGCACTTATTTCATGCGGGCTGATCCGGCTGAAAGCCGGGCCATCCTGGCGCGTGTGCCGGCAGCGGGACGCGCGCTCCATCGGGTGGTTTTTTCGGCTTGGCTGTTTGCCATGGCGGACCGGCGTTGGGACGAGGCATTGCAGGAACTGGCGCAAGTGCCTGAGGTGTTTTTCACTGATGGAACCTATTCCGGTCCCAAATCGCTGCTAGCGGCGTTGGCTCATCAACGGGCGGGACGGCCCGAGGCGGCGGCGGTGCAGCTTCACGAAGCGGAACGGCGCCTTCGCGAGCAGCTCGCAACTGATGCGGAGCACGAGTCGCACCGCATTATGCTCGCCCTCGTGCTCGCCCATCTAGGGCGATCGGCCGAGGCCCGGGCCGAGTTAGGGCTGGTCGAACCGTTGATCCGGCGACGAACGCCCAATAACTACTGGGCCTACAATGTCCTGAGCCTGATGTGGGCCCATGCGGCGCTCGGGGATCACGAGGACGTGGCATTCTGGCTGCGGAAGGTATTTGTCTCGAAAATCGTCTATCCGTTGACCCCCGCAATGGTGCGGATCGATCCGCGATTCCATCCCTCGTCAGAGGCTCCGGTGATTCAGGCCTTGTTGCAGGAATTTGCAGCGCTCGACCAGCCGGCGACGGTGCCGGCGGCCGTGCCGGAAAAATCTGTCGCGGTGCTGGCCTTCAAAAGTCTCTCCGACGACAAAGCCAATGAGTATTTTTCGGAAGGGATTAGCGAGGAGCTGCTCAATGTGCTTGGGCGCGTGCCGGGGTTGCGCGTAGCGGCGCCGATGTCGGCGTTTTCGTTCAAGGGCCGGAATGTCTCGGCTCAGGAGATCGGCCAAAAACTCAACGTGGCCTATCTCGTAAACGGCAGCGTGCGTCGCGAGGGACCGGAGATCAGGGTGGTCGCGCGCTTAAGCCGCGCCGAAACTGACCAGCAGATATGGACGGAGAAATTCCAAGGCGAGGCGAAGAACGTGTTTGCGTTGCAGGAGGAGATTGCGGGCAAAATTGCGGCGGCGCTCTCCCTCAAACTTGGGGCGGGTTCGGCGGCGGCGAAAGGCAGCGTCAACCCCGAGGCGTTTGAACTCTATGTGCAAGCGCGGCGGGCGTGGAACCAGCGTAATGCCGTGGGTTACGACAGGGCGGAAGCGCTGCTCAACCAAGTTCTCGAGTTGGAGCCGAAGTTTGCGCGTGGGCACGCGGCGTTGGCGGACGTGTGGTTGATGCGAACTCAGGATACCGGTCCACTGATATTTAGCCGACGAGAGGATCCGAAATTTGCGAACATCCGGGCCAAGGCTGAATATGCCGTGGCTCTGGATCCAGAGTCGGCTGAGGCCCACGCGTCACTCGGCTCCTTCTTCTGGTTGACGTGGCAATTTGCGAATGCCGAACGAGAATTGCGACGAGCGATCGAGCTCAGCCCGGGTTATGCGTCGGCTCACCAGTGGTTTTCACGCCTTCTCTCGGTGCAGGGACGGCTGGACGATGCCATGGCGCAACTCAAGTTGGCAGCTGAGCTTGACCCACTGTCATCGCGGATACTGGACAATCAGATGACGGTGCTGCGGCATGCCGGGCGGATTTCCGAAGCTCTTTCGGTCGGGGAAAGGGCGCTGGCCATCCAACCTGACAACTTTCAGGCCATGCGGAGCCGCGTAAGGACCCTCGTCGTGATCGGGCGTGTAGAGGAAGGTTTGGCCCTCATGGCCGAGACTCCGGAGGATCGCACGGGAGTCTCGATAAAAGTGCGCTTGCTCGCCGCGGCTGGACGGCGGGCAGAGGCCGAGTCCCTCTACGCTAAGGTGAGAGATGACATTGATCTGAGCGTTACCTTGCGGATCACGTGTGAGTTGGCGCTGGATAATCGCGAAAAGGCGCTGGAGGCGCTGGACTCGTCCCGGATGAGCGTAACCGGCATCGACCAGTTATTTTTTGATCCTCTTTTTGACCAGCTACGTAGCGAAGTAAGGTTTCGTTCATTCCTCGCTCAGCTCGGCCTGACCGAAGCCCACGACCGCGCGCAGGCGTGGCGGAAGGCGCATCCGCCGGAGAAGCCGGTGGCGAAGTGAGTGGGTTGCGGAGGCCAGGGAGATAGTTTTAGGCGGTGGCCAGGTGGCGGGGTGAGGTGGTGGGCGCATTGAGTCGCAGGGCGCTGCGCACGGCGCTGAGAAATTCTTGAATCGTGAAGGGCTTGCGCACGAAGGCATGGATGCGCGACCACGGGTCGGTGGTCAGCTTCGGCAGGTCGAGGGAGTCGAGGGTGCCGGAGATCATCACGACCGGGACTTGAATCTCGGCCACGCGGAGTTGCCGCACGAGGGCGAGGCCGGAACTGCCGGGCATGAGGTAGTCGGTCACGAGGAGGTCGTAGTCATCGGTTTGGAGCCGGTTCCAGGCGGCCGCGCTATTGAGGGCGGTGGCGACGGAAAAGCCCGCGGAGTTCAAGATCGCGGCCTCGAGGCGGCAGAGATCGGCATCGTCATCGACGACGAGGATGCGAGGCGAGGCGCCGGAGGGGGCGACTGCGGCCGGGGGCGGCAGGACGGGAGCGAGGACGGTGGAGTTCATGAAGGGGAGGGGCGGGCGGGATGGAGCGGCGAGGCGAGAGCAGGGCGTCAGGCGGGGGTCTGAAGGCGAAGGGCGTGGGCGATCCGACCGGCCACATCGCCGAGGGCGTGAGGCTCGGGGGCGTGGGCGGGGCAGGTGGCTCCGGAAGTAGCGGCGGGAGGCGAGGAACTGATCCAGGGATTGGAGTGGTCCGGGGTGGCATCGGCCGTCTCCGCGTAGGTGGTCGTGGTGCAGTGGCGGCAGTGCCGGTAGAGGGCGTAGGCGTAAAGGATCCGGGCCGTTTCCCGCTCGGGACAGAGGACAGGAGGATGTTTCGTCAGGAGATTCACGGTGAGGGAGGGCGGGCGTAAGTGACGAGCCGCAGCGGCGGCAAACGCGCGACGATAGTCCCAAGCTGGTCCGCAAACCATGGGGTGATAACCCACCATCGCCGGGTCGGCGGTGGCGTCGAGGGGGCGGGACGGACTACGGCCGGGGAGCGGCGCGCAATTTCGCCATTTCGTCGCGGGCGAACGTGTAGTCGGGCTTGAGGCGGAGGGCCTCGGCGAAGTGGCGCAGGGCGGCGGCGCGGTCGCCGCGGTCGGCGAGCGCGAGGGCGAGGTTGCAGTGCGTCTCGGGGGAGTCGGGCTTCAGCCGGAGGGCGGCGGTGAAGTGCGTGATCGCATCATCGATCCGGGTGGAGCCTTCGAGGAGGGCGCCGCCGAGGTTGTTGCGATACTCGGCGTTGTCGGGGAAGGCGCGGACGGCGGCTTCGAAATGGGGAATGGCCTCGGCAGCGCGGCCGGAGGCGGCGAAGGCGGTGCCGAGATCGAAGCGGGCGGGGATGTTGTCCGGGGCGAGGCGCACGGCGGCCTGCAACGGCGGAAGGGCCTCGGGGAGGCGATTGGCCTCGAGGAGGGCGCTGCCGAGGTTGGCGAGCGCCTCGGCGTAGTCGGGGCGCGTGCGGACGGCGGAGCGAAAGTGGTCGAGGGCTTCGGCGCTGCGCTGGACGCGACGGAGGGCGACGCCGAAATTGTTGTGCGCCTCCGGGTAGTCGGGGCGGAGCTGCAGGGCGATGGCGTAGTGCTCGAGGGCGGGGGCAAACTGGCCGAGCTGGTGGCGGGCGAGGGCGAGGCTGTAGTGTGCCTCGGCGTAGTCGGGCTTGAGGCGGAGGGCCGTCTCGTAGCGCGGAACGGCCTCGGCCGGGCGCCCGGCCTGGAGGAGGGCGGTGCCGAGGTTGCAGGCGGCTTCAGCGTAGTCGGGCTGCAGGCGGAGGGCGGTCTCGAGTTCGGCGATGGCGGCGGGGAGTTGGCCGAGGCGGAGGAGCCCGGTGCCGAGATTGAAGCGGGCCTCGGCGTAGTTGGGATTGAACTGGAGGGCGGAGCGGGCGTGCTCGACGGATTCGGCAGTGCGGCCTAGCCGGGCGAGGGCGCCGGCGAGGTAGTTGTGGGCGAGGGTGCGGTTGGGCGCGAGGGGCAGGGCGGTTTGAAAACTCGCGACCGCCTCGGCGTAGCGGCCGGCGAGGAGGAGGGCTTGGCCGAGGTTGTTGTGCGCGTGGGCGTTTTGCGGGCGCTTCGCGACGGTGTCGGCGTAGAGCGCGAGGACGCTGCGGTAGTCGGTATTGCGCTGCACGGTGAGCAGGCCGAGGAGCGCGGCGAGCGGCGCCCAGAGTAGCCAGGCGCGGCGAGCGAGCGCGTGACGAAGACCGAGAACAGCGAGCACGACGACCGCTGCCAGCGAGAGATACACGCGGTGTTCGGCGAGCATCTGGCGCGTGCCGCCGAGGACGCTCGAGGTGGGCGCGAGCAGCAGGAAGAACCACGCGCCGAGGAAGCCGAGGGCGGGGCGCCGCACGAGGGCCCACGCCGTGCCGGCGAGGAGCGCGAGATCCAGCAACGCGAACGGCAGGGCCTGCGGAAAGGTGACGAAGTCGGAGCCGTAGTCGAAGATGAGCGGATGGGGCCAGAGCGAAAGGCCGAGGTAGCGGATAATCGCGCGGGACTGGCAGAGGGCGTAGTCCCACGGCGTAACGCCCGCCGCAGAGCCGATCGTGCCGCCACGGAGACCGGTGCCGGCGACGAGCAGGGCGAGGAGCAACCAGGTGGCGGCGAGCGCGACGTAGACCCGGCGATGGCGGGCCCAGGCGGCGCGAAAGGACCCCGAGAGGAAGGTGCGGTCGTAGAGCAACACGAGGAGCGGGGCGGAGACCATGACCTCCTTCGTGCCCATGCCGAGGGCGCAGGCGACGACGGCGGCGGTGAACCACCCGCGCGCGAAGGCGTAGAGGGTGAAAAGACAAAAGAGGCCCATCAGCGACTCGGTGCGCTGGACGACATAGGTGACCGACTCGGTCTGCAGGGGATGGAGCGCCCAAAGGAGCGCGCTGGCGAGGGCGACCTCGGTTGCGAAAGGGGCGAGCGTAGGGCCGGCGGCGGGACGGCGCAGCGTGAGGCGGACGAGGGCGAAGAGGGTGAGCGCGGCGAGGGCGTGGATCGCGACGTTGGTGAGGTGATAGCCGCGGACAGAGGTGCCGCTGACGGCGTAGTTGAGCGCGAGGGAGACGTTGAGGACGGGGCGGCCGTCGACGGTCAGGCCCGTGCCGTGGGGCGGCGAGAACATCGCGGCCGAGAGCTGGCGGATGGTGGGGTTTTCCGTGATGGACGGGAGATCATCGAAGACGAAAGGCGCGGAAAGGGAATTGGCGTAGGCGAGGGCCACGGCCACGACGATCAGCAGGCCGGCCCACCACGGTGCGCGGTCAGAGGGCGGGGCCTCAAGTGGTCTCGCCATAGGATTCGGCCAACTCATGGCGGAGGGCGGCCGCGAGATCGGCGGCGGAGACGATGACGGTGCTGCCGAGGGCGTTGGGGAAAACGGCGGGAGAAATACCGGCGGCGGTCAGGCGTGGAATCCACTCCGTGAGAAAAACGTCGAGTTCGACCTCGCGCGGCGCGTAGGTGCTCCAATCGCCGCGGCGGAATTGCACCGCGTAAGTCTGGTGCGGCCAGAGCGGGAGGAGTTTTTCGGCGTCGTCGCCGAGGCTGGCCCAGCCGCCATCGTAGAGGCCCCACACGCGGCGGGTATCGCAGACGCGGTGGATAAAATACTCAAAGCGGCGCGGTCCCTCGGCGGAGAGGAGGGCGGCGATTTCTTTTTCTTTCGGGACCCAGGGCATCGGAAATCTTTCTTTGGGGGAAAGAGCCCGGC
>CANGHW010000221.1 GCA_947453695.1 Opitutia bacterium
GACTTCCTCGCCGCGATTCGTCTGCCGAACACCGCCTTCAAGAAAAACGCCAATACCGAAGTCACGACCGACATCGTATTCCTTCGCAAACGCGCGCCGGGCGAAAAACTCGGCGGTCAGCCGTGGCGGGAGAGCCGCCCGCTGGGCGCTGAGACGAACGCCATTTTTCTTAACGAGTATTACCACGCGCATCCCGAAATGATGCTCGGCCGGTTGGAGCGGGTGGAGCACGGCATGTATGGTCGCGAGGAAGTCCGGCTTTCCGCCGACGGACGCGACTTGGGTGAAGCGTTGGCCGGTGCGGTCGCGAAGCTTCCGGCGAATGTCTTCAAGCCGCTCTCGGAGCAGCAGGCGGCGGCAATGCGCCAGACCATCCCCGTGCCACCGGGCGTAAAGCCCAACGCCTACGTCTTGACGAACGAAGGCGGCGGCGGAATCGCTGTGCGTGACGGCGACGAGTTGCGGCTGTTGACCGACTTGCCGCCACTTATGGCGCGTCGCATCCGGCGGCTGATCTATGTGCGCGACGCGGCGCGCGATTGCTTGCGCACGCAGGTCGAGAACCGGCCGGACGCCGAGGTCGAGGCCGCGCGCTTCCGGCTCAATCAGGACTACGACTATTTTAACGGGCAGTTCGGGCCGGTGTCGCACACCGCGAACGTCCGCGCGTTCGCCGGCGACCCCGATTTGCCGTTGCTCCTTTCTTTAGAGAACTACGACGACGACACCAACACGGCGACGAAGACGGCCATCTTCCGGGAGCGGACCATCCAGCGGCGCCAGCCCGTGCTGGCCGCCGGTGGAGCGAAGGAGGCGCTCGTCATCACGCTCAGCGAAAAGGGTAAAGTCGATCTGACGCACATCGGAAAGCTCCTCGGCAAATCCGAAGTCGAATTTCTGCCGGAGTTGCAGGGCGCTCTTTTCCTCAACCCAGAGAACCAACGGTGGGAGACGGACGACGACTACCTATCGGGGAACGTCCGGCGGAAACTCGCGATGGCTGATCACGCGGCAAAAACCGACGCCCGGTATCGTCCCAACGTCGAGGCGCTGGCCGGCGTCCAGCCGACTGATCTCACGGCCACGGAGATCGACGTCCGACTTGGGTCGGCGTGGATTCCCGCGCGGGATGTCGCCGCCTTCGCCGTCGAACTCCTGCACGGGCATCGCCCGGATGACGTGCGCGTGCATCACGCGGCACAGGTCGGATTGTGGACGGTCGAAGTGAACGCCGCCATCAAGACCGGGGTGGCCGACCGCAGCGAATGGGGCACGGCGCGCATCGCGGGCCACGCGCTAATCGAGGACGCGCTCAATCTGCGCACGCCCACGATTTTCGACTATGACGATGAGGGCAAAGCCACCGTCAACGTGACGGCGACGGAGTCCGCCCGCGACAAGCAGCAGAAAATCAAAGACCGGTTTTCCGAATGGATCTGGGAGGACGATGCCCGGCGCGAGCGGCTCGTAGGTTTCTACAACCGGGAGTTCAATCACCTCCGGCTCCGCACGTTCAACGGCGACCATCTCACGCTGCCGGGCGCGAGTCCGACGATCACGCTGCGCCCTCATCAAAAGGCGGCGGTGTGGCGCATCCTGCAAACACCCAATGCGCTGCTCGCGCACGTGGTCGGCGCCGGGAAAACCTACACGATGGCGGCTGCGGCGATGGAGCTGAAGCGGCTCGGGCTCGCCCGCAAGCCGATGTTCGTCGTCCCGAATCATATGCTCGGCCAGTTCAGCTCAGAACTTCTCGCGCTCTATCCCGGTGCGAACATCCTCGCCGCCGGGCGCGATGACTTCGCGAGCCTGCGCCGGCGAGAGCTGATGAGCCGCATCGCGACCAACAACTGGGACGCCATCATCGTCACCCACTCGGGTTTCGAGCGATTGCCGCTCTCAACTAAGGCTCGGAAGGAGTTCCTCGACGGACAGCTCGCAGAGCTGGCCGAGTGCATCCTGGAACACAAAAGCCGGATCGGCGCATCGTCGTCCGGCACGAGAATCGTGAAAGAGTTGGAGCGCGCGAAAAAGAAACTCGAAGGCCGGATCAAGGCACTCGGGGCCGAGCACCGCAAAGACGACACCCTGACGTTCGAGGAACTCGGCGTGGACCGGCTGTTCGTGGATGAGGCGCAGGCGTTCAAGAACCTGTTCTACATTTCCAAAATGACTCGGGTGGCCGGGCTGCCCCAGACCGCCTCGGAGCGGGCCTTCGACATGTTTCTGAAAGTTCAGCACGTCCAAAAGCAAAACGACGGCGCAGGCGTCGTCTTCGCCACCGGCACCCCGGTGACCAATACGATGGCGGAAATGTTCACGATGCAGCGCTACCTGCAAATGGACGTGTTGCGGCGTCAGAGTCTCCAGCACTTCGATGCCTGGGCGGGCACGTTCGGCGAAACCGTGACGGCGATGGAACTGGCCCCGGATGGTGCCGGCTACCGCTTGCACACCCGGTTCGCTCGGTTCGTGAACGTCCCGGAGCTGATGCAGATGTTCCGGTCGATGGCCGACGTCCAGACGGCGGACATGCTCAAGCTCCCGATTCCCGCGCTCGACGGTGGCAAGGCGCGCATCGTCCGCGCGCCCACGACGCCGGAATTAAAGGCGTTCGTCGCCTCGCTGGCGGTGCGCGCCGAGAAACTCAAACGCGAGAAGGTTGATCCGTCGGTGGACAACATGCTCAAAATAACCGGTGAAGGCCGGAAGGCGGCGCTCGATATGCGGTTGGTGCGGGGCGGCGCGGCGGATGCGCCCGAGGGCAAGGTCAACCAGGCCGTTCGGGAAATTTTTTCCATCTGGCACGAAACGCGGGCGGACCGGCTCACGCAGATGGTGTTTTGCGATCTATCCACGCCGAAGGTCGAGGGGCGTGGCTTTTCCGTTTACCAGGATGTCAAAGCCAAGCTGGTCGCGCGCGGCGTGCCCGCCGAGGAAATCGCCTTCATCCAAGACTACGACGGCGACGCCGTGAAACTGACGCTCTTCAAAGACGTGCGGTCCGGCAAGGTGCGCGTCCTCCTGGGTTCTTCGCAGAAAATGGGCGCGGGCACCAACGCGCAGACAAAGCTGGTGGCGCTGCATCACCTCGACGCGCCCTGGCGTCCGGCGGACATCGAGCAACGCGAGGGCCGGATTCTCCGGCAGGGCAATCAAAACGCGGTCGTTCGCGTGAACCGCTATGTCACGGAAGGCAGTTTCGATGCCTACATGTGGCAGACGTTAGAAACTAAGGCGAAGTTCATCTCGCAGGTGATGACTGGCCAGACGGTGGCCCGGCGGATCGAGGACTTGGATTCACCCGCACTCACGTATGCCGAGGTAAAAGCCATCGCGTCAGGCAATCCACTCGTAATCGAAAAGGCCAAGGTGGATGCCGAGGTCATGCGCCTGTCGCGGCTGCGCTCCGAGCATAGCGAATCGCAGTATGGCACGCGCAGCCGGTTGCGCATGGCCGGCGAAGATGTCGCACGGCTCGAACGGCAGGTGGCGGCCATGGAGCAGGACAAGGTCACGTGCGTGGATACGCAGGGCGAAAGATTCCGGATGATCGTTGGCCAGAAAACCTTCACCGAACGCGCCGAGGCCGGCGCGGCACTGGTGTATCTGGCAGCCGAACATCGCGACGATCATCTCGCGGGGCGCGCCGGAACCGTCGTGCTGGGAGAGTTGGCCGGTTTCAAACTCGAATACCGCTCAGCGTGGCCCGACAAAGTCACGCTGCGGGGCGCGGCCGAACACGTCGCGAATATCTCGCCGTCACCGATCGGGTCCATCAGTTCGCTGGAACACGCGGCGCGTTCCATCGAGGAACAGGTGCTGCGGCTCCGCGATGAACTCGCGCGGTGTCGGACGAACCTCGCGGAGTTGACCGCACTCACGGGAAAAATCTTCGAGCACGAGGAACGCTATCGCGAACTCCTTAAACGGCAGGGTGAACTCGTTGACCTGCTCGACATCACCAAGAATCAGGCGGCGGCGCAGCAGGCCACCGAATCGACCGGCGACGCCGAATCGGTGGCTGCTGTAGCGCCGGAACAGAACTCGCCCGGCGAAGAGGAATCGTCCGAAGAAGCACCCGCGCCGGTGGTCGCCACCGAAGTGGCGCTGGCCAAGACGACGAAAATCCGTCCGATCAAGACCCGGCGGTTGGTGAAAAAAGCACCTGTCCAATCACTCGTGCCGACGGTGCGATTGTCGTCTGGCAATACCGACGGGATGCGAATTGCCGTATGAGAAACGAAGTCGCGAGGTCATTCATCCCGGCGTCCGACGGGCTTACGGAAGTGCAGAGGTTGAACCGTATCTGCGAATTGCTCTCCAAGGCGGTCGTCCGCGACTGGGCCAGCCGGATTGTGGTCGAGCGCGGCGCGGACGGCGGGCCAGATCAGGCGCGCGTCCCGATGACTGAGGCGTCCGACGGGGCACGGATTCTCAGCTACCTAGCGCTTGTCGGCGAAGCGGGTGCGCCGCTGATTCGCGAAACGCTTGGACTGTCGAAAATGCGGGTCTATCGCGCCATCCATCCGCTGGTCAGATGCGGTCGCGTGACGGTCAAAGGGCGCAACCGAATGACGACTTACGCGCTCAGCCAAACTGAGGCGAGCAAGGTGGTGTTCAATTGAGCGAGCGATGAAGACGGCCCAAAACGTTGGCGGCCTATGGATGCCCGCTGCGATCTACACCCGCGTTTCAACTACCAAACAGTTGGGCCGTCGGATGGAATCGTGCGAGAGTCAGGAGGTCATTTGCCAGGACTACATCCGAACCCAAGCGCCGGTTAAGGGTTGGGATCATGTGCAGACGTTCACCGATCCTGCCTACTCCGGCGCGACCATGAAGCGGCCGGGGATGGATGCGCTCAAGGCTGCGGTCGCGGCGGGCCAAATCCGCGTCGTTGTCATTTTTAAGTTGGAGCGCGTCCTGCGCTCGACCGACGAGTGGGCGCCGTTTCGGGCGTTTCTGAGTCAGCACAATTGTGAGCTGGCGAGCGCGATGGAGGATATTTCAGAGAAGACTGCGCTGGGACGGCTCAAAAACAACCTGCTCGTCAGTGTCTCCGAATACGACCGGCTGAACATCGCCGAAAAAGTCCGGGCAAAAATGGGCGAACAGGCGAAGCGCGGATTTTGGAACGGTGGCAGCGTTCCTTACGGCTATGCCTACGACAAGAATGCCCAGAAGCTAAGCCACCACCCCGTAGAATCTGTCGTGGTCCGGCGCATCTACGAGCGTGCGGCTGGGCTGGTTTCGCTCACCGACTTGGCCAATCTCCTCAATGCTGAAGGCCTTCGCACCAAGCAGCGATTTTTGCGTCGCCGTGACGGCACGCGGCAGGTTATCGGCCAGCAGCGGTTCCGGTCGGACGGTTTGCGGCTGCTTATCACCAATCCCATTTATCGGGGTGTCGTGCGATTCCAAGGCGAGGAATACCGCGGCCAGCATGAAGCGCTAGTGCCCGATGATCTGTGGGAACGTGCAAATGCCGCGGTGCGGGAAACGCGCCCGCGGGCGGAGTTGCGCGTCGACCAGAACATCCACCAATACCTGCTCAAGGGGATTTGTCGTTGCGGCCACTGCGGTCGCGCGCTGATTCCGCAGACCTGCGGGGACAGCAACAACGCCCACAAAAGGTATCGCTATTACAACTGCGGTTCCGTGCTGCGCGACCGCCGTCTCGGCGAATGTCCGGTGGGCCGGTTGTCTGCGCGGGCCTTGGAGGGTGCGGTGATCGCCTTCCTCGGCGAAGTCAGTAAACATCCGTCGCTCGTCAGCGGTGTCCTCGAAGCGACACGTGCGCGGACGAAAGGAGATCGTCAGACGCTGCGGACCGATCTGGACGCGGTCCAAGGGCGCTTGGACAAGGTGAACGAGGAGTTGGGGCGATGTGTGGATGCGGTGGCTAAAGGGACCGCGGGTGCGCTCGGCCCCGAACTCATGAAGCGCGTGGAAACTTTGCGCGCGGAGCAGGATCAATTGGTGATCGGTCGCGAAAAAAAGCGTCAGGAGCTGGTGGCGTGCGATGCCGCGACCTATAACGAAAAGCGGGTGCAGGACTCCCTGGAGCGACTCACTCTGATTCTGCCGGAATTGGCTCCGGCAGAGCAGGCGGAACTCGTGCGTTTGTTTGTGGATCGTGTCGAAGTCCGGGAACCGGCGCGGACGCAATTCGGCGCGGCGCTCGGCGAAGGAGAATTCCGTCGAGTGCTGGCACTGCGGATCAAATTGCACCTGCCGCGATTGGTGGAAGGTATCGAGCGGGCCGATGGCACGGGCAAGTCGGTCGCGAACTCATACCGACCGATCGCTGCGCGCGGCGTTAACTTTGAGACCAAAGTGGATTTTTCCCAAGCCCTCCACGGAGTCGTGACGCTTCTCGCCCCGTTTCACCATCCGGTGCGCGTTTCCGGGCGGGCCGATGGCATCGCTCCTGTCGGACGGGCGAAAGATGTCGGCGAGACACAGCATTTAATGGTGCGCGCACAACACTGGCATCGCCTGCTGGAGAGCGGCCAAACCTCCAACCGGGTGGCGTTGGCGAAACGATTCGGCGTCACCCCCGGTGCCGTAACGCGCACCTTGAAAATGATCCAGTTGAGTCCCGAGATCCAAAATTTCCTCGGCGCGTTGAAGACAAAGGAGGCGCTGCGGCATTTCGGGATGAAGAAAGTCGGTGCCTTGGCGGACTTGACTCGGGACGAGCAACTGGCCGGTTTCGAGCGCATCCGCCGTGCCTTCGCCCAGCCGACGCCGGGTTTGGTTCCGGGTGAGCCGCTCAAGGTATTCCGATCAACGGCTCAGGAAGCGGAGGATATGGCAGACACCGAGCGAATCATCGCCTTCCTCCGTCGGGCTGGGCCGACCGCCCCACGGCGAATCGGGGCGGAGATGCAGCTATCGATCGCCTCAACGTATCGGCGCCTGGCCGAACTTGTGTCAACCGGCCAAGTCGCCTGCACCGGAAACACTCGGAGTCGCACCTATGCGGTAGTAACGGCGTAGTGCCCCCACGGAGATCGCCGATGCACTCGCCGGAAGATGTGCGCACGTTTGGAACGGTAGCACGTTGTTCCTTTGCCTGATTTTTTCCATCCCGCGGTAGGGGCAGCCGCCGGATTCGCTTTCCGCGGCGTGCAGAAAATTATCGAGGCCTCGGTCGTTCTCTTGTTCAGCGAATCGGTAGTGAGCCGAGGCTCATTCACACCACGCCGACCACGAGGGCAAACGCGACCGCCGCAAGGGCCATGCGCGGCTCGGCGAACAGTTCGCGCACTTCAAAAATGGCGAACATCCGCGTCCACACCGACTGCTTCCGGCGTCGATCGATCTCTCGCCAAATCTCGGCAGTTGAAGGCACAGAAGCCAGCGGCAGGGGCTGCGCCGCGTATGCGGTAAGAATCTTTTCGAGACGGTCGGGATTCATGGATGCGCGTTAAACGTAAGCAATCCGCCAAATCCCTCAACCTTCGAAATGGCACGGTGACGAGCCCCAGGGCGTGTTCCGCGAGAACGACGCACCAAGCTGCGATCAACGCTCGCTTCCGCTTGGGCTTTTTAGCTCTGCCCCCGTCCGAAGCGTCCCATTTTATGGGCGGTCATGAAATTGGACAGACGCCGCAACGTCTTGAACCTCGCGAGCTGACTTTCTCGGTCCGAATCGGCGAGCAAGGCAAGCTTCCGCAGACTGAAGTATTCCACTTCCGCGGAGGTCAATAGCCCGCGCGCAAAAATCTGAATTTCCGGAGCCATGCAAAGCAGCTTCAAGTGAAAGCTGACCAGCGAAGCGGACACGTCCTCTTTTTTCGCCAGTGAACGAAC
>CANGHW010000222.1 GCA_947453695.1 Opitutia bacterium
ACCTGTGCGGCCGGGAGGGTTTGGGCGGCGAGGGGTAAATTGAGCAGCGCGGCGACATTGGTGCGCTCGGTCGCAGGGAGCGTCGGAAACCATTCCTGCTTGAGCGGGTAGCCTTCGTCGCGGGCGAAGCAAAACAGGCTTTTGAAATAGACGATGTCGGGGCGGGCACCTTGGGCCAGCGAGGCCAAGGCGGTGCGAAGCAGGGTGGCGACAGCGGGACGGGTTTCTTCATGGACGCTGTTCCGCGAGATGAGGCCGGCAAGGGCGGAGGCAGACACGAGGGTTTCGTAGCTCCGCCCCAAGTCGGAGTGGCGGGTGATGAGGCGGGACTCCTTAATGAACCAAGTGCGGCCCTGATTGGAGGATTCGAGAAAGAGGGTGGCTTCGTCGAACAGGTCGAGCGGGGGTGAAGCGGAGGGGGATTTTTTGGCGATGCGTTGGAGCACGGTGAGGGTGCCGTGCTCGGCGGAAAAGACGGTCAGGGTCTGAAATGTGTCGGTCGGCGGGCGCTTCAGGAGGACGAAGGCGTCGGTGGTGAGAGGCAGGCCGGGCACGGAAGGGCGAGAGTGGCGAAGGGCGAACGTGGAACTCGTGGCGCTGAACGCCGAACAACGAGAAAAGGGCGGGCGGGGAAATCAGGCGTGAGGTTTGCTGCCGGTCCACGGCGGGACGACGGCACCGCCGGAGATGATCATCTTCATGCCGTCGCCGACGGACATATCGAGTTCGACGACTTCGGAAGCGGGAAAGAACAGCATGTAGCCGCCGGTGGGGTTGGGCGTGGTGGGCACAAAAACGGTCCAGAGTTCGCCGGGACCGGCGCGGACGTGGGCTTCCGACTGGGATTTGTTGGTGAGGAAGGCGATCGTCCAGACCCCGGGCCGGGGGAACTGGACGAGGACGACCTTGTTGTAGAGGTTGCGGTTTTGTGTGCCGAAGGTGGCGACGATTTGACGGACGGAATTGTAGATCGCGCCGACGCCCGGGATGCTCTGCACGAAGCGCTCGAGGACGCGGAGAAAGAAACGGCCGAAGACGTAGTGCGAGAGAAAGCCCAGCGCGGTGACGAGAGCAAAGATAACGATGGTCGCGACGAGATCCCAGAGGAGCGCGAAATGTTGCAGCGACTCGGGCAGGTAGGATTCGAAGAGCGGACGGAAGCGGCCGCCGACAAAATCGATCACGCCGCCGAGGGCCCAAAGTGTAACGACGAGCGGCGCGAGCAGGAGGACGCCAGTGATGAAGGCGTTGCGGACGGAGACGAAACGAGAGACGGGAGGCGGAGCTTCAGACATGACGTGGGCCTAGGCTACGGAGCGCCTGCGGGATGGCACGGAAAATTTGGGCGGACCGCCGAGCGGATGCGGGGCGGCTGGGGCACTAGGTGCGGTGAGAGCGGAGGGCTGCACCGAGTGCGGTGCGGCTGGCGAACGCGACTACGGAACCTCGTAGATCTCGACGAGGACGGTGCCAGCGGTGTTGTCGCCACTCGTGACTTGGGCGGTGTAAGCGCCGGGGGCAAATGGCATCATCACGACCGCGTCGAGGGTGCCATTCGCAATCGGAAATGCTCCGGTCTTCGCGAGTGAATCGGCGAGATCCGTTTCGTAGGTCGGGCCACCGACGACGGCGGGATACGCGAAACCGTTGGTGTAGGAATTGCCGGCGGAGTCGTAGATACGAAGGACGGGCGCACGGAGGGCGTTGCCAACGCCGAAGCTCGCCAGCGTGGGACCGACGGCGCGGAGAATGAGTTTCTTCTGCTGACCCGTTGTGCCGGAAACGACGAAGCCAGCGACGAAGCTCTGGCCAGCGCCGGCCGCAAGCGTGCCGCGCGTGGAAAGGTTGAGCAGACGATCCGTGGGGCCGACGCCAAGAATCAGCGACTGCGAGGGGAAAACGAGGGCCAGCGGGTCGACGACCATGACATGGTAGGTGCCGGCATCTGCCGAGGTAACACTCTGGATGGCGAAGAGGTTTCCGGTAGCGCCGGGGATGGCGCGGCCATTCTTAAACCATTGCACCGGGCGGCCGGAGGAACCGGGACCGGTAATGAGCAGGGTCTCGCCGACGGGCACGGTGACGCGGGACGGCGGGACGCGGCGGATGCCATAACCGACGTCGAGGGTGATGGCAGTCTCACCAGCCGATGGGGCTTGTTCGGCGGCGCCGGAGGGTGGGAGGACGGCACGGGGGAGAACGGCAGCGGGTAAGGCGACTACGGCGACTACGGCGGCGCCAGGAGAAGCCGAGATGGACCCGACTGAGACTGGGACGGCGGCACTGGCGGACGCTTGGCCAACCGTATTCAGGTTGTTTTGGGCGAAGACGGGCAGGCAGGAGGCGAGTGTGGCAGCGAAGAAACCGAGGCGGCCGGAGGAGTGCATGGTCGGGAACTTGGGCAGGAAGGTGGGAAAATACAACGACGTTGCGGTAGGCGCGTTAGCGTGGCCGAAGAGCGGAAAATTTGAACACCGGGACGGCGTCGTGGGCGCGGAGGATCTTCATGGCGCGAGCTTCGGCTCGGCGCATGACGCGTTTCTTGGCGGGCTGGAGGTCGTCGTAGCCGGCAAGGTGAAGCCAGCCGTGGACCAAGTAGAGCGTCAGCTCGGCCGAAAAATCGCCGCGGGACTTGCGCGCGAAGGCGGCGGCGGTGTCGGCTGATACACAAATCTCACCGGCAGCCCCGAGGGCGGGATCGCCCTCGAACGTGATGACGTCGGTCGTCGTGGGGTCGGCGAGGAAGTCGGCGTGGAGCTGGGCAAGCGCGGCGTCGGTAAGGAAGACGAGGGAGAGTTCACCAGCCGGGGCGGAGCGGAGACGGGTGGTCGAGAGGCGTGCCGAAGCGGTGGCGAAATGAGTATCGAGCGTGTGGATCACGCGGACGACAGCGCGGCGATTGATTCGAAGGCGCGGATGCCGATTAGCGATGGTAACTTCGCGAGAGGGAGTGGCGGCGCGAACAGGCACGGTGAATGGTTAAAATGAAGGAGAGCAGGGCGAGGAGGCCAGGCGGTGGTTACGCGCGGGCCGCGCTCGGGGCGGGCTGCTCGGCCGTCGGATAGGCGACGCGGGAATGGAGCATATTGAGAAGCGTGAACTGGAAACTGTTTTTGATTTTGTTCACCTCTTCAAAGGTCAAAGGCGCCGAGTCGAGCTGGCCGTCGGCAATGCGGTGGCGGACGACGCGGTCGATGAGTTCGCGGACGGCCTCGGGGGTGGCCGTGCGCAAAGAACGTGAGGCGGCTTCGACCCCATCGGCGAGGGAGATTACTGCACTCTCCTTGAACTGCGGGTTGGGACCGTCGTAACGGAAGGAGTGTTCGTCGACCAATGGGGCGGTCGGGGAGGACGGGCCATGGGCGGAAGGCTTGGTGAACGGCGCGCGGGACTGCTCGACAGCGCGATCATAGAAATAGCGGACGAGGCTGGTGCCATGATGCTGGCGAATGACGTCGGTGACGGACCGAGGGAGGTTGTGTTTAAGGGCGAGCTCGACGCCGTCAGTGACGTGTTGGCGGATGATCCGCGCGGACTCGGCAGGCGGGAGAGCATCGTGGGGATTGATGCCGTCGCGCTGGTTTTCGGCGAAGTAGGCGGCGTTGGCGGTCTTGCCGACGTCGTGGAAAAGAGCGCAGACGCGGGCGATAAGGGGATTGGCGCCGATGGCGTTACAGGCGTTTTCGGCGAGTTGGGCGACGACGAGCGAGTGGTGATAGGTGCCCGGCGCCTCGAGCTGCATGCGACGGAGGAGCGGATGGTTGTAGTCGGTGAGCTCGAGGAGAGTGATGTCGGTGGTGCGCTTGAAAAGTGATTCGAGGACAGGCAGAAGGCCGACGACGGCGATGCCGGTGAGGAGGCCGGTGGCGAGGCCGGCGGTCATCTGGCGCGCGAGCGTGTCGGCGGGAGTCTGGTCGGCGATACCGATGAGCGCGGCGAAAGCGGCGACCGTGAGGCCGCCGGCGCCGGCGGCGCGGACGACAACGCCGCGGCGGCGGGCATCGCGACCGAAGTAGATGGCGACGAGAGAGGCGAGGAAGGTGAGGACTAGCAAATCGAGGCGATTGCCGTAAATAACGCCGGTGAAGATCGAGATCAGGAGCGCCATGAAGATGGCGGAGCCGGCATCGATCAGAATCGCGACGATGAGCGGGGCGAAGGCGGTAGGGGCAACGTAGGGGAGCGTGCTGGCCCAAGAGCCGTCGCGGACGAAGAACTCCGCGCCGCCGAGGGAGTAGTTGGCGCGGATGAGGGCGAGGTTAATGATAACGACGAGGGCGAGGAGGCCGCAGCGGACGTTGGAACGGAGCGTCTCGGCGTCCTCGATGCGGATGTAGATGAGGGAGGCGAGAACCATCGCGAGCACGAGGAGGACGCGGCCGAAGAGAGTGAGGCCCTCGTTCAGCTCGGTGTCGCCGTGATCGAGGAGGTATTTCCGGTGCTCCTGAAACATCTCGTATTGTTCGGGGGTGACGCGATCACCGGGTTCGATGATGGTCTGCCCACGGGCGACGCTGACGATAACGGGCTTCAGACTGCGCGTGGCGGCGGCGAGGCTGGCCTGGGTGGCGGCGCGATCGTAAACGACGTTGGGCGCGAGCCCGAAGCGGAAGACGCGAAACACCGCTTGGGCGGCGGCGCGGGGCACGCCTTCGGCGGCGAGGCTCACGCGGAGGAGCGTGAGTGCATCCTCCATTGACTGCACGGAGCGCGGTGCGGTGTCGCCCGTGGGATTGGCGATTTGAAAGACGACGGCCGACCCGGCGGTCCGACCGGCGAGGGCAGAGTCGGTCACGCCCTGCGCGTAGATATCACGGAGGGTGGCGAGGCCGTTGTCGAAGACGGCGGCACGGGACTTGGCGTCGCCGACGGCAAAAAGGGCGACAATATCTTCCGGGGTGGCGTGATAAGGGCCGGCCACATTGAACGATTCGGCAATCGCGGTGAAATCGGCGCGGCGGGCGGCCAGGGCAGAGGCGAGATTGGGAAGTTGAGTATTTAAACCCGGAAGCTGCTGGGGACTGGCCGGTGAGGCGGTCGGGGTTCCGGCGGTAGACGGAGCGGTCGGAGCAGCGCGGGCGACCTCGTATGCTTCGAGGCGGGCGAGGAGGGCGCGGGCGGCGGGCTCGAAACGGGCGAACGGTTCGGGATCGAGGCGATAGACCGGCGGCACACGGTCGAGAAATTGTTCGCGAGCGGCGCGGGTCTTCTCGGCGCTCTCGAACGTAAAGGCGGCACTGGCGTTGACGCGGGCAGTGGCGAGCTGATTGGGCAAGACTGCAAAGTTAGACGTCGTCATGCCCGCCCAACTAATCAGCACGATGGCGACGACGGTAACGACGAAGATGAAAGCCGCGACGACCCGAGAGCGGTCGAGGAATTCGCGCGTAGCGGTCAGAGCAGCGCTGTGTCCGGGCGCAGACTCACCGGCGCGGCGAGCGCTGAGGCCACCGAGGAGGAGTTTGAGCTGGTTGCGGACGGACATGGGTGGACCTTACGATTTCGGATGCTTGGCTTTTGATTTTCGTGCAACCGGCGGGGCAGGGCGACGGGGGCGCTGTTTGGCGGAGATCGATCGGATGATCAGGCGGGGACGAGTGGACGGGTCGAATGGAACGGGGGCGTGGGCGATGGCCGCGGCGATCAGGGATTCGATGTCGGGGTGGGTAATGATCGCGGCATCGGGGAGTCGAATATTGCGAACTTGGTTGCCGGAGCCGCGCAGGATTTTCTTGGGGTCGGGTAGTTTCGCGCCGTGCAGGAAACAAAGCGTGACGCCGCGGGCGTGAGCGGCGAGGGAGAAAACCGCTTCGGAGGGGCGCTCAGTGGGGCCGTAGCCGATGACGAAGAAGTTATAATTGTCGTAAACTAGCTCGTGCGCGTGAGGGAGTCGCCGACGGAGCCGGGTGCGAAGAGCTTTGATCAACGCGGCATTCTCGGGAGTGAATTTCGCGATGAAGGCCGCCAATTGGGTGGCGGGTGAAATGGGCTTCACTGATGCCATAGCGAAAATGGTGTTTTCACGCCAACCACTACGGTTTCGAGGCCGACCCGTTTTGATCGTTCATCGGATTCCGATAATTTTCGTAGGCATCGATGATTTTGCCGACGAGGGGGTGGCGGACGACGTCGGCGCCGCTGAGCGTGTGGAAATCGATACCAGGGATGTCGCGGAGGATGTGGCGGACTTCGAGCAGGCCGCTTTGCTTGGAGCGCGGGAGGTCGATCTGGGTGATGTCGCCGGTCACGACCATGCGGCTGCTTTCGCCGAGACGCGTAAGGAACATCATCATCTGCTCGGGCGTGGTGTTTTGCGCTTCGTCGAGGACGATGAAGGAATTAGAAAGCGTGCGGCCGCGCATGTAGGCGAGCGGGGCGATCTCGATCACGCCCTTTTCGGTGAGGCGGGTGACGTCCTCGGCATCGAGCATGTCGTGGAGGGCATCGTAGAGCGGGCGGAGGTAGGGGAGGATTTTCTCGCGGAGATCGCCCGGGAGGAAACCGAGGTTTTCGCCGGCTTCGACGGCGGGTCGGGTGAGGATGATGCGCTCGACCTCGTTTTTAAGGAGGGCGGAGACGGCAGCGGCCATCGCGAGGTAGGTCTTGCCCGTGCCAGCGGGGCCGATGCCGAAGACGACGGGGTGCTTCAGCGTCGACTGGAGGTAGAGTTTTTGCCCGAGGGTTTTGGGGACGATCGTCTTGCGGTTGGTGGCGATGACGAGGGGCTCGGCGAGGAGGGCGCGGAGTTGGTCGCCTTCGCCGCGGGCGAAGGTGTCGGTAATGCGATGAAAATCGGGGCTGCGAATCGACATGCCTTGGGTCCGGGCTTCGTTGAGGAAGCCAAAGAGGGACTCGGCGAGAGTGATGGCGGGCGCCGCGACGGCGAGGGTGGTGCCGGCGGGGGCGTCGATCTTCAGCCAATCATCACGTGAGGTGAGCTTCACCCGGAGTGCACGCTCGGCGTGCAGCAAGTTTTCCTCCTGTCCGGCGTAGAGCGCATGGAGGTGGCGAGGAGAAGGATAGTGAAGGGTCTTGGACGGCACGGGAGAGAATGACCAATGACAAATGTCTAATGACTTAAGCGGGCGGGTGATGGTGAGCCTGACTAAAGGGCCCAGGGGACTTTCGCGGCGGTGGCGGCAAGGATTTCCCACGTGGCTTCGAGCGACTGAGGTAAAATGCGGGTCGAGCCGATTACGGGCATGAAGTTCGAGTCACCGTTCCAGCGAGGGACGATGTGACCGTGGAGGTGGGCGATGCTGCCACCGGCGACGGAGCCACCGAGATTGAAGCCAACATTAAAGGCGTCGGGCTTGAGGGCGGCGCGGAGAAGGCGTTTCGCAAAAGTGATCTCTTCCATGAGATCGGCGCGCTCGGCTGGCGAAAGGTCCTCGAGGTCGACGACATCACGGAACGGCACCGCAAGGAGGTGACCGGGGTTGTAGGGAAAACGGTTTAGGATCAGATACGAGAGGGCGCTGCGATGAACAATGAGCGCGGTGCGATCATCACCCAAGGCGGGCAGCTCCGTAAATGGGCGCTTCATCGCGTCCGGATAGCGTGGGGCCTGGATGTATTCCATGCGCCAGTGAGGATGGAGCTGCTGCATTGCGAAGGGGGGCGGAGAAAAGCCGTGGTGTTGGGGAATGTCAAAGCCGGCGAAGGGACGGTAAAAGGCGCTTGCGGATTGGTATGACGGGCGTCATCTAACGTTTTTCCGATGCGTTATCCGCCGAATCACAAGGTCGCGACGCGCCGCCGTATCCTTGAGGCGGCGGGCCAGGCTTGTCGTGAACGCGGGGTAGCGGAGACGGGGGTGG
>CANGHW010000223.1 GCA_947453695.1 Opitutia bacterium
GATCGCAGTTATGCTCGCCCATTTTTCATGGACTGCGCGAGTTCACCTGCCCGATTTGGGCAGCGCCGCCGTGCGGCTCTTTTTTGTCCTGAGCGGATTCCTCATCACCGGTATCTTGCTACAGTGTCGTGAACGCGTCGCTGCCGGCACGACCACCGCGGGCTTTCAACTGCGGCAATTCTACGGTCGTCGCTCGCTGCGAATTTTCCCTGCCTTTTATGCCGTGCTGCTCGCCGCGGTCGTGCTGCATATGGGCACGACGTGGCAACTTCATGTTTGGCATGCCTTCTATGCTGGAAATCTCTATCTCGCAGCCCATGGCTCGTGGATTGATCTCACCGCCCATTTGTGGAGCCTCGCTGTCGAGGAACAGTTTTATCTGATCTGGCCCTGCGTCGTGCTATTTGTTTCCCGTCGGACGATTCCATGGATCATCACTGTGCTACTGGCGACTGGGTTACTATCACGGCTCGCGCTCGTGGTGCTTTTTCCGACCAACGCTGTGGCCTACATCGCCGCGACACCCGCATGCGCCGATCAGCTTGGCATCGGTGCCTTGCTTGCTTGGTGTTGGCACACCCGGCTTCATGAATCGTTGCTTTTTCGGCGATGCCAATCTCTCTGCCTCCTCCTACTTGTGCTCGTGCCGGTTCTGATCCGCTGGCCCGACCATCCTGCTATCCGCATTATCTCACCTTTCATGCAGAGCCTGGCTTTTGCGGCACTCGTCCATCGCGCAGCCCTCGGCTTTGACGGAACATTGGGCCGCGTTCTCACTTGGGCTCCATTGCTCTGGATTGGCAAAATTAGTTATGGCCTCTACCTTGTGCACAATTTCGCCCACTGGTGGGGTCCCCGCGTATTGCGTCAGCTCACCCAGTATCGCATGGCCTACCTGCCAACTGAAACCGCCCACGTATGTTACCTTATCGCGCTCTCCTTCATCGGCGCAACCCTCAGTTGGTATCTCCTTGAGTCGCCATTGAATCGTCTGAAATCCCGCTTCAACTACTGAGCCAATCGCCACACCGCGAGTCCACGGGCTACTTCCCCCTCCATGAATTCCGCCAAGCTCGCTCACTGGAAATTAGCCCTGCGACGGCGCCTCCTGTTCTATCCGCGCTACCGCCATTTTCGCGTCGCCTATCTTTTTTGCCGTGCACTCGCCACGCTCCCCCTGCGGGGAGCGTTTGCCTATCTGTTTGCTAGGCTTCGTTCGTCCTCTCGCGCAAGCGCTCCCGTGAAAATCCCCATCGGAGTGGGTCGCTCTGTTTCACTGCGTGATTCGCGCACGGACTTGGAAATCTTCGAGCAGGTCTTTCTCCACGATGATCTGCGTTCCGATCGGTTCTCGACTCCGCCCACCTACATCATTGATGCCGGAGCTCACATCGGCTGCTCCTCGCTCTATTATTCCCTCAAATTTCCCGGCGCTCGCATCCTCGCGATCGAAGCCGCTCCGCAAAATTTCGCCCAATTGAGCCGCAACGTCGCCGGCCTCCCAAGCATACGTGCTATTCATGCCGCGGTTTACCACGAAAGCGGCGAAGTAATTCTAGCCAACCCCGACGCTCCAGCCTGGGAGTTTCGCGTCGGACGGCCACCGCCGGATTCTCCCACCGCCGCCAATCGCATTCGTGCAATGACCGTCGCCGAACTTATCTCGCTGTCGGGCTTCCCGCACATCGATATTCTCAAAATCGACATCGAAGGTGCAGAGCGCGACGTCTTCGCTACGGGTGCACGGGCTTGGTTGCCGCACGTGCGAATGATCACCGTCGAATTGCACGATCGCTACAATCCCGGCTGCACAGAGAGCTTCATGGCGGCCGTTGCCGGACTTCCCGCGACTACCGAGAAAACCCTCAACAACGTCATCTGGACCAACCTCGCTCCGGTTACCGCTGTTCCCTCGCAATGAACCCGTCCTCAGCGGCGATCTCTGTAGTCATCTGCACGCACAACCCGCGATTGGAATATCTTTTTCGTGCGCTCGCCGGTTTGCGCACGCAGACTTTGCCTGCCCAAAATTGGGAGCTATTGCTCATAGACAACGCTTCGCGCGAGGCTGTCGCGGCACAGCTCGACCTTGCTTGGCATCCCGCCGCCCGCGTCGTTGTCGAGTCTACCCTCGGTCTGACCCCTGCGCGGCTCCGGGGCATTGCCGAGGCCTCCGCTCCGGTGCTCTTGTTCGTAGATGACGACAATATTCTCGCCAGCGACTACCTCGCTACTGCGCTTCGGCTTGCCCAAGAACAGCCGTGGCTCGGCGCGTGGGGCTGCGGCGACTACACTCCAGAATGGGAGCAGCTGCCAGGCCCCGACCTCGCGCCGTTTCTTAATTACCTCGCTGTGCACCGCGCGCCCCGCGACCGCTGGAGCAACCAACTTTACGATTACGCTGCGACCCCCGCCGGTGCCGGCCTCTGCGTCCGCCGCGAAGTCGCCCTCCGCTACGCCGAACTCGTGCGCTCCGATCCGCGCCGCCAGACACTCGACCGCACCGGCGACCAGCTAACCGGCTGCGGTGATTTCGATCTCGCTCTCACCGCCGTCGATCTTGGCCTCGGCACGGGCGTCTTCACCGCCCTCCATATGATTCACCTCATGCCCAAGAGCCGGGTTCAGCCCGACTACCTGCGTCGTCTCGTCGAAGGCCACGGTTATTCCAGCGTCTTCTTGCACACTTTCCGGGGCGAGCCCCGGCCTCTGGCTCGCGGCCTCCTCGCGGGGCTGCGACGGTGGCGCTATCTCCGCAGTCTCACACGAGTGCAACGTGACTTGCAAGAGGCCCTGTATCGGGGCGAAGCCGCCGCACACGCTGCGCTCGCTCGCACCTGACTTACGTCCGCATGGATGCCGTTCTCCCGCTGACCAGTGCCGACCTTGACCGTGCGGAGCAAATTCTCGTCCCCTCACTCTTGCGACACTATCGCGATCTCGGTCGATTGCTGGTCGTTTGCCCTCCGCGGGATCTGGTCGCTATCTCAACCCGACTCCAACACCCCCGCATCCGAGTCCTCGACGAAGCCACCCTCGTCCCCGAGTTTGCTGCCTGCGACCGCTTGGGTCTGCCCAAGGTCAGCGGTTGGTTTCGCCAACAACTCGTCAAGCTCGCGATCGCTCCCCACCTTCAATCCGATTTCGTGCTCACCCTCGATGCCGATGTGATCGCACTTTCCGATTTCGCCGACGCCGATTGCATTCAGCACGGGCGTGCAATTCGTCACCGCCACTCCAAAGATTCAAATCCCCAGTGGCTCGACTGGGCCGCACGCGTCCTCGGCCTGCCGGAACTCGACTATCAACCCGGCGTCACCCCTGCGATTCTCTCGCGCTCCGCTCTTCTCGAACTCGGCGACTACATATCGCGTCGCCCCCACCCCACGTCCGCGCGCTTCCGCGTCGGCGTTTGGCTGGGTCGCCTCTCTCCCCGCTGGCACGTCGATACGTGGCGCGGCCGCTTGATCGCGAGCCTGCCATGGACCGAGTATTCCCTCTACGACACATTTCTTGCGGGCACCGGGCGCTTCTCGTCAGTCCACTCCGAACCCACGGACACACTCCTGCTCGCAAATTCCGTCTGGGAAGCGCCGGACTTCGCCGATTGGCGTCCGCTCCCACGCGATCAACAAGGTCGCAAAATTTTGTTCAGCGTCGTGCAAAGTCGCATCGTCGCAGATGTCGCCGCCGTGCTCGCGCGCCTTTCCCCCTCGCGTCCTGCAGCTCGATTGGGCGGTTAGGCGCTTCGCATGCCTGCTCCGCTCCTCAGCGTCATTTTGCCCACGCGCAATCCGCACCCCGGGCGTCTGCACCGCACGCTCCGCGGTCTCGCCTCGCAAACGCTGGAACGTAGCCAATGGGAAATCGTCGTCGTCGATAACGCATCGGACGCGGCCTGGGAAATCCCCACCGAACTTCTGCCCACGCTTCCGCCTCTCCGCCGCGTCGCTGAACCCATCGCCGGACTTACGCCAGCGCGTTTGTGCGGCATCGCCACCGCAGCAGGCGATCTCCTCGTCTTTGTCGATGATGACAATGTTCTTTCGCCGGGTTATCTCACTGCAGCTCTTGCCCGCTTCGCGCATTCTCCCTCACTCGGCGCCGCCGGCGGACCCGTTCTTCCCGAATGGGAAACAGTCCCTCCGGCTTGGACGGCTGAATTTCACGGACTCTTGGCCTTGCGCGATCTCGGTCGCGAACCACAACTCTGCCGCGGCGGCCCCACGGTGCCTTGGCCGACCTTTGCACCGGTCGGCGCTGGCCTCGTCATTCGCCATGCGGCTGCCGCCAGCTATGCAGCGGCAGTGCGCCACGATCTCCGCCGCTCCTCGCTGGACCGTGCCCGTTCTTCGCTCGGTTCCGGGGGCGATAATGATCTCGTCTTTACTACGCTTCATGCCGGGGGCGACGTTGGCTATTTCCCCGAATTGAGCCTCACCCATCTCATCCCCGCTGGCCGGCTCGATGCCCCCTACCTCACGCGCCTCAATCGCGGCATCATGCGCACATGGGTGCGAGTCCTCGCGCTGCACAACCAATGCGGCTGGCCGCCTATCTCGCACTGGACAATTCCGCTCCGCCATGCACGTGCCCGCTGGCGCCTACGTCATGCGCCCGAACCTGCCCGATCGGTTCGCCTCGGCGGTATCCTCGGTCAATTTGAAGGCCAGGCCGACCTGCGTAAACTCACCCTCCGTCCGCTCGCGTGAACGCTCGCGCCTCACTCTTTTCGCGCCGTGCCCGGGGACTTTTTTCCGTCACTCGACATCTCCTGCGCTACGGCCGCCCGGCGCGCACTCTGCTCTTCGGTCCGGAAAGCATCGGCGACGATCTGCTCTGCACCGCTGTTTTGCACGAAGCCCGGCGGCGCAACACGCCGTTTGCGATGATGACAAATCGCCCTGAGCTTTTCACCGGCAATAGCGATCCGCAGGCCATCATCCCAATCGACGATTACTACGCCCAAACCCTCCGCCGCCTCGGCAGTCGCGTCGTGCAGCCATACTATGTGCGCCCCGACTTATCGCATGCGTCCCGCGATGTTCTCCCGCCTCATCACATTATTGCCGAGATGTGCCGCCTCGCTGGTTTGACCGGCACCATCACCCTGCGCCCATATCTCACGCTATCCGACGCCGAGCGCCACTCAGGTCGGCTTTTCCCGCGCCAGATTATTCTCCAAAGCAGTGTGCTCGCCGCCCGTATCCCCTACCTCACGAAAGAATGGACCGTCGGCCGCATGGCCGAAGTCGCGCGTCAACTCGCCGACGACGCGACGCTCATCCAACTTGGCAGCACCTCTGATCCGGCCTTGCCCGGCGTAAACGATCTCCGCGGAAAGACCACTCTCCGCCAAGCCGCCGCACTGCTCGCCAATGCTGAACTCTTCATCGGCCTTGAAGGTTTCCTCACACATCTCGCTCGTGCCGTCGATTGCCCCGCTGTCGTCGTCCACGGCGGACGCGCCCCTGCAGCTGTCTTCGGTTATGGTTGCAACATCAACCTACACTCCACCGTCCCCTGCTCTCCCTGCGGCCTTCGCCGCGACTGTCCGCACGATCTCCGGTGCATGTCCGCAATTGACGTCTGC
The DNA here is from genome assembly GCA_947453695.1 of Opitutia bacterium. Lineage (GTDB taxonomy): Bacteria > Verrucomicrobiota > Verrucomicrobiia > Opitutales > Opitutaceae > GAS368. The sequence continues at coordinate 5,594 of CANGHW010000223.1, forward strand.
TCTGTCGTCACCGCCGCGCGCACGCTGCTGAGTGATCCCGGTCCGCGCCCGATACCCGCTGAAAAATGCCTTTTGCCGTGACTCCCTTCTCTCCAGTTTCAGGAGAGAAACGTATCGTCTCCCTCGATGGCCTACGGGGTTGTGCCGTCTTGTTGGTCTTGGTGCATCATTTCATTGCACTCCATCCCAACCTGCTCGCACCTCTGGGTGATTGGCGCGGCTATGTGCGCAGTGCTTTGCTTCTGCCGACCGCCAGCGGCGTCGATCTTTTCTTCGTGCTCTCTGGTTTTCTGGTCGGTGGCATTCTCCTCGATCATCAGAAATCACCGGACTTGTTTCGCTCTTTTTACATGCGACGCTTTCTTCGCATCGTCCCCCTCGCATGGCTTTTTATCCTTACCATGTGGTTCGTCGGGAAACTTGGCTGGGTCAGTTCTCCCGAGGGACCGGTGGGCTGGTGGCCCTATCCCACATTCACCGTAAACTTTAGCCTCGCCCTCAACAATGGCTGGTGGATCGGTGGTCTCACGCAGTTGTGGTCGGTCGCGATCGAAGAACAGTTCTACCTGATGCTGCCTCCGCTCGTCCGGGGTTGGCCCACGCACCGCCTTTTCTGGCTCGGTCCCGTCCTCATAGCGATCGCATTGACCTCGCGGACCTTTGTGTTGGTCTTCTTTCCCGACAATTTGGTTTGGTGCCATTTCCTCATGCCTTGCCGCCTGGACGCATTTGGACTGGGACTGACTGCCGCTTCGCTGGTGCGTTCTGACCGCTGGACCGATTGGCCAAACCAACGCCGACTACTGTGGTCGATTCTCGCCCTCTCCGGCATCTTGTTTGCCTGGCTGGTCAAACTCCATGCCCCCCAAGCCGCTCACGTTTCTTGGGGCTATACCGTAATCGCAATTTTTTTTGCCGCCTTACTGCTGCTTGTCCAAGAACCCCGCGAAACGATCGTGCGACGTTTTTTCACCGCCTGGCCTCTGCTGATTTACGGTCGTTACAGTTATTTCATCTATTTGTTTCAGTGGGTCGCCGGAGCCTTTCTCGCCGCCCTGCTTTTTCACGGCACCCTCGGACTCTGGCCTGAATTAAACTGGCTCGAGTCGTTCGTTGTGCCCGTGCTTATCCTAGTTCCCGCCTGGTTCTCCTGGCGCTTCTTCGAGGCCCCGCTGCTGCGCCTCGGCAAACGCTTCGCCTACTGAAATTCTGATGCTACCCGACCTCAGTGTTGTAATCCCAGTTTACAACCGCGGTGACTTCATCCGTCACACGCTCGAGAGTGTCCAACGCGCTTCGTCCGGCCTAAACGTTGAAGTGATTATAGTTGATGATGGCTCCACGCCACCCGCCGCTGAGGCGCTCGGTCGCCTCAACTTTCAGCCTCATCAGCTTATCCGTCAGCCGAACCAAGGACTGCTTTTCGCGCGACTCACTGGTTTTCGCGCCGCCACTGGCCGCTACACACTCTTTCTGGATTCCGACGATCTCGTCTCGGCCGAAAAATTTCGCGCGCAACTCGCTGCGATGGACGCTCAATCCGCCGACGTGAGCTACACCGACAGTGCGCACTGTAGTTTCACCAGCGACGCCCCCGCACCCATCGCCACCCCGGACGCACCCGCTTTCGACACCGCCGACGCCGCGGAATTCTTCTTGGTCGTCCAACCGCCACCGCACTCCCCGATCTTTCGCACCGCCTACCTGCGCTCCGTGGTAGACGACGCATTTTTTCCGCCTTCGGCGCTCTACAACTCGGTCGCGGAAATCTGGTTTTACCACAACGCCGCACCGCGTCCCGCTCGCATCGTGAAAGTCCCGGGCGCACACACTATAGTAGGATCGCACCCTGGCCCTCGCCTCACCAATCACTGGGAACGCCTGGGGGTCGCCTCACTCGCGATCATGGAAGCCTTCGCACGAACTTGCCCCGCCGATACCGCGAGTGCCCGACACGCCCGGCAACTCGTCGGCGAAGTCGCCTTTCGTTCATGGCGGCGGCTGCCTCGCGATTTCTCACCCGAGATCAATGAACGTCACCTCGAGGTTTGGCGTCGCTTGGCGCCGGGCCGCACTCCCGCACTCGGTGGACGGTTTTTCCAATCGCTCGCCGCGCTGCTTGGCTCGGAACTCGCCGGTCAAATTCTTCGTCGACTGCGAGGTGGCACCTATGCC
>CANGHW010000224.1 GCA_947453695.1 Opitutia bacterium
GCCATGCGAAGACCGGCAGGAAGATCAGAGAGAACGGGCCGGTGAGACCGACGAGGGCGGTGAGGACGAGGTCGGTCAGGAGCGCGAGCCGGGTGGGCGGCGCGGAGAGGAGGGGCTGGAGGATCAGAAGGAAGGCGGCGATCCACTGGAGATTGGTGACGTTGATCGTGACCTCGCCGGTGTGGGCGACGAAGGCGAAGCAAAGGAGCAAGGCGGGTTTGCCGGGGAGTGCGAGGCGTGGAGAGGCGAGACGGAAAAAGAGTGCGACCGCGAGGGCGAATGACGCGCCGTTGTAGATCGCCGGCCAGTAGGCGGGGTCAGCGAGATGGGCGGCGAGCCATGCGATGAGTCGGGGCAGGGTGTGCAGATAGCCCATGTAGGGCTCGAAGAAGGCGCGGGAGTCGAACTGCTCCTGTTGCGTGAGAAAAATGCTCCCGTCCTCGGCGTAGAGCTGCGGCGTGTGGAGGGCCCACGGTTTGTGGAAAGCGAAGGCGAGCGACGTAAGCACGACGAACCACGTGGGGGTGCGCGGTGAGGTCCACAGAGCGAGGAACGCTGCGACAAGGCGCGAACGGAGAGGGGTAGTCGTCGCGGCAGCGGGGGTGAGCATGCGCGGTGCCGGGGAGATTAGTGGCGGGCGGGGCGGCCGCGGTATTCCATCGTCCAGCCCTCGGGGAGGGTGGGGATGTTGGCGGGGACGCCGCGGCGGATGGGCTCGACGTGGCGCGTCCAGTGGTAGTCGGGCTCAGGGGGAAGCATGTAGCCCTTCAGGTGGACGACGGCGCAGGACAGAGCAGCGGTGCGGGCGAGCCACCGCACGGGGCGCTGGACAGCGTCCAACTCGAGAATGACGAGCCAGGCGAGGAGCACGCGCGGGAGATAAAAATAACGGTCGCCGAAGACGAGGTTGCCGAGATTCCACGTGTCGGGTCGGGAGCGATAAACGCCGGCGGCCATCATCAGGACGAAGGCCGCGACGAGTTGCGCACGGAGCAGGCGGCGTGGATGGGGGCGAAGCGACCAGGCGAGGAGCGTCAGCACGGGCACGACGCCGAAGAGAGTGTGCAACAAAGGCGGCGTGGCGCGGGCGAGGTGATCGCCGATCACGGGCCAGACGAGAAGATGTTGGCCAACGACGGCGAAAAACTGCGAAGCGACGAAGGGCGGAAACGTGAAGCGCGGGCCGGGTTGAAGGATGAAGTAGGCTTGGGTGGCGGCGCACGCGGTAGCGAGCGCGAGCAGTTGGACGTTGTAGGAGGAAGGTTGGAGGCCCCACCCGCGACGTTCGCGCCACCAGCGCCAAGCGAGGAGCTGGCCGAGTGCGATGATGAAGGGACCGGTGAGACCGAGGACGAGCAGTAGGGCCAGGTCCCTGACGCGTTGAAGCGTGGTGATGGGAGCGGAGATGAAGGCCTGTTGGATGAGAAGGAAGGCAACGACCCACTGGAGGTTGGTGATATTAAAGAGGATCTCGCCGGTATGGGGGCCGAGGAAAAAGGTGAGGGCGAGCCAGGGGCGCAGACGTGGCGGGAGCGGGAGGCGCGGGGAGAACGTGCGGGCGATGACCGCGAGCCAAAGCGCGAAGGCCGTGACGTTGTAGAACGCCGGCCACCACGCGGGGTCGAGGAGGCGTGAGGCGAGCCAAGCGATGAGACGCGGAAGGGCGTGGAGGTAGCCCATGTAGGGCTCGAGCACGGCCCGGAGACCGAGGAGATCGTTTTGGGAGAGGAAGATCGTGCCATCTTCCGCGTAGGGCTGGGGGACGAGGAGCGCGTAAGGGCGGCGGAGGAACAGCGCGAGCGCGAGGACAGCCAGAACGGTTGGTGTGAGCTGCGGATTCTTGAACCACTGAGACACAGAGGCGCGGAGCGTCGGGGAGACCGAGGGACGGGGAGAGGCGGAGGGGTAGAGGGCCGTGGCGCAGAGGGTCGCGAGAAGGAGGGCTGCGATGGCGGCGACAGCCATGGCGAAGGGTTGGGGCGTGAGGTGCGCGAGTGGGGCACTCGGGGGCATCCAGGTGAGGGTGAAGTGAGCGAGCTGGAGCAAGGCGAGGGTGGCGAAGAAGCGGCGGGAGAGACGGATCGTCCACGCAGTGCAGAGGCCGAGGAGGAGGAGCGGGACGACGTAGGAGCCTTGATGGAGGAGCGTGCCGAAGGGTTGGAACATCAGGGCGAGCCAGAGGGCGACGGTGAGGGCGAACCAGGTCGCGGCGAGGGCGTGGCGGGGCAATGGAACGAGGGACGAAGATGGGCGGCGGTCGTGGGCCGCCGCTGCAGCCGGAGAAGCGCGGCGGAAAAAGAGGAGGATAGGGAGGGCGGCGGCGCCGAGGAGCCAGAGGGCCGGCGAGCGGAAAGTGTGGAAGGTCTCTTCGCTGCGGCGGCCGAAGATGGCGGCAGGATCGCGGGTGGTGAGGAGATTTTGCCACTCACCGAGGAAGAGGATGCGGAGATTTTCGGCGCGGGTGGCGAGGGTAGTGGCCCAGCCTTGGGCTTGGTAGTTTTCGAGGAGGGCGGTCGTGACGGAGCGGGTGTCGGGTGCGACGGCGCCAGCGAGGTGCCATTTTACGAGGCGGTTGCCGGGCGGTTCGTAGAGGCGCTGATAGGCGAGCCAAGGGAGGACGAGGAGGGCGAAGGCGGTGGCGGCGAGGAGGAGCTGAGAGCGCGAAATGGCAGGCGTGAAGCCTGCCCCAGAACGGAAGAAAAAAAAGAGGGCAAGAGGGACGAGGGCGAGGAGGGAGAACATGATCCCGCCGTGGGCGAGGAAGGCGGCGGCGAAGAGGGCGCCGACTAAGGGGCCGCGGTGGCGCGAATCGACGGCGGACTCGGCCGAGAACGCGGTGCAGAAGCCGAGGAGGACGAGGGCGGCGGCGGCGAGTTTCGGCCAGACGAAGATCGAGTTGAAGAGGAGAAAGCCGGTGAAGACGAGGGCGGTGGTCGCGGCGTGGGCTTGGTGTTCGGTGAGGCCCAGCCAACGGAGGAAGACCCAGAGCGCGGGAATCCAGAGGAGTTGAAACCAGACGCCGGCGGTGGCGCAGGCTTTGTCGAGGTCGATGTCGAGGGCGCGGAAGGCGGGCAGCGTGACGAGGGCGAGGCCGGTTTGGAGCGGGGGGCGGTCGCTACTCAGCCAGTCGCCGCCAATTTTTTTCGGCGAGGCGCCGGTGAAGAGGCGCTCGGCGAAAATCGTGGGGATGAAGTTATCGCCGGGCATGCCGGCGTGGAAGCGTTGGCCGGCGGTGGGCGTGACGCGGCCGTGGGGAAAGATGAAGAGCGTCGAGAGGTAGAAAAGGCCGGCGAGGGCGGGGAGGACGAGGAGGCGGGTGTGAACTTCGAACGTTGAGTGCTTAGCGGTGAACTTTGAAACGAGGATGGAGGCGAGGGTGGCGAGGATCGCGGTGAGTGTGAGCCAGCTGACGGTGCGCCCAAGGAGCGGGTGGAGGAAGTAGGCGACGAAGGCGAGGTAACCGAGGGCGCAGGGGACGAGGGCGCCGAGGAGGATCGCTTCGAGGGCGGTGGAGCCGCGGCCGGTGAGGCGGCGACGCCAGAATTGAGCGGCGACACCGGCGCCGGAGAAGACGAGGCACTGCCCGAGGAAGACGAGGAGAGTCGTGGTCAGCGACTGGGCGGGCATGGGGCGGGGCGAGGGATGGCAGGCGTGATGCCTGCCCCACAGCACGGAACGGTCAGAGTTTCACGAAGCGGTATTTTACGACGGCCCAGAGCCAGGTGAGGGGATCGCGGAACATGGAGATTTTTTTCCCTTCCTTGAAGGAGCGCGATTTGTAGCTGATCGGAATTTCGATGGGGCGGTAGCCTTTGCGGACGAGCTTCATGAGGAGCTCCCAGTCGAAATCGAAGCGGTTGCACTCAAACGTGAGGTCCTTGATGCAGTCACGGCGGAAGACCTTATACATCGTAAACGGGTCCTTCAGCCAAATGAAGAGGGCGACGTTGATCAGCAGGGTGAAGCCCCAGTGCGCGAGGTTCAGGATGAGGGCTTGGAAGGGCTGATCGGAGAACTTGCGAATGGCCCAGCCGCCCTGGCCGTGGCGCGAGCCGAGCACAAAGGCCTGTTGGCCGGCCGCGATGGGCGCGAGTAGGATGTCGTAGTCGTCTAGATCGTATTCGAGGTCAGCGTCCTGAATGACGATCACATCGCCAGTAGCGTGCGCGAGGCCGGTGCGGACAGCAAAACCTTTGCCGCGTGGGCGGTCTTCGAGGATGAGTTTCGCCCGCGGGTGGTTGCCGTAGGGGCGGACAAGGTCACGGGTGCCGTCGGTGGAATTGCTCTCAACGAGGATGATCTGGAGAGTCCAGCCGGGGACTTGTTTCGCGAAGATGGCGTCGAGGGATTGGCGGACTGTCGCGGCCTCGTTGTAAATCGGGACGACAACGGAAAGTGTGCCGTTGACGATGGGAGGGTAGGGCGAGGACGACATGGGCGAGAGCCGAAAAGTAGTGAGTAGCGAGTAGCGGGTAGCGAGGAGGAAAGGCGAAGGCTACGGCGCGGTGGGTTTGAGCGCGCAGGGCATCGCGGAGACGCCGTAGAGCCAGTCGACGGCCCGGACGAAAGGCGGGAGGTGGAGGGCGGCGCGGGCGAGGGCGCGGCGCACCGGTTGATGGCGCAGACTCTTCAGGACTTTGAAGGATACGGCGCCCTCGTAGCGGACAGAGAGCGGAGAGAGACCGTGGCGTTTATAGAGGGCGGCGAGGCTGCGCGGATTGAAGAGGCTGATGTGAATCTCGGGTGCGCAGTAGCGATAGTGGATGCCTTGGCGACGGGCGACGCGGCCATCCATGTTGCCCGTGGTGAGGAGGAGGAGGCCGCCGGGCTTGAGGAGGCGTGAGATAAGCGCGATGACGGCCGAAGGATCGGGGAGGTGCTCGATCACTTCGATGAGACTGATGACATCGTAGCGCGCGGAAGGCTCGCGAGCGATGGTGTCGAGATCGAGAATGCGGAAGCGGTCTTCACGGGCGAGGAGTTCGGCATAGGAGCCGAGATCGTGGCCCGTGAGCTGAAGGGGTTGACCGGCGAACGTGCCGCGCTCGCGGAGATATTTGAGGAAGCCGCCGGCGCCGCAGCCGAAGTCGAGCCACTCAATGGGACCGCGCGGCGGGTGGGCGGCTAAGTGACGATCGGCGAGACGAGCGAGGTCGTCGAATTCGAGGCCGCGGTCGGTGCGGCGCCAGTCGCGATATTCCTCCTCGTAATCTACGAACGGATCGGGGCCGGCGCCGCGATAATAGGCGTCGTTGTAGATCTCGAAACCGGCGAACGGTTCGACGAACAGGAGGCTGCAGGTCGCACAGGTGTAGAACTCGAAGTCGCGTTTGATGAACTGACCGGGCTTGGAGCCGCGGAGCAGGACGCTTGATGAGCCGCAGGCGCGGCAGCGGGGAGCGGAGGCGCTCATGCGGGCGCGCCGGGCTTGCGCGCGAGGGCCACGAGGCCACTGGCCACAATGGAGAAGAGGCGGTTGCTCAGCGGCGCGGGCGTGAGCGCGTGGAGGAAACTCACGAGCGGCGTGACGACGGAGACGGGATATTTTTTGAAATGGGCGGCGATGTAATCGAGGCAGAGCTTCTTGGTGCCCGAGTGGAGTGCGATGCGTTCGTAGCCGGCGCCGGTGAGCTGGCGGGAGATGGTGGAGGGCGAGAAATAGTAGAGGTGTTCGGCCTTGAACTCCATCCAGCGGGAGCCGAGGACGCGGGCGGACCAGGAGTCGAGGCTGGGCGTGACGACGAGGAGGGTGCCGCCAGGCTTGAGGAGGCGGTGGAGATCGCGGAGGAAGTCGGCGGGGTGGCGGACGTGTTCGATGACGTCGCAGAGGACTACGACATCGTAGGCATCGCGCTCGGCGGCCAGGACGCCGATCTCGCCATGAAGAATGCGGCCGCGGCCCTCGAGTGTCTTGCGGGCGCGCTCGGCGGCGTAGGGAGAATATTCGAGGCCGGTGATGTCGAACCCGCGTGCGGCGGCCTGGCGGAGGACGTTGCCGGCGCCACAGCCGATCTCGAGAAGTTTGCCGGTTGAAGGGACGCCGGCGGCGGCGAGCAGGTCGAGGTAGTGGTCGGCGGTGGCGCGTTTGGAGCGGAGGACCATCGCTTCACCGACAGGATCGTTTTCGACGAGGACGTAGTCGGGGCCGTAGATTTCGCCAAGTTCGCGGTCGCTGGGTTGCGGGTTGGTGATCGCGAGGCGGCAGGAGGGGCAACGGACGACAGAGTAGGGGCCGACAGTGACGAAGGGACGGAAGTCACGGGTGCCGCAGACGGGGCAGGCGGAGATGTGAATACGGTCGCTGGTGGTCGTCGCGGCGGCGGCAGGCATGAGAGGAGTGACGAGGAAAAGGACGGGGCGGGGGGTTGTCGCGCCAAATGTTACGCGGGCCTGACGAGGGCGCGAGGGGAGGGTGGCTGGCGTAAAGCCTGCCCCATAATGGGGAGGACGGATCCGGCGCGCAGTGGCGCCCGCAGCTACGACAGGGGAGGCGGCTACGGGGTCGAGCGGGGGCGGCGGAGGGCGAGCCAGAGGGAGGCGGCGAGGAGGACGGCGCCGACCAGGCTGAGCGTGAGGTTGCGCGGCCAGTTTTTCGGGACGTAGCGGAAGGTAATGCGGTAGTCGCCAGGACCGGCGAGGGCGACGCCCTTGAAGGCGTGATTCAGGCGGAGAACCGGGACTTTTTGGCCGTTTACTTCGGCGCGGAAATCGCCGGGCCAGAAGACTTCATTGAGGACGACGACGCCGCCGGAGCTCGCACGGACGGTGAAGGCGGTCGTGTTTTCCGTGAGTTTGTAGTCGGTCGCGGGCGTGACCGTGCGGTCAGTGAGTCCGCGCGGGATGGAGAGGAGGGCAGGAGTGCGGGTGAGGTCGGGACGTTGGGAGGCGGCGAAGGGGCGGCCGTCGCCGCGACGGATTTTTTCGACGAACTCTTCCGGGCGATCGTAGGTGTCGAGGCGGTCGGTGAAGAAGGCGCGGGGCCAGGCGGTGGGACTTTCGTAGATATCGAGGTCGGCGGTTTTGAGCAGGCGGAGGGGTTTGCCGAGAGCGCCTTGGTCGCTGGCGAGGTCGAGGTAGTAGCGAACGTTGAGGGCGTCGAAAAGCGGGCGGGCGACGGAAACGTTGGGAATGTCGACGTAGATGCGCCAGTCCCACCAGCGCTCGATGGCGGGATTCGCGATGAAGGCGGTGACCATTTCGCGCATGAACGGATTCACGAGGGCGTCGGGGCCGTGAATGGTCTCGAGGCCGTAGACGGCGGTCCAGCCAGGGAAGAAGTTGCCATGGAGGCCGAAGCCGCGGGCGGGCTCTTTTTTCACGGCGGCGCGGACGAACTCGACCGCCTCGGATTTGGCGTGGAGGTTGGCGCGCACGGTGGGGCGCGCGGTATAGGTATCGAACCCGACAGCGTTTGCATGCAGAGCGCCGCGCCAGAGGAAGACGAGGGCGCAGACGGCGAGCAGGAGTGCGGAGGCGGAAGAGAGGGTGCGACGGGCGAAGGCGCGGTGGGCGACGAAAGCGGTGACGAGTGAGGCGAGTAGAAGGGCGACGAGTGTGGCCCAGACAAAGGGGCTGACGGGGATGACCTCGCCGTCTTTGAGGGCGGTGAAGGTGAGGTTGGTGCCGTAGACGGAGCGATGGACC
>CANGHW010000225.1 GCA_947453695.1 Opitutia bacterium
CGGCCAATGCCTTCACGACCACCACGCTCGCCACGGGCGTCGCCGCCTTCGTCTGGGGCCTCCTCGAATACATCGTCCGCAAGAAAGCCTCTGTCCTCGGTCTCTGCTCCGGTGCGGTCGCCGGCCTCGTCGTCGTGACCCCGGCCTGCGGATTCATCGACAGCACCTCCGCGATGTGGGTCGGCCTCCTGGCCGGTTCCGTGCCCTTCTTCGCCGTGACCAAGCTCAAGCCGCTACTCGGCTATGATGACGCGCTCGACACCTTCGGCGTCCACGCCGTGGGCGGAACGCTCGGTGCCTTTATCACCGGCATCTTCGCCACGCCTACCGTTAACTCGAATCTCAGCACCAATCTGAAGGATGTCGTCGGCAAGACCCTCTGGCTCGAGCAAGTGAAGGCCATCGCCCTCACTCTCGGTCTCGCGGTCGTCGCCACGGTGATCATTGCCTTCATCATCAAGGCCGTCATCGGTCTGCGTCCGACGGTGGAAGCCGAACAGGAAGGTCTGGACCTCAGCGACCATGGCGAGGAAGGTTACATCTACGAGTCCAAGTCCTGAGCGCACTGCACGAACCATAAAATACTTACTCCATGAAACTCATCATCGCCATCATCAAACCGTTCAAACTCGAAGAAGTGAAGACCGCCCTCGCCGAAGTCGGCGTGGAAGGCATGACGGTTACCGAGGTCAAGGGCTTCGGCCGCCAGAAGGGACATACCGAGATATACCGTGGCAGCGAATACACGGTGGATTTTCTCCCCAAAGTTAAGATCGAAGTCGCCGTGACGGACGAAGCCGCCGGCAAAGCGATCGACGCCATCGTGGCTTCGGCCAAGACGGGCAAGATCGGTGACGGCAAGGTCTTCGTGCTGCCGCTCGAAGGTGTCGTGCGTATCCGCACGGACGAGCGCGGCGACGCGGCGATCTAAGCAACTGACGCAGCCAACGCAGCGTTGGCAATCACTACCAGCCGACGGCACGAGGGTGCCGTCGGCTTTTTTGTGGCCGGTTGGACGGCTGCCGGCAAGGAGGCGCGGGGCGACGAGAGGCGCGGCGAGGCGGGACAAGGCGGGGCGGGGATTTTTCGTGGCCGCCCAACGATGGCCGGAGGGGGTGTCGAGGCGGCTGAGAAAACGCGCGACGTCTGGACGCGTGCTCCTATCGGCCGTAGCGAGCGTGCGAGCGTGCTCGAAGTCGGCGCGGGCAGCGTCGGTGTGGTTGAGCGCGAGGTGCGACTGGGCGTGCATCAGCCTGGAAAGGTCGGGGATGCGGGATCAGAGGGCGAAGGCGCCCCAGGACGGGCTGAAGAAAAACAAGAGGGGCGCAAACGCGCCGAGCGCGCGGAGCCAGCGGAGGGTAAGTTCGCGAGGAGATAGAGTTTCCGACGGGGCGAAACGGGGTGGCGCAAACGGAAGGCGGAGCGGAGGAGCGCGCGCACGGCGGAGACGGGCGTGGTGGAAGTTTATTCGCTCCCGTCTGCAGGGGAGGGGGCGAGGCGATGAGGGTGGCGCTGGCTCAGCCCATCTGCCCGCGCGACGACGGGCACAAAAAAGGACGCACCGGGCGGTGCGTCCTGAGAAAGCGGGAAGATATTCTCGCGAGCTTTACTTCGCTGGCGTGCCGTGAACCTCGACTTCGCAGTAGTGGTTCAGCTCGTCGGAAGTGTTGCCGTTGCTGTAGAGGCGGACGTAGCGGCCGACCGCGCCTTTGCCGTCGAAGAGGCGACCTTCGAAGCTCTCGATGTAGGCGAGATCGGTGCCCTTGCCCTGCTTGGCGGAATTGTCGTCGTCGTTGTTGAAGACTGTGGTGACGCCGGTCTTGAAGTCCTTGTCATTGGAGACCTGCACGATGACGTCGTGATAGACGCGGGCTTGGGAGTGGAAGTGCCAGGCGACGACCGCGGCGACTTTGGCGGGAGCGCCGAGGTCGATCTGGACCCACTGCACGAGCGGCCCGAGCTCCACGTAGGTGCCGTCGGTGCCGGATTTGTCGCCGTCAGTGAGGAAGGAGAGCTCGCCGATGACCGGGAGGGAATCGCTGCTGGTGACGGTCTTGCCCTTGGACAGGTTTACGGTGCCGGCCGGGACCATGAAATCAGGGCGTTTGCCGGTGCGGGGTTTTTCGAGGTTGGGGAGCTGGATCGGGCGGGGCGTGCCGGCGAAGAGCGGCTTTGGGAGTTCCAATTGGAGCGGAACTTTGTCCTGGGCTTGGGCGGCGCCGGTGAGCGCGAGGAGCGCGACGAGGAGGGAGAAACGGGAGCGAGCTTTCATGAGAGATGAGGAGGGTAAATCAGGCGGTGAAATCGCTAGGCGCGAAGCTGAGCTGCTTTTGCGCGGCGATGGATTCGTTGATTTTGAGGATGGTGACGGCGGTGGCGAAGGCGGACTCGCCCGGACAGTTGAGCGGGGTGCCCTTGCGAATGGCGTCGAAGAAGTTTTCGAGGTGAGGTTGGTGGATGGCTTTGTCGAGCGTGACCGGGATATCCCACGCGGAGAGCGCGGCTGTCTCGCGGACGTCGACGACGGCCTTGGAAGGGCCGCCGAGCTTCTTGACCCCAACTTTCTCCCACGGTTTCACGGGCGGCGGAGCGCCTTCGCCGGAGAGCGGGCTGGCGACAATACCTTTGGCGGCCCACTGGTCCCACTCGGGGGCGCGGGCTTCGCGGTAGAGCTTGGTGTATTTCGGGTTTTCCGAAATCTTCAGCGAGCCTTCGTCGCCCATGAAGTATTCATGGTAGCCGCCGCCGGCGCTCGTGGTCGTGAGGACGTCGTAGGTGGCGCGGACGATGCCTTCCTTGGTGGGATACTCGAAGATGGCGATCGCGTTGTCATACCACTCGTGGGTCTTGTAGTAGTCGACGCCACCGCTCGCGACGCAGGAGCGGGGATTGGAGCCGAGCATCCAGTTGTAGACGTCGATCTGGTGGGCACCGAGGTCAGACATGGGACCGCCGGCATATTTCTTGAACCAGCGCCAATTGCGGAACTCGTGCATGTTGGCGAAGCCGTATTGCGCGAGCTTCGCCTCGGAGAGGCCCTGGCCGTTGGGGAAGCCGAAGTCGTCCGTGACGGCGCGGTGCCATTGGCCGGTGATGTTCGTGACGCGGCCCAGAATACGGTTGCCGGTGACGATCTGGTCCTTGGCGTGGCGGTAGCGCGGATTGCTGCGGCGTTGATGGCCGAGCTGGAGGAGCTTCTTCGTCTCGCGGGCGGCGACCACCATGGCGCGGGCGCCCTCGATGGTGTTCGACATCAACTTTTCGCAGTAGACGTGCTTGCCCGCCTTAAGGGCGGCCACGGTGTGCTCGGAGTGCTTGAAGTCCGGCGTCGCGATGATCACAGCGTCGAGGTCCTTCACGTTGGCGAGCAGCTCGCGGTAGTCCTCGTAGGGGACGGCCTCGTGGCCGAACTTCTTCAGGAGGCGCTCGGTGCGGGTGAGGTTGTAGGGCCAGATGTCGCAGACGGCCTTGAAGCGGACGCCGGGGATGGGCAGGGCGGCGTTGGTGAGGATGCGGCCCTGTTCACCGCAGCCGATGAGGGCGACGTTGACCTGGTCGGCCGTCTTGGCGCCATCGGCGCCGCGGGCAATGTAAGGGGCCGCGGCGATGAAAGCCCCGAGCTTCGCGCTCGTGCTGAGGAAATCGCGGCGGGTGAGGGAAGGGGAGGGTGAGTCGGACATGGCGCGGAGGAGTGAGGCCGTCCTCGGGTTAGTCGCGGGTCAGGGAGTAACGGTTGTGCTGCACGAGGACGAGCGCGCCGGCGACGAGGGCGACGTGCATGCCGAGCCAGGCGACGCCTTCGCTTTCCTGCACTGCCATGAGTCCGAAGGAGAGGGCGACGTAAGTGAGGCCCATGAGGAAGAGGCTGCAGCGGGTCTTGATGCCGAGGAGAATGGTGACACCGAGCGCGATCAAGATGTAGCCGATCGACATGGCGAAGAGCTTGGTCGACCAGAGCGGCAGGAACGAAGCGCCAGTGATGCCGGTCGCCATGCGCTTCATGTTTTCATAGTATCCGGCGAAGGAGTAGGAGCCCTTGCTCTCAAATTTCTCAAGGCCCGCCAACACGGCGCGGAGGCCCAAGAACAGGCGAAGAATAAGAAACGCCTGGGTGTATTCGCAACGCGTGGTGGTCGAGGTCGGGGATTCGCTCATGATTTTTGGGAGGAAAAGGGTTGGAAATAAAACGTTCAGCGCAGGGGTGCTGTAACTGAGGCGGCGCCGGGACTAGGGGCGTAGCGCGATTTTGAGTCGAGACAGGTAATGAGGGGATTCAGGGAGGCAATACGTAGCGAGTTGATTTGGGCCTCGTCGAGCCCGAGTTTCACCAAGACGAAGATTTTTCGCGGAACGTTTCACGACGCAAAAATATATCTCTGCTGGCTCTCCAGCCAAGATGTGCGTGGGCGCGACAAAGAAATGCGTGGTCCAGCTGCCATGGTCTGATGCGTCGCGACCGATGCCGGTGGGCTGGGGCGAGGCGAGCGATGAGGGAAGGCGGCTGACCGGGAGCTGGGACCGGCGGTGAGATGGAGAGCGGCGAGGGCGAAATGGGCGCAATTCGCGGCAAAATCCGGCGACCGGGCGGGCAATTTCAGCGGCCCCGAAGGGTTGTGAATAAATTGCGAACAAGAATCCCGTTTTTCAGAGGTAAATCGCTTGACGGTGGGGTGGAATGTTGCGGAATGTAGCGAAATGGGAAACGCAGTTTTCCCCCGCTCCCCATGTCGCAGGCCAACCAACCGATCTACACGAGCCGCCACCGGCACTCGTTGGACGACAAGAATCGTGTCACGATTCCGTCGGCGTGGAGGTATGCGCACGATGCGGACGACGTGTTTCTCGCGGTGCCGCAGAGCGGTGGTTACGTCTCAGTTTTGCCGACCGCCGAGGCCGCGAAGCTCCGGGCGAAGATCGAGCAAGTCGCGCTGAGCGATGAGGCTGGCCAGGATTTCATCGCGACGTTTTTCGCGAAGACGCAGCAGGTGTGGTTCGACAAAGCCGGCCGCATTCAGCTCAACGATGACTTGCGCGAGCACGCGGGGATCAAGCCGGGCGAGCAGGGCGGCGAGGCCGTCCTCGTGGGTGGCCTGACGAAGTTCAACGTCTACAGCCCGGAGCGCTGGGCCGAGGTGCAAGCCCGCGCGGCGAAAGACAACGGCGACGCCATGCGCCGTCTGGGAATTTAAGCCATGCGCCGCTCCGCCACAATCAAAGTCGCCATCGCACGCGTGCCGCTGCGAAAGGCGACCACCGCCACCTTTTCCGTTTCCACCCCGGTCGCTTCGCGCCGGGCGTTTCCCGCCTGGATCGATGCGAGCGAGCGCGGCACCGCGGTGGCTCCGACTTCGGTGACCTCGCGTGTGCGCGACGGTCTGGTCTTGCGCGTGGTGCGCCAATCGAAACCCGCCCTCGTGAGGACTCCCTCCCATGGCATTGGCGCTCGCTGAGAGCTTTTCCCCGACGATGACTCCCGGTCACCAACCCGTGTTGTTGCGCGAGGTGCTGCAACTCCTCGCGCCGCGCGCGGGCGGTCGCTACCTCGACTGCACCTTCGGCGGGGGCGGACATACCCGGGCGATTCTCGAAGCCGCTCCCGGAACCAGCGTCGTGGCTCTTGATCGTGATCCGGCGGCTGCAGAGCGGGCGGCGAAATTGATGGCCGAATTCACCGGCCGTTTCGAACTCGTCGATCGTGACTTTGGCCGACTCGCCGAGCTTCCCCAGACTGGTTTCGACGGCATCCTCTTCGATCTCGGCGTTTCGTCCTTTCAACTCGACGAAACCGAGCGTGGCTTCTCGTTCCGCCACGACGCGCCCGCCGACATGCGCATGGATCCGCGCGCCGGAGTGCCCGCGAGTCGCTGGCTTGAAACCGCGACCGAAGAGATGCTTGTCCGTGCGGTGCGTGATTTGGGCGAGGAGCACAATTGGCGCCGCGTCGTGCGGGCGCTCATGGCTGCGCGCGGCACCGGTGCGCTTGCTCGCACGGCTTCGCTCGCCGACGTGATCGCGGCGGCGATCCCTGCCCGTGAGCGCCACACGTCGAAGATTCACCCGGCCACCCGCACGTTCCAGGGCATCCGCATCGCGGTAAATGATGAGATTGGTGCCATCGAGCGCGCGTTACCGGTGGCGTTTGGGAAACTGGCCGCTGGCGGGGTCCTCTGCGTGATCAGCTTTCACTCTCTGGAAGACCGTCCGGTGAAACAGTTTTTCCGTCGCCAATGCGGCCAACCGGAGAGCGCTGACGACAACACGCCGCAGGATTTGCGCGCGAAGTTTGCCGAGCCGCTGACCCGCAAGCCCCTCACTCCGGCCGAGAATGAAATCGCCGAGAATCCCCGCAGCCGTTCCTCGAAGTTGCGCGCCCTCCGCAAGCTTTGAGACGGAGCCTCCCTTTTCTTTCCTGCTTCAACCACCACCGCCCCCGTCATGCGCTCCGCCCGTCCGCACGCTACGAACGCCTTCGCCAATCAGCTGCTCGTCTGCCTCCTCGTCACGTTTTGCTTCGGTGGCACAATCGGTCTCGCGACCGTGTGGATGCGTCACCAGATCTCAGCCACTGCCAAAGCCAACCGTGCGCTGCAGGCGAGTCTCGCCGAGGTGAAACGCCGCATCGACGCCACTGCCTCGGTTATTGAAATGGAGCAGAGCTTCGATGTCCTCACCCGTCGCAATAGCGAGTGGCGTCTCGGGCTCGTGCCCGCCACCGATGCGCAAGTGGTGCGGGTGACCGACGATCCGGTGATGCGTCTCGCGCGTCGCCGCGACCGTGATCTGTTCAGCGACGGTTTCACGCCCATCACTTTCCGCGTGGCGCAGAGGAATTGAGCCATGTCCAAGGGCTTCGCCTCCAACTATCGCATCTGGCTCCTCTCGGTGGGAGTATTGCTGTGCTTTGGCGGCATCAGCGCGCGGTTGGTCTGGCTGCATGCCATCAACCGCGACGAGTTTCTCGGCAATCTCGTCAAATCCCGCCGCCAGACGATCGTGGAAGAGGCGCGGCGCGGGGATATCTACGATTCGCGCGGCGCGTTGCTCGCCACCAGCAGCCCGGTGCTCGTGCTGGGCGTCGATCCCCAGGCGGTGCGCAAAGAAGACGAGGCCAAATGGCCGCAGCTCTCCGCCCTGATTCATCTGCCTGAGGCGGAGATCCGCCGCATCTTTACCACCAAGTTCCGCACCGCAGCGTCGACGACGAAAGCAACCGGCTCAGGTTCGGCTGCCTCTCCGGCGTCGGCCGCGCCGGCAGGCTTGGTGTTCAATTTTGGTTCTGCTGCCCCGGCGGCATCGGCGGAAGCAGCTGTGCCCGCTGCCGGAAACACCGACACCGTGGCGGTCGCCGTCGATTTTGACATCACCCCCTCGGACCCCGTCTTCAAATTCGAAGCGCCCGCGGATGACACTGAGGTCGACGCCGAGGCCGATGAGAACGGTCGCCGCAAGATCCAGTGGGCCAAGCTGGTCGATGAAGTTTCGCAGGCGACCTACGACGAGATTCTCAAGCTCGGCATCAAGGGCATC
>CANGHW010000226.1 GCA_947453695.1 Opitutia bacterium
CCTTCGATCCGCCGACGCACCCAATCACCGAGGCGAAGTGCGAGCACATCCGCGGGGCAGGCGGCAACCCGTTCAATGATCTCACGCTCCCCGATGCGTTGATCAAGTTTCGCCAGGGCATCGGCCGTCTCATCCGCACGCAGACCGACCGGGGCTTGATCACCTTGCTCGACTCGCGCCTGCTCGCGAAAAGCTACGGGCGGCTTTTTCTCGATTGCCTCCCCCAGGCAAACTTCACGCCCATTACACGGGAAACGCGTAGTGAAAAATTTCATCCTTTCGCCTGACCGTTTCAGCGCCTAGGCTTCGCCCAATCCCATGCTTTTGCTCCGCGCTACTGCGCTCACCGACATTGGCCGTGTCCGTCGAAATAACGAGGATCGCTTTCTCCTTGATGATCAGGCGCGGCTCTACGGCGTGGCCGATGGCGTGGGCGGCCTGCCCGGCGGAGCGGATGCGGCCCAGCACTGCGTCGACGAGATCGTCGGCAGCGTGCACGCCACCGGACTCGATAAGGAAGTGAATCTCACGTCCATCGTGCATCATGCCAATTTCAGCGTGGCCGCGCTGGGCCAGCGGATCAGCCCGGCGATGGGCATCGGCTGCACCCTGACCTTTGGTTATATTCATCAGGGCGCTTTCAAGCTCGCCCACGTCGGCGATTCCCGGGCCTACCTGGCGCGCAACGGCGAATTCATCCGCCTCACCGAGGACCACTCCGTCGAAAACGAGGCGCGCCTCCGCCGGGCCAAGGGCGAGGTCGTCTACTACCACGAGGCCAATCGCAACGCCCTGACCCGCTGCATCGGCCAGCCCACCCCGCCCGACGTGGATCTCGTGACCAAGCCCCTCGTGGCCGGCGACCGCTATATTTTTGTGACCGATGGTGTCACGCGCATGATCCCCGACTCCGAGCTGGGCCAGATGACCGCGGCACCCGGTTCCCCGGAGGAAGTGCTGCGCAACATCATCACCCTAGCCGTCCGGCGCGGGGGCCCGGACAATGCGACCGGCGTGATCGTCTTCATCGACGAAGTCTGAGCATGGCCTCGCGCGCGGAGCATTTCGCCGCGATGGTCGCCCGCCATCCGGACAACGAGCTGTTTCGCTTCAGCCTCGCCCAAGCGTTGCTGGCCGAGGGACGCGGCGCCGAGGCAGTGCCACATTTCGAAGCCTGCGTGGCGAAGAAAGCGGATTGGATGATGCCCCGGATTTTGCTCGGCAAACTCCTCCTGCAGCTCGACCGCCGCGCCGAAGCGAAGCCGCTCCTCGCTGCCGCGCTGGATCTGGCCGTCGCGCAGCACCACGAGGATCCGGAGCGCGAATTGCGCACGCTGCTCGCCGATCTCGCCTAAGCCAAGGGCACCGTCAGCGCCCGGGTGCACTCACCGCGCTCGCGCGTAGACGACCTCGCCCTCGATGATCGTCATCAGGCAGCGCGTCTGCAAAATCTCCGTCTCAGGGATGGTCATGATGTCGGCCGAGAGGACGGTAAAATCCCCGCGTTTGCCCACCGCGATCGAGCCCCGCTCCTGCTCCTGAAAAGCCGCATACGCGGGCGCGAGGGTAAACATCGTGAGGGCCTGGGCCCGTGAGACGCGTTCCTCGCGGTGCCAGTTCTCATCGCTAAATCCGTCGAGGGAGCGCCGCACCACCGCGGCATAGAACTCGATCATCGGCTCACCCCGCTCCACCGGGGCATCGCTCCCGCCGATCACCACCGCGCCCGAGTCGAGCAGGCTGCGCCAGGCGTAGGCCCCCTTGAGCCGGGCGGCACCGAGGCGGCTGGGCGCAAAATAGAAATCACCGATCGCGTGCGAGGGCTGCATCGAGGCAATCACCCCCAGTTGGGCAAAGCGCCCGAGATCGGCCGGCGCGATCACCTGGGCATGCTCGATGCGCCAGCGCGGCTCGGGCACCCGCCGCTGGTCCCGGGGCACCGCCGCGAAGGCCTGCGCGTAGAGATCGAGCACGAATCGATTCCCGCGATCACCGATCGCATGCGTTTCGATCTGCACACCCCGGCGCAGCGCCTGAATCATCAGCGGCAGCAGCGTCTCGGCCTGGCTCAACATGAGCCCGCGACTGCCGGGCGAATCCGCGTAGGGCTCCAGTAGAGCCGCCCCCCGCGAACCCAGCGCGCCGTCCGCGTAAAGCTTGATTGCCCGGGCCGTGAAGCGACTGCCGTCGCCCCCCTGTTGGGGGCCGCCTTGCAACAGCGCCTCGGCCGCCGCCCCCGGGCCGCCCACCGCATTGTAGATGCGCAACTTGATTTTTCCTTCCGCCACGAGGCGGCGCAGCAACCGCATCTCATCGAGCCCGTTGCCGGCGATGTGCACCTGCGTCCAGCCGAGCGAGAGCTCCCGCTGCGCGCCGGCCAGGAGTCGGCGCTCCACCTCGGCCGGCCCCTCCGGCGGCACGAGGCGCTCCACGAGCGTCTGCGCGTGATCGATCAACATGCCGGACGGCTCCTCGGTCGCGCCCTCCCGCAGAATCTCACCGCCGCGCGGGTTGGGCGTCGCCCGCGTGATCCCCGCCAACTGGAGGGCCCGCGTATTGGCGACGAGCGCATGGCCATCGGAGCGTTTCAGGAAGACCGGATGGTCGGGCGCGACGGCATCAAGGTCGGCGGCGCGGGGAAAGGTCGCCGGCGACCACTTCGTCTCAATCCAACCCCGCCCGACAATCCACTGGCCCTTTGGCGTGACCGCCGCCCTCGCGCGCAATTTCGTCTGCAGCTCAGCCAAGCTCGCCGTGCCCTCGAGATTGAAGGCCAACTCGCGATCGCCGATGCCCGCGAGATGGACGTGCGCATCCGTCAAACCCGGCACCACCGTGCGCCCGGTGAGATCCAGCCGCTGGGCCGCTGCACCGGCCCGGGCCTCCGCCCCCCGGGCCGTCCCCACGTAAACAATCTTCCCATCGCGCACGAGCACCGCCTCGGCCGTGGGCTGGCGTTCGTCAGCCGTGTAGATGCGCCCGCCGGAGAGCAGCAGGTCCGCCGCCATCGCCGCCGGCCCGGAGGCCGCGACCCACACCAGCACGGCAAGAAATCCGGGAAGAGAGCGCATGCTGGGTTTCTCCGTGAAAAACTTCCGGCCGGCCACTCCAAATCCACCGCCGGCGACAGGGCGGACCGGGCTCGGCCCGGCGCCTCGATCAACTCGATGTCGCCTCCGTGGCGCGTCTTGTGGTTCTCAACCGAGAGCAAAAACCTTACGCAGACTGCCGGCCTATCCGCCCTCCCAGCAGCATCCTGGAACTCGGCCCGCAGTCGGAGGTCAACCCGAGGCGAATGCCCCCGCGGATTCGGGGTGCGGTAATTGTTAGCCCTCGGGCAAACTATGAAAATTGCGACCAAACTTCTTCCCCTCGCACTCGTCGCCAGCAGCCTGTCGGGCTGTGCATGGGGCCCGTGCGGTCCAGTCTTCACGCGAAGCAGTGATCCGAAAGGAGATGAAAGGCTGGCCGAGGCCCAGAGGAAGGCGGAGGCCTTGAAGGCCACGATTGCGAAACCTCCTTCTCCGACGAAATGAACCTCGAGCGAACCCGAGGATCCCAACGCAGCGGGCGGGCTCAGGCTGAGCCCAATTCGCCTCGTCCATGTTCCCCGCGTGACTGAAAGGTAATTTCCACCCTAACGTGCCCCATGGCCAAATACCTGATCTCCTTCCCCAGTGCCGCGATGAAGGTGCCCGCCGGAGAATGGGAGGCGGTGGGCCGCGACGCGCACGCCGTCGTCGAGGAGGCGAAGGCGGCGGGGGTCTACGTCTTCGCCGGCGGCATCGACGAAAACGTGCCCCCCGTGCTCGTCTCGGCCGAGGGCCAGGTCGCCGCTGGAGGCTATCCGTGGGCGCCCCCGCTCAACGGCAGCTTCGCCGTGCTCGAATTGCCCTCGCGCGAGGAGGCCATCAGCTGGGCCGCGCGCCTGGCGAAGGCCTGCCGCTGCGACCAAGAACTCCGCGTCTTCGGGTTCGATCCGCGGGCCTGAGGCCGTCCTGACCTGGGGCCCCAATCAACCGATGAACGCAGGCCGTCCTTCCCTGTGCGTTCGACCCGGCGCACCCGCCGGCGGCATGTTTCCGCCGATGTGCACCGGAAAGTCGCTGATCGATGTCCGCTGGAAGCAGGTTGAATCGTTGAGACCGTGAGCCCACAGATTACCCGACAAAAAAACTCCGATGAAAATTACCGTAGAAACCTTGGTCGCGGCCCCGCTCGAAGCGGTCTGGCAGGCGTGGACGACGCCGGATGACATCAAGCAATGGAATGCCGCCTCCGATGACTGGCATACGACGGCCGCGACCGTTGATCTGCGGGCGGGTGGCGCGTTCTCGTTTCGTATGGAAGCGAAGAACGGAAGCATGGGCTTCGACTTCGCCGGCACCTACACGCAAATCATCCCGCACCAGCGGATCGAAACCGCCTTTGGTCCCCGCACCGCCGTGGTGGAATTTGAGCCGAAAGCGGGCGGCATAGCGATCCGTCAAACCTTCGATGCCGAAGCCACTCACTCCATCGAGCAGCAGCGCAGCGGCTGGCAGGCGATCCTCGATCGCTTCACTCGCTTTGTAGAAGCAAAGCGGTGAGCCAATTCGCGGCCGAACTTCTGGCGTTCGGCCGCAGCAGCGCGCAGCTCGCGGAAAAAACCGCGCCCTCTGCGACCCCGGCGGGGAGAGCTTTATCTGAATAAATGGACATCCCGGCCCGCGTCGCCTGTCGTCGTTCCCATGGGCTTGGCTCCTAGTCCCGTCACGTCAGTGAAGTTTTGCGCTTCAGCCCGCCCCCGGCTGATTCTTTTTCCGCTGAGTGGTTCACGCAGCTCCGGCATCTAGGCCAAGAAAAGAATTTCCATGTTTAACTCCGTCGCAGACAAACTCCGCTTCTCGCTCCTCTGTAAAATCGTCAGACTTTCGACACTGAGCGTAGTCGTGGGATGCTGTTTGCTCCTTTTCCATCTGAGCGAGAAATATCACCTCTCAATCCTTGCTGTGCTTGGCGGAGTTTTTTTTGTTATTGGATTGTTTATACTGTTTTTCACTTTGCCCGAGGTGTTTGCCAGAATGGAAGAAAAAGGAACGCTTCTGTTTCGCTCAGCAATCGCTCACACCCTTTACGGTTACGCGATGAGGCTTTCCTTCCTGCCATTGATCGGTCCGACGCTTGAGCGCTTCTTCTTTCGGCCGAAAGAGACGAATCCGTTCATTACGGAGGATGACAAAAGAAGATAGAAAGCGAATTCGCTCGTCTGAAGCATCGGGCAAAGACCATGCAAATACCGCCACCACTCCCTAGTCAGCGACAGCCCGATTGGTGGTCGCGAAATTGGAAATGGTTTGTCCCCGTGATCATCATTGCGGGAGTTCTTGGGATAGGCGGATTCGTTGCGGTGGTCATGGGCTTCATGAGGTCCTCTGACGCCTATTCGGGAGCGGTCGCACGAGCCAAGGCAGCACCTGCTGTGATCGACGCGCTCGGATCACCCGTCGATGACGGGTATCTCTTCACCGGGAACATCGTGGTAGATGGCCCGACCGGAAAAGCAGAGCTGGCGATTCCGATCGCAGGACCGAAAGCAGCGGCAACGCTTTATGTGAGTGCGGCAAAAGAGGTCGGCTTGTGGCACTTTGATCGCTTAGTGGTGGAGATAAATTCGAACGGGAAAAGAATAGAACTCTCGGAGAAGCGGCTCAACCAGGCACCCGCGCCAGCGGCACCGAATGCCCGCGGCTCTCGGTGAAAACTACCCAAGAAATGGCAGCAAGGAGTATCCCCATCGACCCGAAAGACGGAGCTCAAGTAGTGCGGCTCGCTTGGGCGGGACTCGATGGCGACGATTGTTTCTTTTCCGCTGCGTCGGTTACGCAGCTCGGTCTTCTAGGCGACGTCCACGCGGCATGTAAAGTTCGCCCACTGATCGGAGGGGCGTTCGACACGTTATTGCGCTCCTGAGCAGCGCCACCTTCCTCGCAGGCGTGCAGGTCGCCCGCTACGGAGCGCTGATTGTCTGGTCAGACGACCTTGGAGGCCCGCTCAATCAAGTGATCATCCCGGTGGCGAGCGCCAGCATCGGCTTCACCATCAGTGTCGTGGCTTTTCTTCCGCTGAGTTTGTTCGCAGAGCGGTGTGGTTTCAGGCGATGGCTGCCGCTAGCGGCCGGCGTTTCGGTCGGCGCGCTCGTTGCGGTAGTCACTCCGAGCTGGATCTTCCTTGGCATTGCGAAGACTGAAAGCCAACGGCTGGGTCTAGTCTCCACGGTAGGCGGTGTAGGTCTCTATCTCGTCGGCGGGTTCTTCCTTTACTTGTGCTGTCTCGCGATTTGTCGAACGGTGCTTCCGTAGCATGTCCGACTACATTCTCCTCATTCAGGGAAACGAGAAGACGGCCACCACTGCCGACGAGTGGGATCGTTTCATCGCGGCGGCGCTGAAGAGCGGGGCGTTTCGCGGCGGAAGTGAAATCGGCCGGCGAGAAATCGTCGGGGACCGGCAAGCGGCGCGTGCGACGGATCATATTGTCGGCTACATGCGTTTTGAATCGGCGGACAAGCAGGTGCTGCTTGAGCTCCTGCAGCAGCATCCGGTCGTAGTGCACGGCGGCTCTGTTGAGCTGTGCGAATTGCCCAAGTCCTGAGCGGGCGGAGCAGGTCTGGCGCGGATTAACCGCCCGCGCCCCATCGGTGGGGAGACCGTCGTTGGATCGGCTTGGGCCGGTTACAAAATAACCCGGGGCCGGTGAAACTGGTGCCAGAGGCGAGGATTGAACTCGCGACCAAAGGCTTATGAGTCCTCTGCTCTACCACTGAGCTACTCTGGCATATTACTGACTGACTAAGCACTTACGTTTTTATCAGTTGTCGCGTTCTACAGGGGTTTTCTACAGCGTAGCTTTGTTCAGGAGCAACCTCTAGAAAACATGAGTAATTCAACAACGTGGGAAAGAACGGCGGTGCAAAACCTTCTCCGCAATGGAGAGAGCGGAAGATACTTCGGACGATGGACCGTATCCGGCAAGCAAATTTGGCGAAAGCTCGACACCGATGTTTTCACGGTTGCGAAGCTTCGTCTCGGCGTGGAGGCGGCGAAGATTGAGGCGTTGCGCGGCAGTCGCGTGGCCGTAGCCGCCGGGGCCGGAACGATTGGTGACCTCATGGCAATCTACGAGGAGCGGACGAACCAGAACGCTGAGCTTAAGCCAAGTTCTCGTTCCGCTCGGATCGTTGCACTAAAGAAGGTCCGCAAAACATGGCCCGAGCTCGCAGGCCTAAAGCCCTCGCAGGTCTCCCACGCGGCAGTTGCAGATTGGGTGACGCGTTTTAAGGGCGAGGGGACAAACTACACGCCCCCGGGCGCCAAGACGGCAATCAAAGGCAATTCGGCAACATCGGTGAATAGGGCAATCGATACGCTTCGCCGGCTTCTCGACATTGCGATTGAGCGAGGTGCAATTCACTCAAACCCCGTCACGATCAAGCCGACG
>CANGHW010000227.1 GCA_947453695.1 Opitutia bacterium
AGGCTTCGTCGAGAGCGTGCCCACGGCGGCGCTGACCTCGACGCGGCCCTGGCCGAATTTCGGGGTGACGCACGACCAGGCGCGGCTCTCGAAGCAGGCCTACTACGCGGCGATTTCGTTCGTCGATGCGCAGATCGGGCGCGTGGTCGATGCGCTGGACCGCCTCGGACTGCGGGACAACACGATCATCGTTTTCTGGAGCGACCATGGTTACTCGCTGGGTGAACACGGCCTGTGGATGAAGCAAAGCTGCTTCGAGGAATCGGCGCGCGTGCCGATGATTTTTGCCGGTCCGGGCATCAAGGCCGGGACGCCCTCGCCGCGCTTGGTGGAGTTTGTGGACGTCTACCCGACACTGGCCGATCTCGCGGGGCTAACGCCGCCGGCCAAGCTTGAAGGCGCCTCGCTGCGCCCGCTGCTGGTCCGACCGGATGCGCCGTGGACGCGCCCTGCGTTTACGCAGGTGGAGCGGGGCGGTTTCCCCGGGCACAGCGTGCGCACACCGCGCTGGCGCTACACGGAGTGGGATGGTGGCAAACAGGGCGCTGAGCTTTACGATCATGAAACTGACCCGGGCGAGATGAAGAATCTCGCCGCCGATCCCGCGCACGCCGCGACGCTCGCGGAGTTGAAGGCGCTGGTGAAAAAGAACTGGCCCGTGCGAGTGACCGGCGGGCAAGCGGACGGCGCGACCAAGAAGAACAAGAAAAAGACGGAGTGAGGCGCGCAGCGCCCTGCGGAGGAAAATCCCTCGGCAGGGCGAGTCGCGAACCGCGCTTTACTTGCCGAGCAGGTAGTCGGCGGCGCGGGCGACGTAGTTTTCGCCGGTGCCGCTGTCTTTGGCGGTGGACTCGTAGAGGGCTTTGAAGGAGTCCGGGCGCGCGGGGAGCAATGTGAGGTAGTTGAGAGACTCGAGGCGGATGTCGGCCGTTGCTTTGGCTTCGAGGCCGGCGGCGAGGACGGGCCACGCGGCATCGCCCGCGCCGTGACGCGCGGTGGCGAAAGCGGCGGCGAGGCGGACGGAGGCGGTCGAGTCGCGGAGGAGCGGAGCGAGATCCGAGACGACCGTCTTGGGTGCGCGGAGGGCGGCGAGGGCGGCCCAATAGCGGACGGCGGGGAATTTGTCGCCGAGAGCGGCGCGCAGGTCGGCGGGCGCGGGAGCGGAGGCGAGCTGGAGGCGGTCGATCACGTCGAGGATACGCGCGAGCGGGTAGGCGGTGTCGTCGCGGCTGAACGCAGTGGGCGAGGCAGTGCCGGAGAGTTCACGGAGAAGTGCCTCGGGCAGGAAGCCAGTGTCGCGGATGCGCAAGAGGTGGGCACGGTTGGCGGCGCGGAGACGTTCGAGGGTGGCGCGGTGGGCAGGATCGCCGGCGAGGTTGCGGACGTTGTCGGGATCGGCCTGACAGTCGAAGAGTTGCTCGACGGGTTTCGGTTGGAAGAACGAGGCCTGGACGGCGGTGAGTTTACCCTCGCGGTTGAGGCGGTCCCATTCGCGGGCGGAGGATTGTTTCCAGAGGTAATCGAGGTGCTGCATGGTCGGCAGCTCGGGACGGTAGTTGCGGATGTAGCGCCAGCGGCCGTCGGTGACGGCGCGGCAAAGATCGATGCGCTCATCCATGCGGTCGCGGAAGCTGTAGGTGAATTCCGGGGCGGCGGCGCGGGCGGCGCCGGCAAAGGCGCGGCCTTGAAAATAGTCCGGTGCTTTCACACCGGCCAAACTGAGGACGGTGGGGGCGAGGTCGACGTAGTTAACGAGCTCGGTGGAGCGGCTGCCGGGAGCGGAGGGGGCGAGGTGCTGGAATTTTTTCGGGAAGCGGACGGTGAGGGCGGGGTGAGTGCCGTTCTCGTAGAGGAAACGCTTACTGCGCGGGAGGACGCCGCCGTGGTCGGAGTAGAAGAAGACGATGGTATCGTCGGCGAGGCCATCGGCCTCGAGCTGGGCGAGGATCTTGCCGAGTTCGCCGTCGGCGGCGGAGACCCGGTCGTAGTATTGGGCGTAGTCGGCGCGGACCTCGGGAGTGTCGGGAAGGTAGGCGGGAAGGCGCACCTTGGCGGGGTCGGTGGCGATGGGGAAGCGCTTGTGGAGGGAGCTCTCGTGACTGGTGTTGGTGTTGAAGACGGCAAAGAACGGCTGGCCGGGGGAGCGATTGCGCCAGTGGCCCTTGGCGCCATTTTGGTCCCAGGTGCCTTCAAGCACGGCGGCATTGTAGTCGGTCTTGGCGTTGTTGGTGGTGTAGTAACCAGCGTCGCGGAGGTAGGCAGGGAAGTAGCGCAGCCACGAGGGCATAGGGACATTGCTGCGCATGTGCTGGGTGCCGAGCGAGGGGGCGAACATGCCGGTGATGATGCTCGCGCGGGTGGGGGCACAGACCGCAGAGGTGGAGTAGGCGCGCTCGAACAATATGCCCTCGCGGGCGAGCCGGTCGAAGGTGGGCGTGCGCGCGAGCGGATCGCCGTAGGCGCTGGCAAACGTGTAGGTGAAGTCCTCAGCAACGAGCCAGAGGATGTTGGGGCGGGCGGCGGGCTCCGCGGCGCGAGCGGTAAACGTGAACGCGAGCGCGCACGAAAGGAAGAAGGCGAAACGGAGTAGGGCGGGGCGCATGGGGAAAAGAGAGAGGGGTGGAGCGAAGGACGGAGCGGTGGTAGGCACGTGGTCCCTAAGCCTACCCAAGTTTCTTGGCCCGCGAGCGGGCGGGCCGAGGGTGAGTTAAGGCCGGCTGCGGCCGGCGGCGCGGAGTGCCTCGAGGCGAGCTTGGTATTGGGCGACGAGTTCGGGGTGGTCGGCGGCGACGTTCTTGGTCTCACCGGGATCGGCGGCGAGGTCGTAAAACTGAGGCGTGCGCAGGTTACCCATCTCGGTGTTGGTGTTTTTGTTCACGGCGACGCCGTTGGACGGAAGAATGAGTTTCCAGCGGGCATCGCTGAGGGCGAGGGAGTTGGCGTGTTCGACGAGCTCGGCGCGGCCGGTCTTGGATTCGCCAAGGAGGGCGGCGAGTTGGTCGGTGCTGTCGGGGATGTCGTCCCGACCGAAAGGTTGGCCGACGAGGGTCGCGAAGCTGGCCGCCCAGTCGATTTGGGAGACGATGGCGGCGGAGACACCGGGCTTCACGCGGGCGGGCCAGCGGACGAGCACAGGGACGCGGGTGCCGCCTTCGAAATTGCTGTATTTGCCGCCGCGCCAAGGTCCGGCGGGACGGTGACTGCCGAGCTTGGCAACCGCGTCGTCCTTGTAACCGTCGTCGACGACGGGGCCGTTATCGCTGGAGAAAATCACCATGGTGTTGTCGGTGAGCTTGAGGCGGTCGAGCGTCGCGAGGACTTCGCCGACCGTCCAGTCGAGTTCGGCAATGGCGTCGCCGCGCGGTCCCATTGAGGTGCGGCCACCGAAGCGGGGATGCGGCATCCGGGGCACGTGAATGTCGTGCGTGCAGAAGTAGAGAAAGAACGGTTGAGCGCGGTTTTGCTCGATGAAGGCGGTGGCCTTCTTAGTCAGGGTGTCGGCCATGTCCTCGTCGACCCAGAGGGCGGACTTGCCGCCGCTCATGTGACCGATGCGGCTGACGCCATTGACGATGGCCTGGTCGTGGCCGTGGCTCGGGTGGACGCGGAGCAGCTCGGGATTCTTGGCGCCGGTGGGTTGGCCGGCGATCGGGCCGTCGAAGCTGACGGTGATCGGATCCTTGGGGTCGAGGCCGACGACGCGGTGATTTTCGACGTAGACGCAGGGCACTCGGTCGCCGGTGGCCGGCATGATGAAGCTGTAGTCGAACCCGATCTCGAGTGGGCCGGGTTTCACGTCGCCGTTCCAATCGGGTTTGCCGATGCCGAGGCCGAGGTGCCACTTGCCGACGACGCCGGTCTTGTAGCCGGCGGAGCGGAGGAGCGAGGCCATAGTCGTGCGACCAGGGGCGATGAGGGCGGTGGCATCGCCGCGGGCGACCCCGGTGCCGGGTTTGCGCCAGGCGTATTCGCCGGTGAGGAGCGAATAGCGCGACGGAGTGCAGGTGGCGGACGTCGTGTGACCGTGCGTGTGGCGGAGGCCCTCCTTGGCGAGGCGGTCGATGTTGGGCGTCGCGACCGAGGTGGCGCCGTAGCAGCTAAGATCGCCGTAGCCGACATCGTCGGTGTAAATGAGCACGATGTTGGGTTTGGCCAACGCGGCTACCAGCGACGGGCTGAGGCGAGCCAACGCCAGGGGGGCAACGAGCAAGACTGCTTTAAAAATCCAGTGACGCATAAGGGTAAGGGGGAGGGGAAGACGGCTCAGCGAGCGATAACCGAACAAAGAGAAAACGTCGTGGTGCTACCTCCGACAACCGCAATCTTTCGGCGCAGCCGAGCGCCGGTGTGACTGCTGCGCCGCTTTGTCCACGACCTGCCGCGTGCGCTCGCTCGTTTGGGTTAGAGATTGAAACCGAGTTTCGTGGCGAGGTGTTGGGAGGTCACGCCGTAGAAGGAGGCGAAGGCACGGATACGGTGCGCGAGGGCGTCGTCGGCGCTGCCTGGGGCGCGAACGCGGATGGCGGATATCATGAGATTCTTCGCGGTGTGCTCGGTGGAGATAAACTCGAAGACTTTGGTCTTGTAGCCCGCCCATTCGAGGAGCTGGGCCCGGAGGGCATCGGTGATAAACTCGGCGTGGCGCTCTTGAAAGATGCCGTGGCGGAGTGCGTCGGCGAGGACGGGCGGCGCGGTGAGTTGTGAGCGGATTTCCTTTTGGCAGCAGGGCGAGACGACGAGGAGACGCGCGCCGGCGGCCACGCCGCGTGCGAGGGCGTCGTCCGTCGCGGTGTCGCAGGCGTGGAGGGCGATCAGAATATCGACGGATGCGAGTGACGTATCGGCGATAGTCCCGCTGTGGAAAACCAGGCGATGAGCGAGAGCGTGCTGGGCTGCGACGCGATTGCAGAGCGTGACGAGCTCTGGGCGGGCCTCGATGCCGGTGACGTGAGCGCGGTCAGCGAGGAGGGCGCCAAGGGCAAAGGTGAGGTAGCCCTTGCCTGAGCCCGCGTCGACGACGCGAAGGTGAGGGGAGGGAGAGGTATCGGCCGAATCGGACACCGGCGAGGCTGCAGCGATTGAGGGCGGCTGAGCGGTAGACGCGGCGGGCAGAGGAGGGAAGGCCTCGGTGACGAGATGCTGCAACAGTTCGGCGAATTTTTGGATCTGGCGGAATTTGTCGGCCATGCCATCGCGGGGCTGGCCGCGGTTGTTGAGGACGCCGAGAGATTCCAGCCAAGGGGAATCGGCCGGGATCAAGTAGTGTTTCGGTTGGTTGTGGGAAACACGGGAAGGGGCGAGAGCGGCGGGGTGACTCTGGGGGGATTGGGCTTTGACGCGGAGCCGGGCGGAGCCATCGGACTGAGTCTCAAATTGAGCGGTATTTGTGGAGGTGATGAGGTGAGCGTCGAGAAACTCGAGGCCGAGGAGGGACTCGATGGTGGCGAGACCCTCAGCGGGGGCGTAGTTCTTCGTGACATCGCGCGTGGTGTGGCGAAAGACGAAGGTGAGGTGTGGGCCGGACTTAAGGGCGACGGGCCGAACAAAGACGTTTTGCAACGTGGCGTCGGTGCGCGTGGGAGCGGGTTTGCCGAGCGTGAATTTCACGACGGTGCCGTCGGCGAGGGAGTCGCGGAGGAGGGAGAAAAGGCGTTCGCGGGCGGACGGTTGGGACATTGCGCCGATTGAACCGGAAGGCCGACGAACACGGAAGGGCGAAAGCGAGGGGCCTGCTATTTGAGCGACGCAGGGGCCAGATAGAAGTCGAGAGGCGTGCGTCGCCAGACTTCGCCGGTGCGGGAGCGAGTGGCAGGATCGGTGAAGTGGTATTCGTAGCGGACGATGCGCAGGTGCCGCGGAGGTTTGGCGGGAAAAGGGTTGTGCGCGAGGAGTGAGAGAACGTCGGGCGTGCCACGCAGCAGATGCTCCGCGAGCGACATCATCCAACGGTTGTGCGCGGGCGGAGTGAGGGCGGCGAACCAGAGCTGCCAATCGAGGCGGGGTTGGTGCGGGGCGACCCAGGTGAGGGAGCGAGTCAGCGCGCCGGGCTTGTGCGGGAATTCATAGGCCAGCCAGGTGCGGGCGTCGTCGCTGCCCTCGATGATCAACTCCGGTCTTGGGTTGGTCATCACGGCGAAGAGGCCATAGCTATTGAGCGAGCGATAAGGTGCGAGGTCGGCGGCAACGGCATCGAAGGCCGGTGGAAGTTTCGTGCCGCGGAAGAGCGAGGGGATGAGTTGAAGTGTGGTGTAGGTAAAGACGAAGACCGCTAACGCATAGACGGGCCAGCGACGCCAGCGGGACAACGCGGGTGCCGGTGGGACGTTTTTAAGGAAAGGGAAGAAGCGAGCGAGAATTGTGTCGTCGAGGCAGAGGAGGCAAAGGGCCGCGGTGAGGAAGTTGAAATAGGTGTAGTTGCCGGTAAGGGCGATGAGCAGCATCAGCGCGATCGTGAGGAACGCGGCGCGGTGACGCAGCGGGCGCGGGGCAAAGAAGAAAAATGGGACGAGCAGCTCGATTGTAAACATGCCGGCGCAGGTGGCGCGGTGGAACCACGCAGGGACTTGGTGCACCCAATAGGCCAGTGGCGTGGGGAGCGGCTGAGTTTCGTAGTGAAAAGTGAGAGCGCTGAGCTCGCGCCAAGTCAGGTCGCCGCTGAGGAGTTTAGCCGCGCCGGAGAGAACCATGAGGCGGAAAAGGAGCCAGACGAGCAGGAGCCGGGCTACGAACGGTGGTTCGTGCAATCCGGGCCGCCAGAGGGGAAGTAGCGACCATGGGGCGAGAGCTACGGCGAGGAGGGTGGTTTCGAGGAGCAGGGCATCCCACTGAAAGTTGAAGAAGACTTGGCCGGCGCCGGAGAGTGAAAGATAACAAGCCCAGATACCTAGGAGTGCGGGTGCAGGGGCGATACCAACAAAGACGAGCGTAGACAGGGCGATGCCGATGACGCAGAGAGCCGAGAGCGCGGTGGGTCCGGCTCCAATGATCCAGCAGAGCGAGGGCAACTGCGCGTGAGCCGAAGTCGGACCAAGTTCGCGGAGAACGGCGTCGAAGAAAGGCTGGGCGGGGAGGATACCTTGAGGGCCGACGAGCCCGGGGAGTTGGGA
Organism: Opitutia bacterium; assembly: GCA_947453695.1. Taxonomy (GTDB): domain Bacteria; phylum Verrucomicrobiota; class Verrucomicrobiia; order Opitutales; family Opitutaceae; genus GAS368. Next base: position 7,107 of record CANGHW010000227.1, read on the forward strand.
CCAGGCAGAGGCGAAGGCGATCGCTTGGATGAGAGCTAGGACGCGGAGGAAGAGCCACGTGGAGTAGCTGAAGCGGGGCGTCGGGCGCGAACTTAGCCAGGCTGAACCAAGGACTGCAGACATCGCGAAAAGAAACGTGAGACTGGTCGTGTCCGCAAAGGCGTTTCGCCCGGGGGAGCGTCAGGGTTTCTCGGTGGCTAGTTGGACCGGAGAATCGTTTGAAGCCGACGATGGAGCCGGGGTAGTGGGCTACGGCAAAAATTCGCTCGTGAAGGCGGTAGCTAGCGGGACTTTGTTTTTCGGGAGAAGCGCGAGATCCTCTA
>CANGHW010000228.1 GCA_947453695.1 Opitutia bacterium
CTTTGATCTCCGGCCGCTTTATCGGCCCCGCCACGGACATCAACATCCAGGCCAAGGAAATGGAAAAACTCCGCGCCGAGTTGAACCAAATCCTCGCGACCGCCTCGGGCCAGCCGCTGGAGCGCATCAATCAGGACACCGACCGCGACTTCTACCTGAACGCGCAGGAAGCCATCGCCTACGGCCTCGCCGACAAGATCGTCACGGGCGTCTAAGCCTCCCGGTGGCCCTACGGCTTCGGCGCCGTCAGGTCCGTCAGTTCCTTGTCCCACGCACTTAACTGCGTGGGATTTTTTGCGCCCTGCGCGGCCTTGATCGCATCGGGCAACCACGCCACGCGCAGTTCCTTCGGCAGCAACTCGATTCCCAACAGGGTCACCCAAAGCTCAAAGGCTTGGCCGGAGCGCCCCAACTCAGCGAGCGCAAGCGCCGCTTCGCGGGCGAGCGCCCACTCGTCGGCGCGAAAGGCCTTCAACCGCGAGGCAAACCCGAGGGCACTCGCGGCACTTTCCCGGTCGCCGGACTCGCGCAATAGTTTGGCCAACGCAACCCCCACCGCCAGGCAGGGCACATCGCGCTGCGCGTCGCGGGCCAGCCGGATCGCCTCACTGCGCTGCTCCGCGGAGGTCAACGCCCCCAGCCGGCGGAGGACCGCGTAGCCCGCGATTCGCGGCGGGAGCGCCGCGAGATTCTTCAGTTGCTCCGGCCCCGAAACCGCAAAAGGGCGATAAAGCGGATCGCCCACCACGACCGTCTGCCAACTCAGCTCGGGCAACGCAAACAACGCCGCCTCGGCCAGCGTCGCACCGCGCGTCAGCGCCCGCAGAAACAGATTCGGCCGGTGCGTTAGCTCCAGGTAGGGCTCAAAAACATTGCCGACGACCGCCGTGGCGCCCCGTGCGACCAATGGGCCGGTCCATCCCGACGTCGATGAACGTAATGTGGCCGCCGAATAGCTGTGGATATGAAACGCGATCGCCCCCGGCGGAAACTGAAAACCCGGCAGAGCAAAGGGTCCGTTGATGCTCCCAGCATACCAGCCAAAGTAGATGACAGGCGCGTCGCAGCGCGCCGTCGCCGGCATGGTCGAAGGGGCCCGATCGACGACCGGCGAAAACCCCAAGTCATCGAGCTGCGTCACCACCGACTCGAGCCACTGATCGCCGATCGCGTGGAGCCCCCCGATGTCGACATAAGCCCGCCCGAGCAGGCCCGTCCGCTCGGCGGCCATGGCCCGGTCCACGAGCGCGAGCGCGTCGTCCACCGTCGGCCCATCCAGCCGCGAAACTTTGACGATCTGGGCCCGCTCCGTGACACCCGGGTTTTCATTCTGAAACACCGGATTCGGCACGAAGGCATTGATGGGATAGTTCGGGTGCGCGAGCATCATGAGCTCGGAGTCCACCGCACCGGCATTTGTGCGAAACTCCGCCCGTTGGGTAAACGGTGAGTCGACGTAAAGCGTTGGGTCGTGCTCGATCTTGAGCGGCACCCCGCGGCACACCACGAGCGCAGTGATGCGATGCGCAAAGACCGAATATTTTTTCCGCCCGACCGGATCGGTGAGCGCCATCGGAATCGCATCGATCCACTTCGCGCGCGTAAGTTTCTCCATCAGCGGCTCCCACAGCGTGACCACAAACTCCCGCCAGGTGATCGCCTCCGCGATGGGCAAAGGCAGCGCGATGATATTCTCCCGCGGCACGCCGCGCATCTCCGCGTAGTGCTCCGCGACCCGCCGCGATTCCGGATCCTCGCTGTTGGCGAGTAACACGACGCGGGCAGCGGGTGAATCTGCCGCCCCGATCCGGGGCGCAAACACGGCGACGAGCGCCCAGACGACAAGTGTGACGACTGCTCTCAACGGGGCGCCACAGTGAGGAGCGTCCCGCTTTTTTCGAGCGCTCATTCCACCCGCTTGCCAAGCGCTCCTGGAACCCGTGTTCTCACCACGCTTCACGATTCCTGCGCCCATGCACCCGCTTCCGTTGCCCCATCGTTCGTTTGCCCGACTTTTCGCGGGATGAAGCAGCTGTTCAATTTTCGGGAGCATGTCGCTCACCTGCGCCAGTTGATCGTCTGGACACTTCTCGTCCTCCCCGTGGGCGTGCTTGCCGGTTCGGCCAGTGCGCTGTTCCTGTGGTCCCTTGAGCGCGTGACGCAATGGCGTTGGGACCTTCCCTGGCTGCTCTTTCTGCTCCCAGTCGGTGGCTTTATTGTCGGCTGGATCTATCATCGCTTCGGGCAGCGCGCCGAGGCGGGCAACAATCTCATCATGGAGGAGATCCATGCACCGGGCGGCGGCGTCCCCGCTCGCCTGGCGCCTCTTGTGCTTCTTGGCACTTTGATCACCCACCTTTGCGGCGGCTCGGCCGGTCGCGAGGGCACGGCCGTCCAGATGGGCGGCAGCTTGGCGGGTCTCTTCGGCCGGCTCGCGCAACTCTCTGCGGAAAATCGCCGCATGCTCCTCCTCGCTGGCGTCGCCGCCGGCTTTGGCTCGGTCTTCGGCACGCCGGTTGCCGGGGCGATTTTCGCATTGGAAGTGCTGGTGATTGGTCAAATGCGCTACGACGCGCTCCTCCCGGTGCTCATCGCGAGCCTTGTTGGAGACTACACGTGTTCTGCTTGGGGCATTCACCACACCTCCTATCACATCGCCTTCGGCGCCGGCACCGCCGGTCATTCACTCGTCGACGGCCTTTTGTTGGGAAAAGTAGCTCTAGCCGCGATCGTGTTCGGCCTCGTGAGCCAGTGCTTCGCCGAGATTACACACCTGATCAAAAAGACCTTCGCTCGCTTCATCGCTTACCCTCCGCTGCGTCCGGCCGTCGGTGGCCTGGTCGTCATCGCCCTCGTCTGGATCGTCGGCACCCGTGATTACCTCGGCATCGGCGTCACATCGCCCGAGCCCGGCGCGGTCACCATCCTTTCCGCGTTTAGCCTCGGAGGCGCCACACCCTGGAGCTGGGGCTGGAAGCTGCTGTTCACCGCGGTTACTCTCGGCAGCGGCTTTAAGGGCGGCGAAGTGACGCCGCTGTTTTTCATCGGCGCCACACTCGGCCAAGCTCTCGCGGTCTTGTTCGGTGCGCCGGTCGACTTGTTGGCCGGCCTTGGCTTCATCGCCGTTTTTGCCGGCGCCACGAATACTCCCCTCGCCTGCACGTTGATGGGAATCGAGATCTTCGGCGCTCAGCACACCCTCTACTTCGCCGTCGCGTGCTTCGTCGCCTACCAGTTTAGCGGTCGCGCCGGTATCTATAGTGCCCAGCGGCCGGGCGTGCCGAAGATCTTTGGTCGCAAAGCCGAGGGCTGACCCTCACTTCGCGGGTGGCGCCTGACGCTTGGCCAATTGGGTGCGCAGATAGGTGTCGACCGGCGCGGTTTGCCACGCCGTCACCCATACGCGCGCCAACATCTGTCCCGCCGTGAGGAATTGCCCTTCAATGAAGGCGCGCCCCTCCGGGGCCACAGGCTGATCGTCGCGGGCCAACAATCCGGCTTTATCCAATTTGTAGAGCGGCTCGACGAGTTGGTTCTGCGCGATGAGGTAATCCATCGCGATGACGAAGAACAGATCGCGCCCATCCTCGCGATTGCCGAGCACGAAGGTCTCGGCCGGCTTGGTGCGTCCCTTGAAGTCCGCGGCGGTAATCTTCGCCTTGGCCATGAAGCCCCCGTCAATCCAACTGTGAAAGCGCGGCCACGTGGTGTAGCCATTTGGATTCCGTCCGATCCAACCATTGTGATGCACGGTGGTGTGCAGCGGCTGGGCTGCATCGCCAACATAGTGTCCAATCACTCCCATGGCGTAGATGATGTCGGCCTTCGCATTGGCGATCTCTTCTGGGGTTCCGCCCACGTCCTCAAACGCTTTCAGATAGGAAAACCCCGAACGGAGTTTTTGAAACCACTCCGTCATCGCCCAGGGGGAAAATCCCGGCCACTCGCTCGTGTGGTCGGTGTTGCGGGCGGGATTCAGTGCCGGAAACTTGTCGGCATGGGCCGCGCGGCCCGAGGCGAAGGCCAGCGCGAACTCGTAGCGCAGCGACGACACGGTGCGGGGATCGAGACCGGCGTCGTTCAGTTGCTCGATATCACAGAAATGGTCGGTCCAGCTGGAGCCCGAGTTCTTCAACCACGGGTCGACGTTGCGCCAGCGATCCGGGACATTGGCCAAAAACGCGATACGCTCCGCCGCCGCCGCATCGCGCGCAAACGCGGGAAAATCGGACGGCAGGGCGGACAATGCCAGTTGGTTGACCAGACGATGTCCGTCATGATCCCACGCTCGTAGGGCGGCAGGCGCGAGCAGGAGGGCACACACGAGGAAGAGGCGGCGGATTTTCATGGTGAATTTGACGCAGCTGGGCGATTGGCGGTTGCAGGGGCGGTCGAGGATTTGGGGCGCAGCGTATCGAGGGTCGCCGCATAGGAGCGAATCCCGGACCACAGCGCCTCCGCGATTTGCTGCCGATACGCCGGCGTCGCTGCGCGGCGGGCTTCCTCGGCGTTGGACAAAAAGAGCGACTCTACGAGGACGCCGGGGCAGTTGAGCCCGCGGAGGACGCCGAGGTGCTTGGTTTTGTGGCCGCGGTCCGCGGTCTTGAGTCCGTTGATCGTCTCGCGATGCACCGCATGGGCGAGAATCGATGTCCAGGGGTCGTGGCGATTCACGGGAGCAATCTCGTTCTCGGAATCATCGGGCTGGCCGAAACCCCACGAGGTGTCGGACCGCTGCCCCGGCCGCGTGAAGACGTAAACTTCTGAGCCACTCACGCGCGTATCGGGAAACAGTGAATTGAAATGAATACTCAGGAACAGATCGGCGCCCGCCGCATTGGCGATGATCGCGCGTCGCTGCAGATCTGCCTCCTTGGTCGGGGCCAACTGGCGATCTTCCCGCCGCGTCAGCACCACCGAGTAGCCCTCCGCGCGCAGGAGTTTTTCGAGGCGCAGTGCGACATCAAGCGCGAGGACTTTTTCCTGCACGCGCAGCGCATTGTTCTCCATGCCCGGGTCGCTTCCACCGTGACCGGGATCGAGCACAATCGTGCGCAACTTCGGCACCGGCGAGGTTATGAACTCGGGACGCAGCAAAGAAAGCAGGCATCGCTCATAGTCCGTGCGATTAACGTAGAGCTTGCCCCCGCGATAGAGCACGGCGTCACCGAGGAAGATCCGCAGGCCGTTGCACGCGACTTCGCGCTTCTCACCGGTCAGCACGAGTTTTCGCGAGCCGGCGACCATCGTGAGTTCACGCTTGGACTCTTCCCACGTCGTTTTGAACCCCAGCCGCTCGGCGATCTCCGACGCGGCAAAATAATCCTCATTCTTGAACCGGGTAACCGTCAGCGTCGGAGCCTTGGCGGCGGAAGCCATGGGAACATTCAGCGCCGTTACCCCGGGCGCCACACCACCACCCGGACGTTGCGGCGGGGCGCGCAAAGGTGCCGGCACCGATGGCTCGTTGGCCGCGGCGCTCGCGGTCTGCGAGCAAGCCGCCAGCAATCCTACCATCGCGCCGAGCGCGGCAAAACGAAACGCCGCCGGTGACATGGCGGCGTCGGATTAGTTGGCCTTGGGCGCGGCCGACGGGGCGCTTTCGCCCTCGTCATCATCGTCGTCCCCTTGATCAGGACCGTCTTCGACGGCCTGCAGGGCGCTACCCTCGACATGCCACTTCGGCTTCCGCTTGTTGACCGGCAGCGGGGTGAGCATGACGTGAATATTGCGGCCGATGAGCTTGGGCTCCGCGTCCGGATGTCCCATGCCCGCCAGCTCGGCGACGGCCCGCGTCATGATCGCAAAACCGAGTTCGGTGTGCGCCATTTCGCGGCCGCGGAACTTGAGACGAAGTTTGACCTTGTTACCGTGCGCCAGGAATTCCTCGGCGTGACGGGCCTTCGTGAAGAAGTCACCGTCGGCAATACGCGCGGTGAACTCGATCTCCTTGATCTTGCTCGCAGTGGATTTCGCGTGGGAGCTCTTCTTCTGTTCCTCGTAAACGTATTTGCCGAAATCCATGATGCGGCAGACGGGCGGCGTCGCGTTGGGCGCGACTTCGACGAGATCGAGTCCGACCTCCAGCGCGAGGCTGATCGCCTTCTGCGTGTCGATGATACCGAGCTGCCGGCCTTCGGGGGAAATCAAGCGGACCTGCGGAACCTTGATACGATGATTGCGGCGGATAGCCGCGAACGGATCGACATTGCGTCGCTGATAAGAGCCGGGGCGATTGCCGCCGCCGGACGAGGGAAACGAATTGGCCATCAATAATGCTTGGTCTGCGTAACGTGTTAGGGTCGCCGGGGACGTTCACGGGGAAGCTCCCCGGGGGCAATCTCTATTTCACAGCCCCAAATCCCTGCCCAATGAAGTTTTACAAGCTCCTGGGATCGCTCGGTCACACGCTGAAGCTTTCCCCGCACGAGCAACTGGCCTTGGCGTTCGGGTTGGAGAACTTAAATCCGCCCGCGACCATCGCACTAGAATAGTCGAGGTGGGTGCCCTTTAGGTAGAGCGCACTTTTGCTGTCCACCACCACCCGCACTCCCGCGGTGGCCACCAAAATGTCGCCCCGCTTTGGCTCGGGCACGAAACGCATCTTGTAGCTCAGGCCATTGCAACCACCGCCAGTAATGGCGACGCGCAGGAAGTCCCCGGACTTCTCGCGTGTCATCAACGCCTGGGCCTTGGCCCCTGCAGACGCCGTGAGCAAAATCAACTTCTCGTTACCTTCCCGCACACCTTCGGGTAGCGCGGTCGGAAGCGGAGCTTGGGCGGTTGAGGATTCCATCACGCCCCCACCAAATCGCCCGGGCGCCGGACCGCAACTTTTCTAGCACACCCGCTGGAGTAAAAGAAAGCAGCGCAGCATAGTCGCCTAAGAGCTATGCTGCGCCGCAGTTGTTACTCTGACAACAGAGCGCAGTCCGTAGACCACCTCTGGCTAGAAGATATTAAACAAAACGATTTCGAGATGCCCTGTCGCATGAAACGTGCCAGCTTGCGGTGACGAATGGCCGCGAATTTGTGACGAGTGGAGGTTCCGGCTACGTCAGCTCGCCTCCCGTCCGAAAGGCCCCGATGCGGTCCCGGGGCAGCAACGCCCGCAGCGCGGCCCACTCCCGCCGGCTGGCCCGCAGCGGCATCCGGACTCCCGCGAGATGGAGCAAGGGAGCATCGGCTCCGTCGTCTTCGATCCGGAGGAGATGATTGAAATTCACGATCGCCTGCCGGTGGGCCCGCGCAAAGACCGGCGACGGCAGGGCATCCTCCCACGCCTTCAAGGTATGACGCACCAAGAGTTTCTCCCCGCTCGCGAGGTGAACCTCGCAATAGTTCTCACACGAGAGCAGCGCACTGATCGTCGCCAGCGGCAGGAATC